>CP145872.1:0-513178 GCA_041941795.1 Candidatus Dasytiphilus stammeri | reverse complement strand
ACATTAAATTTTATTTAATGTCCCCTAGGGGATTTGAACCCCTGTTACCGCCGTGAAAGGGCGAGGTCCTAACCTCTAGACGAAGGGGACTAAAAAATAGTCCTCATTTGGATGTGCACTGAACGGAATGCTCGTTAATTTTAAGGAGGTGATCCAACCACAGGTTCCCCTACGGTTACCTTGTTACGACTTCACCCCAGTTATGAATCACAAAGTGGTAAGCGCCCTCCTCCTGATGGAGGTTAAACTACTTACTTCTTTTACAACCCACTCCCATGGTGTGACGGGCGGTGTGTACAAGGCCCGAGAACGTATTCACCGTGGCATGCTGATCCACGATTACTAGCGATTCCGACTTCGTGGAGTCGGGTTGCAGACTCCAGTCCGAACTACGACTCATTTTGTGAGATCTGCTTACTCTTGCGAGGTTGCTTCCCTTTGTATGAGCCATTGTAGCACGTGTGTAGCCCTGGTTGTAAGGGCCATGATGACTTGACGTCATCCCTACCTTCCTCCGGTTTATCACCGGCAGTCTCCTCTGAGTTCCCGCCTTTATGCGCTGGCAACAAAGGATAAGGGTTACGCTCGTTGCGGGACTTAACCCAACATTTCACAACACGAGCTGACGACAGCCATGCAGCACCTGTCTCACAGTTCCTAACGGCACTCCCATATTTCTATAGGATTCTGTGGATGTCAAAACCAGGTAAGGTTCTTCGTGTAGCATCGAATTAAACCACATGCTCCACCGCTTGTGCGGGCCCCCGTCAATTCATTTGAGTTTTAACCTTGCGGTCGTACTCCCCAGGCGGTCGATTTAACACGTTAGCTCCGGAAGCCATAGTTTTTCCTACAACCTCCAAATCGACATCGTTTACAGCATGGACTACCAGGGTATCTAATCCTGTTTGCTCCCCACGCTTTCGCACCTCAGCGTCAGTATTCATCTAGGAGGTCGCCTTCGCCACTGGTATTCTTTCGGATCTCTACGCATTTCACCGCTACACCCGAAATTCTACCTCCCTCTATGAGACTCTAGTAAGACAGTTTCAAATGCCATTCCTAGGTTAAGCCCAGGGCTTTCACATCTGACTTAACTTACCGCCTACGTGCTCTTTACGCCCAGTAATTCCGATTAACGCTCGCACCCTCCGTATTACCGCGGCTGCTGGCACGGAGTTAGCCGGTGCTTCTTCTGTAGATAACGTCAAAACGAAGCTTTATTCATTCTTCGTTCTTCCTGTCTACTGAAAGTACTTTACAACCCTAAGGCCTTCTTCATACACGCGGCATAGCTGCATCAGGGTTTCCCCCATTGTGCAATATTCCCCACTGCTGCCTCCCGTAGGAGTCTGGACCGTGTCTCAGTTCCAGTGTGGCTGGTCATCCTCTCAGACCAGCTAGAGATCGTAGCTTTGGTGAGCCTTTACCTCACCAACAGGCTAATCTCCTCTGAGTTCATCCGATGGTGTGAGGCCTTTATGGTCCCCCACTTTTCTCTGTCGAGGATATGCGGTATTAGCCATCGTTTCCAATAGTTATCCCCCTCCATCGGGTAGATCCCCAGATATTACTCACCCGTTCGCCACTCGCCGGCAGAAAATTATTAATTTTCTCCGCTGCCGTTCGACTTGCATGTGTTAGGCTTGCCGCCAGCGTTCAATCTGAGCCATGATCAAACTCTTCAATTCAATTTTATTACCCCATAAGATTTTTTATACTTAGTGAGGTAAGAACTCCAATCTATTCATTCCGTTAAAACTTTTTAACAGAACTTATCTCACACTCCGTCAGTGCACATTCAAATTTTTTACTCACTTCCTTCTTGTCAAAGAACTAAATAATAGGTTAGCACGTTGACTTATTTATCTTACTATATTATTTAACTAATAGCAATACTAGCTAGGTAAATAGAGAAGTCTTTTTTTTAAAAAAAAATTTTCTTACAAACTGGATATAATCTCACTAAAAAAATACTTTTAACTACTTAAAGAGTAAGTCATCCTCACGTAATAATTCTTTTTTTATAAAAAGAAGACATTTTACTGTCTATTTCAGAAATTTCATTGCTCTCTATTTTGACTAATTAATCTTTCATAACACTTGATAATTTCCTGTTTAGCAGCTTGGACATTGTCCCATCCTATCATCTTAGACCATTTATTTTGTTCCATATCCTTGTAATGTTCAAAAAAATGCACTATTTTTGCGCATATCCATTCTGGTAAATCATTTAAATCTTTTATATGATCATACTCGACCGTTAATTTGTTATGTGGAACAGCAATAATCTTGGAATCATAACCAGACTCATCAGTCATGTTTAAGATACTCACTGGACGACAACGAATGATTGAACCCGGGTGTAAAGAATAAGGAGTAAGTACCAAAGTATCGAGACAATCTCCATCTAAAGCTAATGTTTGATTTATATATCCATAATTATATGGATAAAACATAGCACTAGTTAAAAATCTATCTACATAAAGAGCACCACTCTTTTTATCGATCTCATATTTTAGATTATTAGTATTCGCGGGAATTTCGATAATTACATAAATATCATCGGGCACATTGTAGCCCGCAGGAATACTATTAAACCCCATTTAATTTTTCCTTCTTTAAGAAGAACTGAACTAAAATCTCTCTAGAATAGAGATTTTGTGAATTTTATCTTTAAAAAGATAAGAAAGTACTTATATTATAATGCGCCAAATTCATTTGGTAGTAAACTACATATTATCTTTATCTAGATAAAAAATCAATACAGAAAAATAGACATGACTAAAACTCAAGGGATACTTTTTATAGTTTCTGCTCCCAGTGGAACTGGAAAAACTAGTTTAATTCAGCAGGTATTAAAAGACCAAAACAGTTCTTCTGCTCAACTATCCATTTCCCATACCACTAGAAAAAAACGTTCCGGAGAAAAACACGGACTACATTATTATTTCATTTCTCATGAAGAATTTATCAAGATGATCAAAGATGGAGAATTTTTAGAGTATGTACGGATATTTGGACACTTTTATGGAACAGCACGATCCTGCATCGAACCTGTACTTTCGATCGGTGTAGATGTATTCCTAGATATTAATTGGCAAGGAGCACAACAGATCCGCAAGAAAATTTCTACCTTTTTTATATCTAGTATTTTTATTTTACCTCCTTCTAAAGAAGAATTAGTTAGACGTTTATATCATCGGGGACAAGAAAGTCAACAATCTATTGCTAAACGCATAGACCAAGCAGTGACGGAAATTAAACACTATCAGGAATATGATTATTTGATTATTAATGATATTTATGAACAAGCAGTATCAGATTTAAAGAACATTGTAAATGCCGAAGGTTTAAAAAAACACCAGCAAGTACAACGTAATAGTAATATAATTAGTAAATTATTAAAAGATTAAAGGAAATAGTAGGTATGGGTTCGGATAACAGTGCAAAATGCATTAGAAAAAATTTGTAATCGTTTTGATTTAGTGCTTCTAGCCACTAAAAGGGCACGACAGATCCAAATTTATAATCAGAACATCTTAGGTACTGCAAAAAACGATAAATGTACGGTAATTGCACTGCGTGAAATTGAGTCAAGATTAATTGCTAAAAGTATTTTTGATATTATTAAGCATGAAGATAGACATGTAAGTAAATCCTTGTCTGCGCATCAATCAGGGAAAAATAATATTCAATAGATCAAGAGATAAAAAGACGATACGTCAAGACGAGGGATAGTTACGTCACTATTCAATATTTTGTATTTGTTCTCTCATTTGTTCAATTAGAACTTTAATTTCAATGGCTGATGTAGTTAACTCGGAATTTATCGACTTAGATGCTATAGTATTAGATTCGCGGTTTAACTCCTGCA
Organism: Candidatus Dasytiphilus stammeri; assembly: GCA_041941795.1. GTDB lineage: Bacteria > Pseudomonadota > Gammaproteobacteria > Enterobacterales > Enterobacteriaceae > Dasytiphilus > Dasytiphilus stammeri_A. The sequence continues at coordinate 509,301 of CP145872.1, read as the reverse complement.
TTATGAAATCTAATCGTCGCCCAATGGCCTCCTTCCTATTTAGAATATGATAAATCTGGTTAATATGTGTCTCCAGGCGATCTAATTCTTCCGACACATCACCCCGTTGTTGGACAATCAACATAATGTCTTGGAAAAATATATTCTCTTCTAACTTCATTTTTGCTTCTTGCACTTTTGCTACCAGACGTTCGTTTGGAAATTTAATTATATCTGGCAATAGTAGTCGTACTTTAGCTACTTCATTACTTACATTAATTAATCGCTGTTCAATAAAACGTTTTAAACTAGAACCTTCTAGTTCACGAATATTAATTAAATCATCAAGAGTACTATCTAATACAGTTAGCAATTCCGTTCCAATACTATTGAAATCTAGTTTTTCTGTTAATATCACTCCGGGCCATCGCAAAATATCAAAACAATTAATTATACCTTGTCCATTATTTTGTGATTGAATCCAAGTGACGACTCGGAGTAATTGTTGTACAAGTAATTTATTAATATTTAGGGATAATTGAGAATTACTGTCAAATCGTAAAAAACATTCAATTTTTCCCCGGGTTAACTTTTTACTTATACGCTGACGAATTTCTGGTTCCAGAGTTCGAAAAGATTCTGGAATACGCAGATAAGTTTCTAGATAACGTTGATTGACAGAACGAATTTCCCAAACCGCATGTCCCCACGCTCTTTTTATTTCATTTCTGGTGAAAGCAGTCATGCTGCGAATCATATAAAAATTATCCTCCTTCTCAAAAAAATATTAAAAAGTTTAATGCTAGCTATTATTCAATAATAACGAAGCTCAAATATATTGGATATTCTCAACTGAGAAATCATCCATACATAAAAAGTATATCGTCCTAGACAAATAATAAAATTAAGAATCTCTCTTATAAGAGAGAGGATCACTTTATCCTGGAAAATTACAAATTTTTTTGTTCTAAAAGATAGAACATATCACTCTAGATATTTAACTGTTGGTGAACCTAAAATATAGGCATCTATCCAAAACATAAAATTTATTTATATATCTAAGAGAACATTATTAGTCACTTAGAAAATAAGTGAGTTTATAGTAAAAATACCAATGTCTCATATTCAGGAAAGTTTTTGTAATTATATACACTTATTAAGTGAACTTTATTCTCTTTATAACATCATTTTAATCTCTTGACGACGTGCTTAATTATAGCCATAATTAGTCAAAATTATTACTATAGTTCTATAGTCACCATAAGCAGTTTATATTTGAATTAACAAATTCATAGTCTGTCTGAGATTATATATTTCCCGTATGTCCAAAACTTCCTCTTCCACGTTGGCTAGAACTACTAAAATTGTCCACAATATTGAGTGCAACCTGCACTATAGGTACAAACACTAATTGTGCAATCCGTTCATTCGGAGTGATCACAAAGTGTTTTTCTCCCCGATTCCATACTGACATCATAATTTCCCCTTGGTAGTCTGAATCAATGAGTCCAATTAAATTTCCCAAAACAATTCCATGTTGATGACCCAAACCAGATCTAGGTAAAATTATTGCTGCTAAAGTAGGATCTTTAATATGAATTGCTAACCCAGTTGAAACAAGAATAGTCTTTCCGGGAGATAACTCAATCATTTGATCCATACATGCTCTGAGATCTAGTCCCGCAGATCCTGGAGTAGCATAACTAGGTAATTGAAAAAGTTTTTTTAGTCTCTTATCAAGAATTTTAATTTCTATATTTTTTTTCATGATTAACTAAGAAAATAATATTACTTATATGAGAAAAATCAGGTATAATGAATTATATGATATAAAATATAAGTATAAAAGAATTATGTCAAGATTATGTCAAGTAACTGGTAAACGTCCTACCGTTGGTAATAAGCGATCTCACTCTATGAATGCTTCTAAACGACGTTTTAGACCTAACTTACACTTTCATAAGTTTTGGATAGAAGAAGAAAATCGCTTTGTGAAACTTCGTGTAACTCGAAAAGGAATTCGCAACATTGATAAAAAAGGCATTAAGTCAATCCTATCAGATAGAAAAATAAAAATTAATATCCCAAAAAACAAGGATAAGAAATATGTCTAAAAAAACTCCGAGAGAAAATATTAAACTAGTTTCTTCGGCCCAAACAGGACATTTTTACACTACTACCAGAAATAAAAAAAATCATTCGGAAAAAATACAGCTGAGAAAATTTGATCCTAAAATCAGGAAACATGTTTTTTATAAAGAAGCAAAAATTTAATTCACCCAGACAGAATCCGGATTCTTAAAGAGATTTAATATGCCAGAACTTCCCGAAGTTGAAATGATTCGTCGTGGGATAGAAAAAGCTCTTGTAGGTAAAACTATTCTTTTTTCTAAGATTCGTAATGGTATTCTAAAATATCCCGTTTCCAAAGAAATATACGATCTTAGAAATCAGCAAATATTAAGTGTGCGACGAAGAGCAAAATATCTCATCATCAAATTAAACCTAGGTTATATTATAGTCCACCTAGGGATGTCGGGAAGCTTGCGGCTGGTTTCATTGGAAACATCATCCTCTAAACATGATCACATAGATATGGTTATGAGTAACCAAACAATTTTACGTTACACTGATCCACGTAAATTTGGATCTTTGAGATGGAGTAATGATCCGGAGTCTTGTGAGTATATAAAAACATTAGGACCGGAACCATTAAGTAGCGATTTTTGTGGTTCTTATTTATTTAATAAATCTCGTAACTGCAGATTAGGAGTTAAATCATTTTTAATGAATAATAAATTTGTAGTAGGAATTGGTAATATTTACGCTAATGAATCTTTATTTTTAGCCGGCATATTTCCGATTCGCAAAATTTCAACATTAAATTTTAATGAAGCACAAAAGTTAGTAGAAGCTATTGGAATAGTACTGCAACGAGCCATAATTTATGGAGGAACTACTATTCGAGATTTTTGTCACGTCGATGGGCAGATAGGAACTTTTAGAAAGTTACTTAATGTATATGGACGTACAGGTGAGTTATGCCATCAATGTTCTAAATTAATTGAACGTATAAACTACCAAAAACGCAGTACTTTTTTTTTGCCGAAATTGTCAATCTTAATTGATACTTAAGAGCTAATATGATGACCACAATGTTATCCTATAATTGATGGCAAGACTCTTATTTGAGAGGAGTTAAATTTTTAATCAATACTTGTAAGCATCGGATTAGAGTGAGTTAAATAGATAATCTGATGAGTGAAATACTGGATGTCTATCTTTTGATGATACTAAAATTTTAGTGGAGTTATAAATCTTAATGGCCGAAATAATACAGTTTTACAGTTCACACCCTATAATCTGTAATACTTGGTTAATATTATTGGTGTTGACAGTAGTCTTCACTCTTAAGTCGTCCTTAGTTAACCGCGTAAATATGATAAGTTGTACTGAAGCAACTCTTTTAATGAATAAACAATCTGCTAAAGTAATTGATATTCGAACTCAGCAGCAGTATTACCAAGGACATATATATAATTCTATCAATATATTATCCAGTAATATTAAGAAAGGTTATTGGCAGGAACTACTAAAATACAAATCGTATCCTATTATTATAGTAGGATCTGGGCGAAATTATAGTGAAGAAAAGCAATTTGCTTTAAAAATTAAAAAATTAGGTTTTATAAAGATATATATTTTAGAAGGGGGAATCATGGGATGGAATAAAGAACATCTACCTTTAGTATCGGGAACTAAATGAATAATTTTTACTAATATTAAGTAAAAAATTAATTTTCTTCCCAATGGCACTGGAAGACACAAGCTTGGCACCAGAAAATCTAGACCGATTTTCTTTATTCAATATTTAGAATTTGATGATAATTTACCACTAATTAAAATTTCACTCCTTTCTGAGATAGATTAGAAAGGCTCCTTGTTCCAGAGGGATTGCAGATAAAAAAATAAGCGTATTATTTATAATAAAATATTACTCTTTATTAAGAGCTCTTAAATTATTCATTCGATAGATATTTTCTGCCGTTTGGACAATTTTAGCAAATTTAAATGGATTTAAAGAAGATTCGCCTACTAATAACCCGTCAATATCAGGTTTATTAAAGTATTCTGCTGCATTTGCAGTATTAACGGAACCTCCATATTGAATAACTAAACTCTCAGCTATAGCTTCGCTATGTTTGGCAATATGTTCTCGAAGAAATTTATGTATGAATTGTACCTCGTTTGGTGACGCACCGAATCCAGTTCCAATGGACCATAATGGTTCATAAGCAATGACTACATTCTGAAATGCATTAACCCCCTCTCTATCAATTAGAGCGTTTAGTTGTCGAATACAGACTTCCATCGTTTTACCCTTTTGATTTTCTCCTTGATTTTCACCAATGCACAGTACTGGTATAAGACCTAACTTTTTCACAAGAGAAAATTTTTTTGCAATCAAATCATCATTTTCGTGATGATATATTCGTCGTTCCGCATGTCCAACCATAATATATTGTGCGCCTATATCTTTTATCATTTGCGCTGATATATCTCCAGTATAAGCTCCTGTTAAATGAATATCTATATTTTGTGCTGCTAGTAGGATAGAACTACCCTCAATCTCTTGATGAGCTTGGAATACATACATTATCGGAGGAGCAATTATTACCCTACAAAATTTAATATTTTTAAGCTGACTTCGTAGAGTGGCAATGTAATCTCTCACCATTTGGTTATTACCATTAAGTTTCCAATTACCTATAACTAAGGGATATCGCATTTCAATATTTCTCTTATTTCATTAAATAAACTAAAAAATAAAATACTGACTGGGAAAAAAAATGCATGCATTAAATTACCAATAATGTTCAGTACTTATATGTCCTGGGGGTCCCCGACGTAAATGTTTTTTCATATTTTTAGTATTCTTTAGTACGTCTTGTGTTGATCGGACCATATTAGGATTTCCACACAACATTATGTGACTATGTTGATGTTGAATTTTTAGACCAATACTATGTTCCAATGTTCCATTAGATATTAATGGAGGTATATGTCCTAACAAGGACCCTCTTACCTTTTCACGACTGACTATTGTTTGGATATAAAGTTTCTCCCTATATTTATGCTGAAGTTTACGCATTAGGGGAAGATAACACATATCTTGCTGATACCGCACTGCATGTACAAGGACTATATTAGCGAATCTTTCTAGATCTTTTCCTTCCTGCAGAATAGATAAATATGGTCCTATAGCGGTACCCGTAGCTAACATCCATAAATTATTACAACTTGGAATCTCATGAAGAACAAAAAATCCCGCGGAGTCTTTAGCAATTAATATTTGATCGCCTATAGAAAGACCATGTAAATAAGTACTTAGGTGACCGCCTTTAACAGTGACTAAATAAAACTCTAAGTTTTTATCACTCGGAGCGTTCACAAACGAATAAGCTCGTTGTATTATACATTTATTATTAATTTGAAAGCCGAGTTTTGTAAATTGACCAGCCATAAAAGGAGAGACGGGTGCTTCTACATGGAGGGTAAATAAGTTTTCGGTCCAGTGTTTGATCGCAGTTACTTTTGCTACTATCCATTTATTCATCATAACATCTCCTCTTCTATTATCTCATAAACTAAACTGTTCATCCATGAGATGAGTACTGATATTTATCAATTTCATAATTTAGCGGATAAAATACCTTTTTCCTAGGATTATAATCAATAGTTAAAATACTCTAATTTTAGAGATATTCTTAGGTCTTAATTCATGACCTGAGAAGAACTTAGGATCGATTCACATATTCCATTTCTGTGTTAGAGATACAGCTTTTCTCCAGTGAGCATAACTATTATTTCGTTCTGTGGGATTAGTTTTAGGAATAAAACAATGTTCCATGATTAATTTTGAATGGATCTCTTCTAAAGAGAGCCAAAAACCTACTGCAAGTCCAGCTAAAAAGGATGCTCCCAGGGCCGTAACTTCTCGGAGCTTTGGTCTTTCTACACGAATACCTAGGATATCAGCTTGAAATTGCATTAGAAAATTATTAGTGACTGCTCCTCCATCTACGCGAAGTCTATTCAGAGAGGATCCGATGTCAGCTTGCATTGCTTCTATAACATCACGAGTTTGAAAAGCAATAGATTCTAGGGTGGCACGAATGATATGACTGGCATTAGAATCTCTTGTGAGTCCCAAAATTGCTCCTCTCGCATACGGATCCCAATAAGGTGCTCCTAATCCAGTAAAAGCCGGCACTACATATATACCATTAGTATTATTCACTTCAGTAGCATAGTGTTCCGAATCTGCCGCATGAGTAATCATTTTCATTTCATCCCGAAGCCATTGGATAGAGGCTCCTCCAATAAATACTGTTCCTTCCAGAGCATAGTTAACTTCTCCGGATGGTCCACATGCAATAGTAGTCAATAAACCATGAGTCGAATGAATTACTGCATTATTAGTATTCATCAACATAAAACAACCCGTCCCATAAGTATTTTTAGTCATGCCGAATTTCACACATAGTTGACCATAAAGCGATGCCTGTTGATCACCTGCTATACCGGCAATATAAATATTTTTTCCATACAATCCCTCTATATTAACAGGACCATAAATTTCGGATGAAGAACGTACTTCTGGTAAGATACCCTTGGGTATATCAAATATATCTAACAAATTCTGATCCCATTCTAGGGTATGAATATTAAACAGCATTGTGCGGGAAGCATTGGTATAATCTGTGACATGAACACGACCCTGAGTTAGCTGCCAAACTAGCCAGGTATCAATGGTACCAAATAATAATTCTCCTCGTTGGGCTCGAATACGTACTCCTGCAATATTATCTAAGATCCATTTGGCTTTAGTAGCAGAAAAATAAGGATTTAATACTAGTCCAGTAGTTTGATGAATATAATTCTCTAATCCCTCTGTTTTGAATTTATCACATAATTTAGCAGTACGAGAACATTGCCAGACGATAGCATTATAAACGGGTTTACCTGTGTATTTATCCCAAATTAAAGTGGTCTCACGCTGATTAGTTATACCAATGCCAGCTATTTGTTCACATTTAATACCTGCATAAGATAATGCTTTGACGAGAGCAGAACATTGTGAATTCCATATATCCAACGGATCATGCTCTACCCATCCGTAGCGAGGATAAATTTGTTTTAATTCATGTTGTGAAATAGCTACGATATTAACATCGTGATCAACTACCAAAACGCGAGAACTGGTAGTACCTTGATCAAGAGCAACTATATATTTTTTAGACATAGGCATAATTCCTGATATCAAAAAACTTAACCTGAGTAATAATCAGGTCATTAAACAACTGCTCAAGAAGTTTTATTTTCTGGAAAATTACCGTTAGAATTACGGAGATAATTACTAGCACTCTACATAACAGGACTGTTCTCTTTAACTGCTAAAGAGAACAATCTTATTGAAAATTAATTAAGATGATCATTATATGTAGATGTGATTTATCTAGATTAGGAAGAGATAAAATTAGAGTGGTTACTTGGAGGTGTAAAAATAAGTATATCTAACTTACACCCTATTTAGTTTTATAAAATAAATCTACTCAAATCTTCATCGGCTACCAGTTTATCAAGATGCTCACCTACGTATTTTGCATTAATCGTAATTTTATCCCCCCTACGATCACTAGCTTCATAAGATATTTCTTCCATTAAACGCTCTAATACTGTGTGTAAACGTCTGGCACCGATATTTTCGTTACTTTCATTCACTTGCCATGCCGATTCTGCAATCCGCCGAATTCCATCATTAGTGAACTCAATAGTCACTCCTTCGGTAGCCATTAGTTCCTTATACTGTCTAGTAATAGAAGCACTAGGCTCAGTTAAAATGCGTTCAAAATCATTGGTTGTTAGTGCTTGTAATTCTACTCGAATAGGGAGGCGTCCTTGAAGTTCGGGAATCAAGTCTGAAGGAATAGCTACTTGAAATGCTCCGGAAGCAATAAATAGAATGTGATCAGTTTTTACCATCCCATGTTTAGTTGAAACATTACATCCTTCAACTAAGGGTAAGAGATCGCGTTGGACTCCTTCTCTTGAAACATCCGGTCCCGCAGTTTCTCCTCGTGTACAAATTTTGTCAATTTCGTCGATAAATACAATTCCATGTTGTTCTACTGCTTCAATGGCTTCTTGTTTTAAATCTTCTGGATTAATTAATTTGGCTGATTCTTCTTCTATCAAAATTTTCATGGCATCGAAAATTTTTAACTTATGTGTTTTTTGTTTTTGACCACTTAAATTTTGGAACATGGATTGTAACTGACTAGTCATCTCTTCCATTCCGGGAGGAGCCATAATTTCTACTCCCATAGGGGTAGAAATGAGAGAAATTTCTATTTCTTTATCATCTAGGCGTCCTTCTTGGAGTTTTTGTCGCCAAGCTTGTCTATTCTCATTGTAACCTGGTTGAGAATCTTCATTTTTTCCCCATTTATTTTTAGGAGGAGGTATTAATACGTCCAGTATACGTTCTTCAGCCCTTTGTTCGGCTCGGTATTGATTTTGTTCCATAGAACGAATTCGAACCATTTTAATGGCTGAATCTGTCAGATCCCGAATGATAGAATCTACCTCTTTACCTACATACCCAACTTCTGTAAATTTAGTAGCTTCTACTTTAATAAAAGGTGCATGTGCTAGTCGTGCTAAACGACGAGCTATTTCTGTCTTTCCTACTCCAGTAGGACCAATCATAAGAATATTTTTTGGTGTTACCTCCTGACGCAGTTCTTCATTTAATTGCATTCGTCTCCAGCGGTTACGTAAAGCAATTGCTACCGCTCGTTTAGCGCTGTTCTGACCAATAATAAACCTATCTAGCTCACTGACTATTTCGCGAGGGGTCATTTCCGACATAATCCAGATCCTTACCCTTTATCTGTGTAAGTTAATTCTTCAATAGTAAAATGTTTGTTGGTATAAATACAAATATCTCCGGCAATAATTAAAGCTTTTTCGGTTATCTTCCGCGCATTCATTTTAGTAGTCTCTAACATAGCTATAGCAGCTGCTTGAGCATAAGGTCCCCCAGATCCTATTGCTATGAGATCCTTTTCAGGCTGAATTACATCTCCATCGCCGGTAATAATTAAAGATGACGTTTCATCCGCCACTGCTAATAGGGCTTCTAGCCTCCGCAAGATTCGATCTGTTCGCCAGTCTTTTGCTAATTCTACAGCAGCTTTTACTAAATGACCCTGAGAAATTACCAATTTTCGTTCAAAACGTTCGAATAATGTAAAAGCATCGGCCGTACCTCCTGCAAAACCAGCTAGCACTCGATCATTATAAAGCCGACGTACTTTCTTTGCATTTCCTTTCATTATAGTGGGACCTAGTGTTACTTGCCCATCTCCCCCCAGCACTACTTGGTCCTTGCGTCTTACACTAACTATGGTTGTCATGAAGGAATAAGCTCCTATCCTTTAAAGGAAAAGATGGTTTTTGTCTAAAACATAATCATACATTATATTCTTTTTTTTATATGGGGAGAAATAAATAGTATTCAACCCTTTGTCAAAAGAGATAATAATATTTAATCCAAAGGAAATAAGATTTCATTACCATTATTTTTTCATAAATGTCATAATATAAACTTTTACATAATGCTATTCAGTAAGTTAATAAGCAAAGTATTATCTATGGTTGAAGATAATCTGCTAATGACTTCTGGAAGTCTTTGCCAGAACATTGAGATAATATTATCATATCTAATTTTAGATGTAAAAAGAAATATTCTTTTTCTTATCGAGTATTTGCAAAAATAGAATGTGGGATCGGTACATATTTACACATTCTTCAATTACCTTCAGCTTCATTTCATGAGGATGCATGAATAAAGTAATACAAGATAAATGTTAAAAATTACTGTGGTAAGAAATAAGATGGAGATTAAAATTGGTCATCCCCATACTCTTATTATCAGAGATAAAAAATTCAAGATTTCAACCATTATTGGTAACATGTCAACATAATTAAAAACCTATCCTGGAGATTCATATTATTAAATATTTTATGATAATTCCCATTATTGCGTGAATCCATTGGTACCTTAATTATAATGATTTTTAATATCAAAATATGTTAACTTAAATTTTAATGAAATGATAAGGTGAGAAAAATGTGAGACTCCTAGCTTGTTTATTAAAGCGGATAATTTTGTGACTAGAGGGGAGATTTTATTGTGCACCGTACTGATTTAAATTTATTGATTGTCTTAGATATGTTATTAGAAGAATGCAGTGTAAGTCAAACCGCACAAAAATTAAATGTTACCCCGCCTGCTATAAGTAAATCTTTAAATAAAATTCGTGATACTTTTCACGATCAAATTTTAGTACGTTCTGGATCTCAATTAATATTAACTCCTCTAGCAATACAGCTGAAGCCTCAGATAAGAAATATAATTCATAATATTCAAAGTGTCTTAAATCAACATGTATCGTTTCGGGTTGGAGATCAATCACTCTTATTTACTATCGCTTCTAATGATCTGGTTATGTCAATACTCAGCTTGAATTTTATGAAGAAAATCCATGAAAATGAACAAAATATATTAATTGAGTTTAAATATGATAATATGCCAGAGGATTTTTTACGTAAAGAGAACGTGGACTTATATATTGGGGAACCGAGACCACTAAGTCCCGAAATAAAAATGCGAACAGTATATCGGCAAAAGTGCTTAATTATTGCCAATAAAAAACATCAAATTCTTAATCAAAGTAAAAAAATTGAAAATATAATTAATTATTATTTTATTACTTCTAAAGGAAAATTAAATGCAGATGTAGATGATATTTTTCTTGCTCATGGATACCAGCGGAAAGTTATAGGTATTAGTCCTAGCTATTTAGCTACTATTGAAATCGTCCTCAAAACCAATTCACTCGCAGTGGTGCCTATCTTTTTTTTAGATACCTTGACCAGACTCCGCATTGAAATTGCTGCTTTTGAGCCCGACATTTTACTTCCCCAATTTTGTTTAGTACAAGCTTGGCATCCTAGAAATGATAATTCTCCAGCACATAAATGGTTAAGAGATTATACTCGTAATTTTTTCTCATTTGACAAATTTTAATTTGATTAAATTTGTTTAAGATCGATTGAACGTAAAATAAGTTGTAATGATATCTGGACCAACAGCAATTGCAAATAAGAGAAAAATATGCAGATTCACTGAATCAATTAAAATTAATCTCTTAAAAAAGACATAATCCAGACAATGAGCAAATAACAATAACTATGACTGCACTAACTTACTTGGATCAAGAATGATTCATTCTAACGAAGTTGGACAGGAGTTTTGAGTCCCACATCATGCCAATCCTATAGATATTCATTGGCTAATATATTCGATCCTGATTTCTCAGAAAATGATACTAAAATTTAGTAAGATGACCTACTCCAGTAGGATATGTTTCATGATTATCAATGCGTAGTAATTTTACTTCAATTGATGGATTAACTATCCAACAAAAAAAATTTATTTTTGGGGATCTATTTTTAGGAATCATATTTAATAAAAAATTTTTAATGATGCTCCTATTTAAAGAAGCATGTAAAAATTCAATTTCTTTTCACCTACGAGGTTTTAATTCGATATCAGGATGCATCCATCATCTATTTCCAGGAATAATAAAAGAAGAAGTTTGACATAAGATAGATGTTGGCCGCGATACGCCCGAAGATTGGACGAACATTTATTACATAATTTAGACTTAAAAGTACTTAGAAGTAGAATAAATATTGATTAGATTAATTAGAGCTCACCTTTCAGCTAGTACTCTAGTCATAACTAAATAAAAATATTATTATCTTGTAATCAAGACAGATTCAATTTTAAATTATATAAATAATAATCTCTTTTCATATTAGAGAGTAAGTACTAATTACATCATCCGACATCTTCTCTAAGAAAATTAAATTTTCTTATTGGTTGATTATTTTATAAAAAAAGTGCGTTTTTTTGAATTAAAGCCATTTTCTATATTTGAAATAGGCATAAGGGGCTGCTCCAGTCAGAAACATTAATAGAACAGCGGTCGGATAACCCCACATCCATTTTATTTCTGGCATGTAATCGAAATTCATACCATAACTTGAAGCTACTAGGGTAGGAGGGAGAAATATTACCGATACTACTGAAAATATTTTTATTATTCTATTTTGCTCAATATTAATAAATCCCATCGCAGCTTGTAGTAAAAAATTTACTTTTTGAAGTAAAGATTCATTATGAGGTAATAAGGATTCAATATCTCGCAAAATTTCTCGACTTTGTTCAATTTGTTTAAGAGGTAAGCGATTTTTACGAGCTAAAAAATTAAGTGCGCGCTGAGTATCCATTAAGCAGAGCCGCACCTTCCATACAATATCTTCCAATCCTGCTAATAAAGATAACGCTTCATCACTTTCCTCATCGCAATTACCTTTCATAATAATACGACTCAATTGTTCTAATTCACTATAAATGGTCTCTATTTCGTCCGCTAATTGTTCTATTTTAGTTTCAAATAAATCTAACATTAGCTCAAAAGCGTTACCTTCTAGTAAAACCTGACTGCGAGAACGGATCCGATAAAGTCTAAAAGTTGGTAATTCTCTTTCTCTTAACGTATATAATCTTCCCTCTCGGATAGTAAAGGCCACTGTGACATTACCGGCATGTTCTTTAAAATCTTCATAAAAAAAGAATGAGTGTATATGTAAACCATCTCTATCTTCAAAAAAACGAGCGGAAGCTTCTATATCTCTTAACTCTGGACGAGTTGCTAAACTTTGTCCGAGTATTTTTTGGATGCGTTCTCTTTCTCTGACTTCTGGTTCAATTAAATCTAGCCAAATAGAATCTTCTAAATCATCATTATAATTGTTGAGATCGAGCTCTAGACGTTTCAACCGGTTATCAATTATTTTGTATGCGCTTATCATAGGAATCACTCTCTCTATTCAATAGAATGGGTCTAAATAACATATTTTATTTGATATTCTTTAATTTCTAATGACTTAGAAATCAATAGATTTTTAATAAAATTCATAAAAAATATTGTTGCATGGAAGGGAAAAATTATTATCTTTAGATTTCTATCCAAAGAATCGCGATATAATTTTTTCATAACTCTCACTATTTTTTCTTTACGAACTACGCAGTCTAAAAAAAGAGAATCCTCTTATCTAGAAGAAGATAAATAATCAATACATAGGGATGGTAACTCATTAATAAAACGAGAGCGCTTATAATAAAGCTCTTTACCATAAAGTCGACGCTTTTGAGACCAACTGACTATCAATTTTTTCATGGCTCTTGTCATGGCAACATAAGCGAGGCGACGCTCTTCTTGTATAAGAACTCTATTCTCAATAGAATAATGAGTGGGACACCAACCTTCTTCCATTCCTACCAAAAAGACTATTGGAAATTCTAATCCTTTAGCACAGTGCATTGACATCATTTGTACGGCATCAACATATTCGGATGGCAGATTATTATTCGCGATACTTAAATTTTCTCTAGTAGCATGATAAATAAAAGATTGGAGTGGAGAGCCGAAAATAAACCGTCCTTCTTTATGTTGATGATTACTGTATTGTCTGGAAATAATTACCAACTGCTTAAGATTTTTAATTTGCATTCTCGTTGATTGTTGTTCCTTAGGAAACTTGATTTTTAGTTGGTACCAAGTACCTAATCCAGAATTTTTGATCACATAATCCACTTGTAAATATAGAGCCATCTCTGCAATATTTTGTTTTAATTGTGCTATCAGTAAAGTAAAACAACGTAAAGCATGCCGAATTCTTTTGGAGAAGAATGATTGTTTTACTAATGTACATGCTGAATCCCATAAAGAAATATTGTTATTGATAGAAATTTTTCGTACTTCCTGCAAAGTGTTCTTTCCTAATCCTCTAGGTGGTTTATTAAAAATCCGCTCAAATGCTCGATCATCATTATGATTCACTATAAGTCTCAGGTAAGCCAACACATCTTGAATTTCTTGTCTTTCAAAAAATTTGATCCTGCCAGAAATATAATATCGTACATTAGATTTCAATAATTCATCTTCTATAACTTTAGACTGTGCTTTACTACGATAAAGAATAGCACATTGTTTTAGGTTTCCTCCTGTTTTGTGCCATGATTTTATACGATTTACTACGAATTGTGCTTCATCTAAATCGTTATAAGCTTTATAAAGAGTTATGCGTTCTCCATCACTCTTATTGGTCCAGAGTGTTTTTTCGAGACGTTCTATATTATGAGCAATAAGTGCATTAGCAGCAGTTAGGATATAGTTTGGAGATCGATAATTTTGTTCGAGTCTAATAATTTTTACTTCAATAAAATCTGTAATAAATCGCTGAATATTTTTCGTGTTAGCATCTCTCCAACTATAAATAGATTGATCATCATCTCCTACTATCATAATATTATTATGATTATTAGATAGCAACTGAATAAGTTCGTATTGAATATTATTGGTATCCTGAAACTCATCAACTAAGATGTGATTAAATCTGGAGCGGTATTTCTGCAGAAGAGATGGATTATCTAACCACATTTCCTTAACACGCAGTAATAACTCTGAAAAATCTACCAGTCCAACCCTATCACACATACTTTGATATATTTTATAAATATGGACAAAATGGTTTTGTCGATGCTGAATTTCACTAATTTCAGTAGGAGTATCAGGTCTCAATCCTTCATTTTTTCTACTATTTATATAGTACAGTGCCTGTTCTGCCTCTCGTATTTGAGGAAAATATTTAATAATTATTTTTTTTATTAATCGGAGTTGCTCTGCTTGATCTATAATCCTAAAATTAGATGGTAATTTGGCTGCGTAATAATGATTACGTAATAAGCGATGTGCTAAACTATGAAAAGTACCTATCCACATTCCTCTCACTTTTAAGCCGAGTATTTTTTGAGTACGATGACATAATTCATCGGCAGCTTGAGTATTAAAAGTAACTGTCATAATAGAAAGTGGTGAGCAATGCTGTACTTTAACTAACCAAGCAATACGATGCACTAATACCCTAGTTTTACCACTTCCAGCGCCTGCCAGCACCAGTAAATTGGGGTGCGTAGTAGTCACAGCTTTCCGTTGTTGATCATTTAAAGATTTTAAAATATCATTAAATTCAATTTTTTTTAGCACCAACAAATTTATTGAAGATCAGAAATTATTCCAGATACTACACTACACATAATAGTATCATCGCCTACTACTATGGGATATTTATTATGAATAGTATCTGCTAGAAATGGAATTATTGCGGGCGTAAAATTTGGTTCGTTCATTTTTACACATATTTGTTCATTATCTTCTATTACCAGAAATAACTTTCCTTTTTTAGTACTAACTATAAGATTCTTTTTGTTAGTTAACCCTTTTAAATTAACAAACTTAGCTAAACATCGTGCTCCATTTCCACATTGTGTTACTTCGTTACCATCACAATTAAAAATACGATAGTGGAAATCAGTATGATCATTTTTAGGTATTTCAACTAGTAAAAATTGATCAAATCCTATTCCTGGTCTTCGATCAGCCATCCTACGAATAAGTGAATGTGAAACGATTATATTTTGTGTTATTGATTCCACAATCATAAAATCATTACCCAAACTATGCATTTTAGAAAATTTCATTATGCCTCCATTACTTATGAGCAACAAGGATTAACCTAGCAAAATGAAACTGAACTGAGGAAGATGCAAAATGCGGACCAGGACAGTCCGCATTTTTAATTAAAAAGAAAACTTTTTTTCTTATAATGAGAAGTGAAAGCTGTTATTTAGTACATTTATCATTATGCTTTACTTCTATTTCTTGCTTTCGTAAGGTATCCCGGATCTTTTCTACTCGATCTTTACCTTCCTTTCGCACTATGACTTCTTCAACAACATTAGCTTTTTTATTTATAACTGGTTGTTCATGAGTATCTGATATTTCTACTACTGTCTCAGACCAATCAATATTATCAGCTGATTGGCAGTTACCACTAAGAGCGCGTCTCAAAATCGAGGCATGTTCTTCATGAAGAGGAATTTCTACTTCTACATCTTTTTGGGTGACAAACCGCCGGACTCTTGTAGATCCTTCATAAACAACTTTTTTACCAATTTCTAATTTTTCCTCTGCTAACTCTAAAACCTCTTCTTCGGCATTTTTTTTGTCTTTAGAAAAATGACTGTGATGTTTTTCTGGGATAATATCCTCGTTATTACAGTTAGAAACTGTGTCGTCCGACATTTCTACTAGAGGATGAGTATTCAAAATACTGATAGCTCTAGGAGTATCTTCTTCTTTAGTACGTAAAGTTAAAACTACTCCACCAGTTTTTACTGCCTGTCCATATATTTTAGCTTCTTGGTCAGTTAAACTTTGACCTAATAAACGTCTCCAAATATCATGCCTATGGACTAAAATATTAGCTCCTCCTTGAAGTTGATCATTATTAATCAAACTTATATCATGCTTTTTAAATCCTGCTTTTAAAAGATTTCTCTTAGCGTCTTGTGCATGTTGAAAGTTATCAAACAAAGTTACTATCTTTTCATAGCTCATTATTAAACCCTCTTAATCTAAGAGTTAGAATAGTATCTAAGCATTATTACTTTTCTAGAACATTGATTGAAACTCCACGAGTTTGTATTATACCTGTAGTTGTATTATTAGAAGCTATAGGATTTTTCTCACCATAACCTTGCGCTAACACTCGTTCAGGTGCAATCTTTAAATCAATCAATTGCTTTCTAACACTTTCTGCTCTCGCTTGTGATGAAACTATATTTTTTTCAGTTCGTCCGATACTATCAGTATAGCCGCCAATTTTTATTTTTACATTTGGATACGCCTTTAATATAGCAGCAATATTTTGTACATGTGTTTTAGACTCTATTTTTGCGTCATCTTGAGTCCTATCAAAAACTAGATAATCCAAATTTAACCAAAGTTTATCGCTTATTTTTTGTGCGGGATCTTGAATAAATTTTAATAATTTTGCTTCTACACTATCATTTTGCATACTGATAGTAACACCATCCGGTAATGTAACATTAACTAACTTTACGTTGCTTAATTTGTGTAAGGTAGTTTTTGAAATTTGTTTTTCTGCCTTTTTATGGAGGGGTTGGAAATACCAATATAGAAAGAGTAACGATATAACTAATAGAGGTAGTAACCAAATTATTACATTCGAACGTTTTTTTATTACTTCTTGTGCGAGAATAGAATTCTCATTCTTTTTCTGTCTATTAGATAACATTTCTCTGCCTCTTCTTATTTTCTCATTTAGATTGCATTATTAACAATTAAATATAGTTTTTTTTTAAAAAAATGCCAATTAAATATTAATTAAAATTAAGTGATCCTTCTCAGTCTCCTACATTAGTGATAGTAATTTTATCACTATAACATCATTATTCAATGAGTGTAAATATGAATTTGATATTTTAGTGGTCGGCGAGAGAGGATTTGAACCTCCGACCCACTGGTCCCAAACCAGTTGCGCTACCAAACTGCGCTACTCGCCGACTACTTTGTTTTGGAGTGCGAAGAGAGGGAGTTGAACCCTCACATCTAATTAAGACACTAGCTCCTGAAACTAGCGCGGCTACCTATTTCGCCATCTTCGCTTTTTTGATGGGGTGGCTAATGGGACTTGAACCCATGACAACTGGAATCACAATCCAGGACTCTACCAACTGAGCTATAGCCACCATTACAAACATTCGAGCGCACCCGACAGGACTTGAACCTGAGACCTCTGCCTCCGGAGGGCAGCGCTCTATCCCACTGAGCTACGGGTGCTTTTAGATAATGATATTTTTGTATCCACCCGCGATGATTTTTTTTAAAAACACATCTCTATTTTTCCAATCATTAATCTTCTTAAGAACTATGATCTTATTTAATGTCGTTTCATCATATTAAAAAATTCCTGATTGGTTTTAGTCATGGATAGTTTATTAATAATAAATTCTATGGCTTCAATTTCAGACATAGGATGAATAATTTTTCGTAAGATCCACATCTTGTGAAGATCTTCCACTGAAGTTAATAATTCTTCTTTACGAGTACCGGATCTATTATAATCAATAGCTGGAAAGACTCTTTTTTCTGCAATTTTTCGGGCTAAATGTAATTCCATATTACCAGTACCTTTAAATTCTTCATAAATAATTTCATCCATTTTGGAACCTGTATCAATAAGTGCAGTAGCTATGATAGTTAAACTTCCACCTTCTTCTACATTCCGAGCGGCCCCGAAAAATCTTTTAGGACGGTGAAGTGCATTGGAATCTACGCCTCCGGTTAATATTTTGCCCGATGCTGGTACTACTGTATTATAAGCTCGTGCCAGTCGTGTAATTGAATCTAGCAAAATAATCACATCTTTTTTGTGTTCCACTAAACGTTTGGCTTTTTCAATAACCATCTCCGCTACTTGTACATGTCTAGTTGCAGGCTCATCAAATGTAGATGCCATTACGTCTCCTTTGACTAGTCGGTGCATCTCAGTTACTTCTTCAGGTCGTTCATCAATAAGTAAGACCATTAAAATACATTCAGGATGATTATAAGCTACACTTTGTGCTATATTTTGTAATAAAATGGTTTTGCCGGCTTTGGGTGGAGCTACAATTAAACCTCGTTGTCCACAACCTATAGGGGACGCTAAATCTAATACTCTGGCAGTTAAGTCTTCAGTCGAACCATTGCCGCGTTCCATACGTAATCGTCTATTTGCATGTAACGGAGTTAAATTTTCAAACAATATTTTGATTCTGGAACTTTCTGGTTTTTCACAATTTACTTCCTTAACTTTTAACAATGCGAAATACCGTTCTCCATCTTTTGGAGGTCGAATTTTACCAGCAATAGTATCTCCGGTACGAAGATTAAATCTTCTAATTTGACTAGGAGACACATAAATATCATCTGGACCTGCCAGATAGGAACTGTCTACCGATCGTAGAAAACCAAAACCATCCTGTAATATTTCCAAGACACCATCGCCAAATATATCTTCTCCACTTTTAGAATGTTGTTTTAATATAGCAAAAATCATGTCTTGTTTACGTATACGTGCTAGATTTTCTAGACCCATACTATCCCCTAAAGTAATTAGTTCGGAGACCGGCCTATTTTTTAATTCGGTAAGATTCATAATGGTGGTTCTTTAAATCGGGATCATTTTAACTAATGAGTTGAGTTCTATGATATTTTCTAATTCATAATATATATGAACTTAAAAATATTTACGATTAAATATAAATAACTAGATAATTTAATTGCCAAATCTCTGGGTGGATAATGTGCACATTTCGGCAACTCTTGTTCTTAGGAGCAATAAAATATAATGTTCCGAAGCAGACTACTCCGGATCTTTAATCAAAAATTGATTCAAAAATTCTTTCATTTTTCCTAGGGTTAAAATTCCTACTTTGGTGTCTAATAATTTTCCATTTTTAAAAACTAATAAAGTAGGAATTCCTCTAATTTCATATTTTTGTGTTGTAACAGGATTTTTATCTACATTTAATTTTGCCACATTGAGCTGGTGTTTATATTCTTCAGCTATTTCCTCTAAAAGAGGGGCCATTCCTTTACAGGGACCACACCATTCTGCCCAAAACTCTACTAGAGTGACTCTATTATCTTCCTTTAACACATAGTCTTCAAAATTATTATCGTGAACGTAAATAATTTTATCGCTCATGTTGTTCTCCACAAGTGTATCCTTTTTAGCATAAAAATTTTAACCCATCAATACTTAGATCACTTCTTATCGACGAGTTAAATTTTATTTTTCGCTCTTTCTTGAGCCTTTTGATTATTTGTTGAACCTACTTTTTTATAATATACCATACTTACTTCGTAGATAAAGCACCGGAGATAAAGGAATACAGGTGAAAATAACTAAACACTCCAGGAGAGAACATTGGTACCTACTCGGAGCAGTCAGAGTAGGAGTTAATAACTTCCATCTAACTATTTTTCTATAGACGCATAGAATATTTTCTTCTTATTATAGATGAAAAGTTCATACTTTACCTTTTATATTTAAGTAAAAAATTATGGCGTAATCATATAATGATATTATGAATAAATATAAATTAGCCGATGATCAATTTAATTATATCATTCATATATCATAATAACTTTTAATTTCCTCGAAACTTAGAGTGCTTTATGTTAAGGATCGTTATCTAAATAATCTTCTTGCATAAAGTATTTTCCTACCGAGAAACTATTTTAGTTATCCTACTCCTAATACAGGTAAGATATTTGATCCACCATTATTCGTACGAAGTAGTGGAAGAAGGGTTTCAACGATATTATACCTCGACAAATTTTGGGTTCTTCATCATTGACAGTTTTGCTTTTTTGACCCCTCTAACATGGAGAAGGTACTACCAGATATTTATCATCTCTGAGCTTCTTTAAGAGTCAAATTATCATGATGGGAAAATTCAGGTAATAATTTTTATCAACAAAATAATTGTTTGAAACAACTTCTCCATTCATGATATGTCATCCTAATATTATTTTAGGCATATTTATGCCCATTCTCGCAAATATCCGCGGCATAGTCTTAGATAAGATTGATAAAGTGTAAACTTAAAAAGTTTTATAAAAATAAAAATTTTTTATTGGAGAAACTAGTGAATACCGAATTATTAAAAACTTTTTTAGAGGTAAGTAGAACTTTACATTTTGGTAAAGCTGCGGAACTACTTTACCTAACTCAATCCGCGGTTAGTTTTCGTATTCGTCAGCTCGAAAACCAACTAGGAGTAATTCTTTTTACCCGACACCGTAACAAGATTAGATTGACTGCAGCGGGTATACGATTAGTTCCTTATGCGAATAGCATGCTCAACTTCTGGTTATCCGCTAAAAAAAACGTTATATATGCTCAACACTATTATCAATTATCCATTGGAACTAGTGCTTCAGTGTGGGAAGCTTATTTAACTGCATGGTTAAAATCCATTTATGATCACAATCAAGAAAACTCGTTGTATATCGATGTGCGAATGGCATCCCGTAGTTTACTCATCAAACAATTACATGACCATCAACTAGACATGTTAATTACTACTGATGTTCCTAAAATGGGAGGAATAGTCAGTACTAAACTAGGAACTATATCACTCCAATTGTTCCGGACAATAGTAGTACTACCTAATAATCATTATAATTATATAGATCTAGAGTGGGGAGATGATGGTTCTCATCCTGATCTTCTTACGAGGACTGGAATACAGTTATTACCTGTATTAATGACATCTTCCGCACATTTAACACGTCAGTTATTACCGAGCATAAATGCATGTGCTTTTTTACCTAATTTCTGGAATAAAATTTATCCAGAATTGATAGCTATAACGCATATACCACTAATCACCCGTCCTTTATACGCCATCTGGCTACCAAATAGTACTCAAACAAAACAAATCCAAAAATTACTTAAATGGTCTATTAATAATTTTAAGTTTAAATTTTGATGAATATTTCATGTAATCTTAAATAAATTACAGGGGCGAAGGGAATCGAACCCCCAACCTCCGGTTTTGGAGACCGATGTTCTGCCTATTGAACTACGCCCCTAAATCACTCATACTACTTTAATATGGAAGAGATATTGTGTGTGCATCATTATTAAAATTTATTATGACCTGCTCCTGCTGATCTGCTCCTCCTGGAGAGTTTTAATAACGGATGAAATGTCTGGCAAGACCCCATACCATAGTAAAAAAGCATATGCGGCTTGTGCTACTAACATACCTAAACCATCAGCACAATATTTAGCTCCTTGTTCCTTACCCCACTGTAAAAAGGGTGTTAAGTTATTTTGATAAAATAAATCATAACAACATGTGTGAGAAGATATTACTTTTCTTGGTAAGAAAGGCATTATCCCATTTACACTACAGGAAGTAGCATTAATTATTAAGTCAACTCGTAATTCACTCAATTTATTTATATCTACTGCTGTAATATTACCGTAAGCTCTAAATCTTAGAGCCATGTTTTGGGCTCGGATGAAAGTACGATTAGTAACCATAATCGAACAATTATAATATAATAAAGGTAAAATTATCCCATAAGCTGCTCCTCCTGCTCCCAGAATCAAGATATTATCTTGAGGATGAATTAAGTGGAGTCTTTTGAGATCACTAAGTAAACCAATTCCATCTGTATTATCTCCTACTAAGTGATCGTTTTCTAACTTCTTAAGAGTATTAACTGAACCCGCTAACAAAGCACGTTCGGTCAAAATATTGGCTAAACTATACGCTTGTTGCTTAAAGGGCATAGTGATATTAGCGCCTTTCGCGATACTCCCCGAAAAAAACGCATTTAATCTATCGGAAAAATATTCTCTACTTGTCTGAATTTTTCCATAACTGTGAGAGTAAATATGAAATTGATTAGCAAACAACTGATAAATACGCGGGGATTTACTATGTTTTATGGGATAGCCAAAAATGGCAAAAGTATAATCATAATTATTAAACATTATCCACCCCGACGAATAATTTTACCCGAAAATAAATCCTTAATTTCGGTAGGATGCTGTAGTTCTCCAATATTACCAGGATATACTGGTAATTCATATCCAAATTGAGATCTTATTTCTTCTAGAGAACGACAAGGAGGACTACCTGATACATTAGCGCTAGTAGAGACTAATGGTTTTTTAAAAGCTTTGCATAATTGGATAATTGCTTCATGCTTACTAATACGTATAGCGATTGAATTCAATGAGCCCGTAAGCCAAGCTGGAGTCTGAATCCTAGCTGGCACTACCCATGTGAATGCTGCAGAATTATTCTGTGAATATAGTTGTACGCGGTGCTCATCAGATAATTTTTCACTTTCAATATAAGGTGTTAACTGTTGGTAATTCGCTGCTACCAATATAAAACCCTTGGATAAAGAACGTTTTTTTAAAGTCTGCAGACTCATAACTGCTTTTTTGCTATCTGGATCACAACCTAAACCAAAAACTCCTTCTGTAGGGTAAGCTATAATTTTTTCTTCGTGGAGATTTTTCAAACAAAACGTGATAGATTTATATTGGGTCATGATTTGTTCTCTTTTTGCGGTCCGGAGATATTAATCATTAGTAATGATATACTAAGTATCTTAGATGTGATATCATTATCAATAATAATTTCATATTTTCCTTATTACTACTAAGAGACTAATTTTATGTCCCCTCTGCGGTTATTAATTTATCCGGATCAGCGGCTCCGAACAATTGCACGGCCCGTAATAAAAATAAATCAAGATATCCTGCGAATTGCGGAAAATATGTTGACTCTTATGTACACAGAAAATGGGATAGGTTTAGCTGCTACACAAGTGAATATTCATCAACAAATTATTGTTATTGATATATCTGAAAAAAAAGATAAACCTTTAGTACTTATTAACCCCGTATTGTTAGAAACAGAAGGGGAAATTAGTATTGAAGAAGGATGTTTATCTATTCCTGAACAGAAGGCTTTTATTCCACGGGCTAAAAAGGTTACTATTAGTACTTTAACTATCACAGGAAATCCTTGTGTGATAAAAGCAAATAATTTATTAGCTATTTGTATTCAACATGAAATGGATCATCTTTTAGGCAAAATATTTATTGATTACCTGACTCCAATTAAGCAGAAAAAAATTTTTAATAAATTAAAAAAAATGACATTGTTATGCACAAATCAAGATTAAATTTAAAAAATTATCTCTAATTGAGATGTCTAATTTTTTGAAAGTAATTTTTGCGGGCACTCCAGAGTTTGCTGCTAGTCAGCTATCCGTTCTTCTCTCTAAACATATTGTGGTAGGAGTTTTAACTCAACCCGATAGAGCGGTAGGTCGAGGTCAACAAGTAATTTATAATCCGGTAAAAAAAATCGCACTTAAACATAATATTGCTATTTTTCAGCCTCGTAATATTAATCACGAAACATTGCACCAACAACTGTCTGCACTTAATGCTGATATTATGGTAGTAGTAGCTTATGGGACAAAATTACCTAATAATCTACTGAATATTACTCGTTTCGGCTCTATAAACCTGCACTGTTCTCTTTTACCGCGATGGCGAGGCTCTTCACCAATACAGCAAGCTATTTTAGCGGGAGATCTCTCTACGGGAGTAACTATTATACAAATGAAGGATAAAATTGATAGTGGAGATATTCTGAATCAAATTTCTTGTCCCATTGATTCTCTCGATACTACTGCCAGCCTTTTAAAGAAATTATCTTTTCTGGGGACAAGAGGGATATTATCGACCTTAGAACAGTTTGGACACAATACTATATCTCCAAAACCGCAAATTGAAGTAAGGGCAACTTATGCCAAAAAAATTGCTAAAGAAGAAGCATATATAGACTGGAAACTATCGGCTTGTGAAATAGAACGTCGTATTAGAGCTTTTAATCCATGGCCCGGATGCTATTTTATTATTAATGGAAAATATATTAAGGTATGGAAAGCTTCAATATTATGGTCAGATGGGAATAACTATCAATATCAACCGGGAGAAATATTACATGTTAGTAACAACGGTATAAAAATTGCTACCGCCCAATCAATACTAAATATAGAAAAATTACAACTAGCTGGTAAAAAATCTATGCTAGTTAGTGAATTTCTCAAAGCACGTCAACACTGGTTTCGTCGCGGATTAATTATAGGATGATAACTAATTATTAGACTTTACTTGCTAATAAGCCTTTGATATATGTGAGAAATACATTATTATTGACATAATCTTTGAAGTATCGGATCAATAATAAAATTACGCAGTTCATGCTAACACCTCCCAAAAAAAAATTGTTATGAATAACATTCATAATATGAATACTAAATTATATTTGGTATTTATATTTATCCCACAAGTCAAATTATTTTTTATTTGTCATCTAAAAGAGTGTAACTGAAATCCTTCCCCATAAATGATATGCCAATAGATTTTTATAAAAAAATTCTCAAAAAAAAATGAAATAATCAGGAGCACAATTTATCATAAATAATATCCAAGTAGAATGTCCCCGCTGTGGTAAAAAAATTTTTTGGGAACAAAAAGAAATTTTTCGTCCGTTTTGTAGTAAACAATGTAAAACTAGTGATTTAGAACACTGGTTGCTAGAATAAAACAAATTAGTATAGAATATTTCTACCTCGAAAAATTAAATTTTCGACCGTGACATTTTTTATATTTTTTCTGTGACCCACAAGGACAGAGTTTATTAGGTCCTATTTTGTGGATTGGAGGAATATTCTCACTTTGTTCTGCTGAATCATACGAGAGAAGTGATAAGGATATTGTTTCCGAAAAAGGTTCTAAGTGATTAAAGTTCATTTTATAAAGTCTACTGACAACCTCATATTTCATGTTTTCTAGTAAAGTAGCAAACATAGCAAATGATTCTCGTTTATATTCTTGCGTCGGATCTTTTTGCGCATAACCACGTAAATGAATGCCTTGACGGAGATAATCCATAGCAGCTAGATGTTCTTTCCAGAGAGTATCTAATGTTTGTAACATAATATTTTTTTCTAAATTACATATCTTTTCGGCGCTAACTATTAATTTTTTATTGGCATATATTTGCTTGGCATGAAAAATAATTTTTTCCCTTATTTCGGTACCAATAATTTTATCATCCTTTGTGATCCATTCAGTGATAGGAAAGTCGAGATTAAAATCTCTCTTAAGTAGATCTTCTAATAAAGGAATATTACAGAATTCTTTTAAAGATTGGGCAGGAATATGGCTGTTAATAATGGATCTGAACACATCTTCAAATATACGTTCTATCGTAATACTTATTGCTGGGTTGGCCAGTAACTCATTACGCTGCGCATAAATAACCTGTCTTTGATCGTTATCTACATTATCATATTCTAATACCTGTTTACGTAAATCAAAATTTCGACCTTCCACTTTACACTGAGCATGAGCAATAGCTTTAGTTACCCAAGGATGTTCTATAGCCTCACCAGATTTAATTCCTAATTTTCGCATTATTCCTACTAGACGATCGGAAGCAAAAATTCGCATCAAGCTATCTTCCAGAGAGAGGTAAAATCGGGAAGAGCCGGGATCTCCCTGTCTACCTGCACGACCTCTGAGCTGATTGTCAATTCTCCGAGACTCATGACGTTCAGTACCTATAATATGTAGTCCTCCTGCTTCTACAACTGCATTATGGCGTTCTTTCCAAGCTTTCTTAATAATTTTAATTTTATCTGGATTAGGATTTTTTATCCTACTCATTTCAGATTGTAAACTACCTCCTAGAACAATATCTGTGCCGCGTCCTGCCATATTAGTAGCTATAGTTACTGAACCAGGTTGTCCCGCTTGTGAAATTATCTCCGCTTCATGAGCATGAAATTTAGCATTTAATACTTTATGTTTTATGCCAGCTATAGTAAGAGCTCTAGAGAGAGTCTCTGATTTTTCAATAGAAATAGTTCCTACCAACACCGGTTGACCATAAGTAATTCGATATTTGAGATCCTGAATTATTGCTTCAATCTTTTCTTTTTCACTTAGATATACTAGATCAGGTAAATCTTTACGTATCATCTTCCTGTTAGGAGGAATAACAATGGTATCTAATTTATAAATAGAACGAAATTCAAAGGCTTCTGTATCAGCAGTACCAGTCATGCCGGATAATTTAGGATATAATCGAAAGTAATTCTGAAAAGTAATAGACGCCATAGTTTGATTTTCATTTTTAATTTTTACTTCTTCTTTAGCTTCTACCGCTTGGTGTAAACCTTCCGACCAACGACGCCCGGGCATAGTACGTCCCGTATGTTCATCTACAATTACTACCTCTTCATCTTTCACAAGATAATCTCTATTGCGAATAAATAATGTATGTGCACGGAGAGCCGACGTTACATGCTGCATTAATATTATATTGGAGGGTGAATAAAGTGATTCTTCTATTTTCATTAGTCCTTCCCTCACTAAAAGTTCTTCTATTAAAATTAGTCCCCGTTCTGTTAAATATACCTGTCTAGTTTTTTCATCTACCGAAAAATGACCTTCTCCTTGGTAAGAATCAGAATCTTCTTTTTCTTGTTGGATTAAGGAGGGAATTAAATTATTCACTTTTATATATAGATCCGAGCGATTATTTTCCATCGGACCCGAAATAATTAAAGGGGTTCGAGCTTCATCAATTAAGATTGAATCTACTTCATCTATTAAAGCATAGGAGAGTAGTCTCTGTACCTGATTTTTAGTACTAAATGCCATATTATCCCGTAAGTAATCAAAACCATATTCATTATTCGTACCATAAGTAATATCCGCCGCGTAAGCTGCCTGTTTTTCTGCTGTGTTCATGCCCGGTAAGTTAAGTCCTATAGTGATTCCTAGAAATTCAAATAGAGGACGATTAGTATCAGCATCTCTTTGTGCTAGATAATCATTCACTGTTACAATATGGACTCCTTTTCCAGGGAGAGCATTTAAATAAGCCGGAAGAGTTGCTGTAAATGTTTTTCCTTCCCCAGTTGGCATTTCCGCAATACACCCATTATTTAAAACTATTCCCCCAAGCAACTGAACATCAAAATGACGCATATTAAATATCCGTTTACTAGCTTCCCTTACAGTTGAAAAAGCTTCCGGTAAAATATTGTCTAGTATTTCACCTTTATCCAGCCGTTCTCTAAATAACTTAGTATTTTCTTTTAATGATTTATCAGAAAGCTTAGAGTATTTTTTTTCTAAGTGGTTAATGCACGCAACTAATTTGGTCATGCGCAATATTATTCGATCATTTCTGCTGCCAAAAATTTTTTTTAATATCTGTAATAACATAGTGAATTAATTCTCTTTATTCTTTATGTTTTACTCATCTTCTTTTCATCAATGTAATATAAAGTTTATTATAATATTTCTGAAAAACGTTATATACTGATAACCTTTCCTTTTTTAGGAAAGAACTTCCTTCTTAATGAAGGTAAAAATTATTTTTACTCTTTAACCAATATTATATTGGCAAATTATCCCCTCAGATTATTAATGGAATATATTTTATGAGATATAGTGCTCCATGTACCCTAAAAAATATTTTTGATAATGCTTGCGAGCATAGTATGCTCAAATCTTTACAAAAAAAATCTGACCAATTAATTTATTTAGATCAGGTAGTAAAATCCGCTCTTCCATTACATTTACATTCTTGGTGTCGGGTGATCAACTTCCATCAAGGAAGATTATCCCTAGCATTTGCTAATGCTAGCGCGATGAACCGATTACGTTATGAACAACGAATTTTAGTGTCCCTTTTACACTCCCTAATTCCATCATTAATAGGAATTGATCTCAGTATTAATCCTTCATTACAGATGACCAATAATTCTCCGTGCTCCACATATTCATCAGCATTCAACAAGAATATAATATTCTCTCGCACTATAAGTCATCAAAGTGCGGCAATATTACGTAAAGTAGCTATAAAATGTCCTGAAAAAATAAAATCTGCATTAGAAAGATTAGCATCCTTGGCCACAGACTAACTAGGTGATTAATTATCTATCTCTTATGCCCAATATTAATTAAAACGTATAGAAATTTTATTTTGGATTATGCCCCATATTAATATGGTTATTTTCGGGAGATATTCCGAATATCCTCAGATATCGGATTCTTGAGATCAGCTAAATTCAGAATTTCTACTACTAATTGAGAAAAATTCCAACCTATCTGTTCTGCGGCTATAGGTACTAAACTATGACTAGTCATACCGGGAGATGTATTGACTTCGAGTAAATAAAATTTACCATCATTTTGCATGACATCAATCCTCCCGCATCCACTACAACCTAAAATTTTCCATGCTTTCATTACCAGCTGATTAAAATCAGATTGTTGTTCACGGGATAAACCACTAGGACAAAAATATTGAGTGTTGGATGAGCAATATTTAGTTCTGTAGTCATAAACTAGACTCGCGTACTTAATACGAATTTCGGGTAAAATTCGCTCTCCTAAAATAACAGCAGTGTATTCAGGACCACTAAGCCATTTTTCTACTAATACCGTATGATCATAATAAAATGCATGTTTTAAGGCTAATGAAAGTTCCTTAATATGATTAACTTTTGTAATTCCTAAACTGGATCCTTCCTTAATAGGTTTGACTATCACGGGCAGAGATAAATTTAATATCTCATTTTTTATATTACGACTTAAACAACCTTTGATAAATGCCGATTTATTAATCGTGATCCAAGGAGCTACTGGTAATCCAATACTTTCCCATACATACTTAGTATGTAACTTATTTATACTAATAGCAGAAGCTTGAATCCCACTGCCAGTATAAGGAATTCTTAAGTCTTCGAGCATACTTTGCAGATATCCATCTTCTCCTCCACGTCCATGTAGAGCGATAAATACTTTCTTGAATCCATCTTTTTTAAGATTTTTTACGTGATAAGATTGAATATCTAGGGCATAGGAAGTAATACCGGCATCTTTAAGACCGATAATTATTGATTTCCCCGATAGCAAAGATACTTCTCTCTCGGCTGAGTTTCCGCCTAATAATACTGCAATTTTATCACCCATAAAATTAATTCCTATGGTTCTAAAAATATAGAAAATTATTTCGATCTGGTTAATAAGTGAGTAATAAGAAGATCAGCTATCTCTCTTATATTTCCAGCGCCCTGAATTAAAACGAGATCATTATTCTTCAATAATGAAGAGAGCAAATTTATCAGCTCAGAATGTGTGGACACCAAAATGGCTTTTATTTTCTTATTTAGACTATTAATAGAATGACATAGGGCACTACTATTAACTCCATTAATGGGAGTTTCACCCGCAGAATAAACTTCTAATAAGAAGAGAAGATCTAATTGGGAGAGTACCGAAACAAAGTCATTATAGAGATTACGCGTTCTCGTGTAACGATGGGGTTGAAATATCATTACTACTCTTTTTTGAGGCCAGCTTATACGAACCGTTTGAATAGTGGAAGCTAATTCCGTAGGATGATGTCCATAATCATCGATTATTAACACACTCCCTGCTTTACCATTAAACTGGTGAAGAAAAAATTCACCAAGAAAATCAAATCTGCGTAGTGTACCCTGATAATAGTAGAGGGATTGTAAAATAACAGAATCAGCTATTCCTTCTTCGGTAGCTACAGCCACAGCAGCCGCTGCATTAAGTGCATTGTGCCGTCCTGGCGTATTTAAACATATGGAAAGATTCGTTTGTTTTTTACGTAATAAAAGAAAATAACTTTTTAGATTTTTTTGTTTATAATGAGTAATCTGCAGGTCCGCATCTTCACTGAATCCATATGTTGTAATTTGAATGGTACGCTTAATCTTGGGCCAAATATGTCTAATCGCTATATTATCTACGCATATAATTATGCGCCCCGAATCAGGTAAATTATTCAAAAACTTTATAAAAGTTACTTTAAGATTGGATAATTTTCCTTTATAAGTATCCATATGTTCAGTATCAATATTAGTAATAACTGCTACCATGGGTCGTAAATATAAAAAAGAAGCATCACTTTCATCAGCTTCCAAGATTAGATATTTACTGCATCCTAAATGAGCTGGTGTTCCAGTTTCCTTCAATATTCCACCATTAATAAATGTAGGATCTAATCCGGCTTTGTTGTATATAGTAGCTAATAGAGCAGTAGTAGTAGTTTTACCATGGGATCCAGCAACCGCAATACTATATCGATTACGCATTAACTCGGAGAGCATTTGTGCTCGTCTTATTACAGGTATATGTGCTTCATAAGCAGCCGTTATCTCTGGATTATTATGATCAATAGCTGTAGAAATCACCACTATACATGCTTGTTGAACATGGGAGGAATCATGAGTAAAATAAAGAGTGACTCCTAGGGAGATTAGTTGTGCTGTCATCGCATTATGTTGCAGATCTGACCCACTGATTAGATATCCTTCCCGTACTAGTATTGCCGCTAGAGATCCCATGCCCGAACCTCCGATACCTATAAAGTGGATATATTTTTGTGAGGATCTTAATAAAGTCCAATTTAAACGTATATTTCGAAATTTAGACAATGATTTTTGTAATTATTCCGTATTGGTTAATGACTGTTCTTTCTCAGAAATAAATAGTTATCTTTTCTTATCAGAAAGCGCCGCTCTTTCTATTATATCAGCTATTTTTTCTGTAGCATTCATAATACCTATGGATCTTCCTAATAAAGCCATCCGTAAGAGTTGTCTTCGGTCAAAAGATTCTAACAGAGCAGCTACTCTCGAAGCTGTAAAATATGATTGCTTTATAATCTTAGCAGCACCAATATCTTCTAGCAATACTGCATTCCAGTATTGATGTTGATCCTTATGTGGAAAAGGTACAAAAATAGCGGGTAAACCTACCGCCGATATTTCACTTACAGTTAATGCCCCAGATCTACAAATAACTATATCCGCCCAACTATAAGCTTCTGCTATATCAGAAATAAATTCACTAATTCGATATGAAGTTTCATATTTTTCTTGATACGATTTTATCATCGTTTTGGTTAAAAACCAGGATCCTACCTGATGCCATACAGTAATTTTAGATCCTAAAATCATTGCAACTTGTGGAATAATATTATTTAGGATTTGCGATCCTTGGCTACCTCCCATTACTAATACTCTTAGAGGAAGATTTTCGCGACCTAAAAATCTTACTTCAGGTGAAACAATGTTGCGAATTTCATTTCGAAGAGGATTACCTACTACCAGAGCATTATTTAAATCTCCTGGCAACCCCTGTAATACATATCGCGAGATTTTGGCTAACCATCGGTTTGTTAATCCTGCAATACGATTTTGTTCATGTATAACTATCGGAATATCATATAACCAAGCTGCTACAATTCCTGCACCGGAAATATAACCTCCCATCCCTAATACTACATCCGGTTTCCAAGTTTTAATTATATTCAAAGATTTAATGAGGTTCCCTCCTAATTGGACTAAACCAGGTAAGTAATACTTCAATCCTTTTTTTCTGATTAAATTCATATTAATAATTTCAATATCAATATTATGTTGGGGTACTAGCGTAGATTCCATACGATCAGATGACCCTAGCCAGAGAATTTTCCATTGCTTCTTCATAAGATAGTGAGCTATTGCTATTCCGGGAAATATATGTCCGCCTGTTCCACCACCTATTATTAATAATCGAGAAGAAAATTCATTCATAGATTTTTATCTAATTTTTCTTAGATATGTTGATGATCTTAAGTATAGAATAGAAACAGGATTCTACCCGCCCCAAAAGTAAAAAAATATTATGTTGGATAAAAAAATTAATTAACTATGTCTACTGCAATTATCCTAACTCTTTAGCTAAAGAAGTAAATAGATTACCACGTTGACGAAAATTAGAATATTGATCTTGACTAGAGCAGGCAGGAGATAAAAGTACCGTATCACCCGGTTTTAATTTCTTAGCAAGTAAGTGCATAGCTTCGATCAGAGTGTTTGTTTTGATTGTTATCTCTGGATATAATGTTGATAATCTCTCTTTATCTCTGCCAAAGCAGTATACTTGTATTCGATCTTGTAAATACTCTTTAAGAGGACTAAAATCAGCACATTTTCCATCTCCTCCCAAGAGTAAATAAATTATTCCGCTTCTTATTTTTCTCGTCACCTTCAGAGCAGCTATTGTACTCCCTACATTAGTAGCCTTAGAATCATTTATCCATTGAATACTATTTTTTTCCCAAATTAACTGATATCGATGCGGCAACCCAGTAAAATTAGAAATAGTTTTTAAACTCACACTACGGGGCACTCCTAACACGTCTGCTACTGCTAGGGCTGCTAAAACATTCATGTAATTATGCTCTCCTCGTAACTGGATATTCTTTGTATTTAACAATTTGTTACCATTGACATGTAGCCAAATACTACCCGACGAAGATCTATCTAGATAATAGTTATTATTACCTTTACTCCTACCAAAACTTACAGATTTTTGTAAAGAACTTCGTTTAGGGTGTGTGTTCTTATCTTCGGCATTATAAATACAAACGTCAGATTGTTCATAAATGCGTAATTTTGTATCACGGTAATGATGAAATCCAAGAGGGTAACGATCTCGATGATCTTCACTAATATTTAAAATAGTTGCAGCCACACTCTGTATACTCTGTATCGTTTCTAGTTGAAAACTAGAGATCTCTAATACATAAAGTTCATAGGGTTCGAGTAAAAGGTTGAGAGCTGGGAACCCAATATTGCCCCCTAGTCCCGTATAATACCCATAAGACTTAGCTATATCTGCAATTAAAGTGGATACAGTAGTTTTACCATTAGTACCAGTAATCGCCACAATAGGAAATCGTGCTTCTCGACAAAATAATTCAATATCGCTGACTATTTCTATACCATGAGCTAATGCTTCTTGAAGAAATGGATGCATGATACTGATGCCCGGACTTACTACTATCATGTCTGTGGACTGTAACCATTTTCTGTTTAAACAACCACAATAGTATTCTACTTTTTTTGGTAACTTATTAACTTCTGGGGGATGAGCTCGAGTATCTATCACCCGAGGTGATATATCACGCGATAAAAAAAAATCAAGACATGAGATTCCGGTGAGCCCTATTCCAAGGATGATAATATTTTTTTTTTATAATTCATTTAAGGTACTTTCCCTATAGTTGCTATTCCTATAATAATCATTATTAATGATATAATCCAAAATCTTACAATAATCCGAGGTTCCGGACATCCTTTCAATTCATAATGATGATGGAGTGGAGCCATAAGAAAAAATCGTTTTCCTCGTAATTTAAACCATCCTACTTGAATAATGACTGAAATAGTTTCTATAACAAATACTCCACCCATGATGAAGAGCAATAATTTTTTTCGTAATAGTACTGCAATTATTCCTAATAGACCTCCTAATGGCAGAGATCCAACATCTCCCATAAAGATTTGAGCAGGATATGTATTAAACCACAAAAAACCTAATCCTGCTCCCATAATGGCAGTACAAACTATTACTATTTCACTAGCATACTGTAAGTAAGAAAGATGGAGATAACTTGCCATAGTTACATTACCAGTCGCCCATGCTACTAAAGCAAAAGCTGAAGATACCAATACTAGGATCATAATAGCTAATCCATCTAAGCCATCGGTGAGATTCACCGCATTGCTAGTCCCAATAAGAACAAAATAAATCATTAAGACATATATTATTCCCACGGAAGTAAAAAAATTACTGAAATCAGGATCCATTATATTCGTGATTGGAATTTGATTTTTATCAATCCACCACATCAACCCAATTATCATACCTGTGATTATAGATTGCCAAAAATATTTCCAGAGCGCACTTAAACCTTGGGTATTATGACGTGATAGTTTTCGGTAATCATCAATAAATCCTATAACACCATAGCCTATTAATACAAATAATATACACCAAATATAAGAGTTAGATAACTGCGACCAAAGTAATACGGTAAGGAGAATAGATATTAAAATTATCGTTCCTCCCATAGTAGGTGTGTCGTACTTATTTAAATGAGTCTTAGGACCCTCCAGACGGATAATTTGATTAAGATGTAATTTTTTTAATGTTTTTATGAAGGATGGCATCATAAAAATAGAAATAAAGAAGGCTGTCAGAAAACTAAAAATAGATCTAAAATTTAGAAAGGTTATATTTTGTCCATCTGTCATTTTTGTCAGTATCCAGAATAACATAAATGTTACTCCTTATTTTAAGGTCTCTATAATATAATCCAGACCCGCATTGCGAGAACCTTTGATTAAGATCGTTATTTTATTATATGTGTGAAGCAACATTTTGAGTCGTTGAATTAATTTAATTGGATTATCAAAATGTTCTCCACTAGAATGAAAACGACTAATATTTTTGCTCAATGTTCCGATGCTAATTACTTTATTAATTTCTGCTATATTATGTACTGTAGCTCCTACTATCTGGTGATATTTCACACTATGAACACCTAATTCAGCCATGTCTCCTACTACCATCACTAAATATCCGGGCATTTTAGCTAAAGTCAAAGCTGCGGCATTCATAGATCCCACATTAGCATTATAGCTATCATCTAACAGTAACTTATTTTTATCTTTATCTAAAAAAACTGGATACATTCGTCCCGGAAATGCTTGGACCATAGATAATCCCTGTCGAATTTTTGCTAATGGTACTTCCACTGCAGTAGCTAAAGCGGTGGCTGCTATAGCATTCGCAATATTATGCATACCTAACAAGGACAGATGCACATCCACTACTCCTAACGGAGTATGGATGGTAAACGAAGTACTAAAAGTATTTAAAGTAATATTAGAAGCAAAAAAATTACTATTAGTTTTTTTCTTCATAGAGAAACGCCATACTACCTTATTATGAAGCATTTTTTTCCACAAAGTGAAAAAATTATTATTTTCATTATTAATAATAGCTATCCCATTATTTTTTAATCCGGTAAATATTTCGCCTTTGGCCCGTGCTACTCCACTCAAAGATCCAAAATACTCTAAGTGTGATAACGATATATTATTCACTAATACCACTTCCGGTTTTGTTAACTTTACTGTATAAGCAATTTCATCTGGGTGATTAGCCCCTAATTCAATAACGCCAAAAGCATATTTTGGATTTAATTTTAACAATGTTAATGACACACCTATTTTATTATTCATATTACTCAAAGTAGATAGTGTCGGTCCACATTGACTTAATATAACATGCAACATTTCTTTAACTGTAGTCTTGCCACAAGATCCGGTTAATGCTACTATCTTAGTGCTATTGAGCTGTTGTCGAATCCAGGATGCTAGTTTTCCCAGAGCTAGGATGGTATCAGAAACGACAATTTGTGGTAACTTGATACTTAAAAGAAGACGACTTACCACTACTGCCTTAACACCATTATTTTGAATATTTTCGGTAATAAAATTATGGCCATCAAAATTCTTTCCTTTTAAGGCAAAAAAAAGAGCTGATGTTGCAGATTGTCGTGTATCCGTTAATATTGTATAGATATGGTCACTCTTCCTAAGAGTCCAACCCATAATTTTTCCATCAATAATATTAGCTATTTGAAATAATGTAATAGGTATCATTATTTTATCTTTCGTAAAGTCTTGTTACGAGCTCCAGATCAGAATAATTAATTCGGTGATTTTTCACTAACTGATAATTTTCATGACCTTTGCCACTTATCAAGATAACATCATCTTCATGTGCTAATTGAACTACTTTGGTTACAGCTAGCGCTCGATTAAGTATAATATTAACTTTTGATGATAACTTCATTCCTCTTAAAATATCATTTATAATAACTCTTGGATCCTCATAACGAGGATTATCATTAGTTATGATGATTTTATCAGCAAAATTTTCAGCAATACTTCCCATAATAGGACGCTTGCCTTGATCCCGTTCTCCTCCACAACCAAAAACACACCATAAGTACTTACATCTTAGCTGCATTCGTGCAGATATAAGCGCCTGTTTCAAAGCATCAGGTGTATGTGCATAATCTATAATTACTTTCGGTTTTCCCTTCACATGAAACATATTCATTCGTCCCTTCACTGGTTTTAAAGAAGCAGATGTCTCTATCAATTGATCTAGTGAGTAACCTAATGTTAATAAAGTAGTAAGTGCTAATAATAAGTTGCTTACATTGAAAGATCCCATTAAATGACTCTTTATTTGCCCCTTTCCCCAATAAGATTGAAATTGAATTTGAGTTTCTTGATAATTAAAAAAATTAATTTTAGTTGCCTTAAGCCATCGCTTTTTTTTATAACTGTGTTGATTAATAGAAACTATTACCGCATCGGGTAATATAGATAACCAAGATCGTCCAACTTCATCATCGCCATTAATGATAATATTTTTACTCTGATGTTCGGAGAACAATAACCATTTTGCTTTTTTATAAGAGTGCATAGTACCATGATAATCGAGATGATCACGACTTAAGTTAGTGAACACTACAGCTGCAAAGGGTACTGATGTTACGCGATGTTGAGATAAACCATGCGAAGAAATTTCTAGGGCGGCAACTTGGATTCCTTGTTCAACTAACAAGTTTAATATTTTTTGAATTTCTAATGCTGACGAAGTAGTATTTTTCGTCTTAATAAGATGATGTCCATATAAACCGTTACCTAATGTTCCCATAATTGCACTTTTCTTTCCAAGTAATTGGACCCATTGTGCAACTAAGTTTGTAATCGTAGTTTTACCATTAGTACCTGTAACCCCAACTATAGATAATTTTTTACCTGGATGACCATAGTAACGAGCTGCAATCTCCGAAAGATGATGAGATAAATTTTTTAAATATATGATGGGAATCTTCTTATCATGTACGTATAAAATTTCACTCTTGTCCCTACGGTTCAGATCTGCTTCTGTAATCACGGCTTGTCCTCCTTGCGCGATAGCTTGGGGAATAAACTGACGTCCATCTAGTAAATAGCCTGGGATAGCAACAAATAAATCGCCCGGTTGGACTAATCGGCTATCTAGTTGAATTTCCCGTATAAAAATACGGGGCACTGAACTTATCCATGGTGCCACTAAGTAATCTAAAAAATTATTATTTATCACTACTATTTCATTAGAGTTATTGTTTTTACTATTAAAGTAACTGTTGATAGATCCAGAGTAATTATTGATAGTAATAAGTGACTATTTAGAGATAGCTTTTTTAGGATTTTTTCTGGAAAATAAACATTTTACTTTTTTAAGTTTCTTATGATTTCTTCATAAGAACTTATTAAGTTAATATAATAGCAGAATTCTTGAGTAAATATTTTTATGAATTTTTTATCTACTTTCACTGATCATCACCTGCTCAGTTCTTTCTGCGCTGCGTAATATTGCACTACGGGCTCTATGGTTCATAGCTATCTCCATTCGACTAGGCTTGATTTTACCAATTTCTTTCAATAACCCTCCCCCGGAACCAAAAAATATTCCTGAATTTCGATCTTCGTGGATTAAATATCCGTAAAGATTAGGATCTGAAACGAAACAGCACCTACTCTGGTGACGAATAAAAGACTTTACCAACCGATCTTCTAAAGAATGAAAACTAATCACGGATAAACGTCCGCTAGAACGCAGGCATTTTAAAGATCCTTCTAAGCCTTTTCGTAGTTCTGTAATTTCGTTATTGATGAATATTCGAATGGCCTGAAAACTTCGGCGAGCGGGATGTTTTTTAATAAATTTTTTAGGACAAAGAGATGTTATAACTTCTACTAATTCCTTTGTTCTTGTAATAGGATAATTATTACGTCGTTTTATGATCGCCCGAGCAATGCGTCGTGCAAATCGCTCTTCTCCGTAATTTTTTAAAACTACAGTAATATCATGTTCAGTAGCATTAAATAACCAGGCAGCAGCTGATAAGCTTTGCGTAGGATCCATTCGCATATCAAGGGGTCCATCGTTCCAATAAGAAAATCCCCGATCGGCATTATTTATTTGTCCTGAAGACAGACCCAGATCTAAGAGGATTCCATCAATGCGGCCTATTAATTGTCTTTCCTCCATATATGATGATATACGTGAAAAACAACCATGGATGATAGTTAAACGAGGATCATTATCATTAATACACTTCGAAGCTTCTATGGCTTGAGGATCTCGATCTATAGCATATAATTGCCCTTTCGAGGACAAACGATTTAATATCATTCTAGCATGTCCCCCATTGCCAAAAGTACAATCTATGTAGATTCCATTATCTTTGATATTAAGAGCATTCACTGCTTCATTTAGAAGCACCGGATTATGTTTGATCGAATTTAGCATATATTTTTATCTCTTTTTTTCGATACTAATTTAAAAACTACTCTTTCTACGTGTGGGGGACAATAGAATAAAAATAGTTATTAATCAATTGTTTCAGACCAATTTTATTCTCAGAAAATGGCATTATACATCTTGAGCCTATGCTCGATGATACGATCTTAATGAAAGCTTATATGATATGATGAATCTAATAAGAACCATTGCTTATACCTATGATAGATATCCGATAAAAGGTACAAGAATACCTTGTAATTATAGAAGATGATAATCTTCCAATTATTTCTTTTAAGATAACTTTTAACTTAAGATTTATATATCATGAATATGATAATCAAAAAAAGTATTATTTTGTTTTTACTGGTAGTCGGCTTGATATCCTCTTCTCTAAATATAGAAGTAGGATTTTCGCCAGCTCTTTCCGCATCAAAACTGATTTTACAGTCCATCTCTCAAGCTCAGCGTAAAATTGATATAGCTGCTTATTCTTTTACTAGTAAACCTATAAGTTTAGCATTACTTGCAGTTCAGAAACGTGGGGTAATAATACGAATTATTGCAGATCACAAAGCTAACAATAGATATACTGCTCTTACTTTTTTAGCCAACCATGGAATATCAATAAGATTAAATAATCATTATGCTATTATGCATAATAAGTTTATGATTATAGATAATAAAATAGTCCAAACTGGATCCTATAATTATACAAGAGCAGCGGCTAAACAAAATGCAGAAAATGTTATTGTCTTATATAATGCACCTTATATTGCTTTTCAATATGAAAAAGAATTTCAACAACTCTGGGAGGAATCATCAGTTTTACAAACAAAAAATTAATTATTTTTCTTCACTTGTTATCAGAAACTAAGGGCAAAAAAATATTTTTTTGTAACATGCTTTTTAGCACTACATAATTTTACTGCCCGAAAATATTATTGCGAATCAAATAAATTCTTACCAAAGAAATAATTATTTCTATTACATCAAACTACCATTTTTCTACTTTTAATAAGTGCTCAATATCTTCAAAGGAAATTATTCCACTTATGAATATTATAAAAATACTTATCTTCGTTCTCACTTTTTTGTGGTATCAGAAAATTTCTGCACGTCCAATATTAATTGATAGAATTTCAGTGATTGTAAATAATCAAATAATCTTGCAAAGTGATATTGACTATATCATTCATGTTTTAAAACCGTGGTCTCACATAGATTTACAGCGAATAGTGAAAGAACTTATCCTCAATACAGTATTATTGCCCGTAATACAACAAACAGATAATACTAAACTCAGTGATGAAGACATTCATAACACTGTTCTGACTAATATCAATCGATATGCGGAAGACTTCCATCTGTCATCAAATAATTTATTATATGTTTTTTTATTTGCTAACCCCAAAATAGACTCTCAGTCATTTCATAATGAAATTGATTACGAACTCAGATGGAATAATACAATTAATTCTGTTCTGAATCAGACAATATTAGTTACGCCATCAGAAGTAAATGCCTTCTTAAAAAAACATTTTAATATTCTTAATCCTTTCCTATTGGACGAATATCAAGACCAAAATAAAAATGACAACTTATTTTTAACTGAAATGTATGTCCGACACATCCTGATAAATTATCCTCTCATTACTAATAATAAAGCCTCCGCAATTTTGAGAATCATTGCTGACCATCTAAAAAGAGGAACTATGAATTTCTCTCGGCATACTAAACAATCAGATGAACAGTTAGAGTGGATATTACCTCAGAAATATCATCCTTCTTTAAGAAGTGCTCTGTTAAAATTATCACTTAATGAAATTAGTCCCCCCATCTCTAATGAAGATGGATGGCACTTACTTCAATTACTTGAAACTCGAAAAATGCCACATGCTAAAAATAGAATCTTTCAAGAAGAATCTTGGCAAATATTGGAAAATTTAAAAATAGCTGTAGAAACATGCTCTTGGATCCACCAACAACGTAATCATGCTTATGTAAAAATAATAGCTACTTAAAGGTAATATATTTGGGTTATTTTGGGGT
Source organism: Candidatus Dasytiphilus stammeri (assembly GCA_041941795.1). Classification (GTDB taxonomy): domain Bacteria; phylum Pseudomonadota; class Gammaproteobacteria; order Enterobacterales; family Enterobacteriaceae; genus Dasytiphilus; species Dasytiphilus stammeri_A. The sequence continues at coordinate 468,285 of CP145872.1, read as the reverse complement.
CGTTAAATATAGATTATCATCCACCCCAAAAAAATAATTTTATTTTCGAATCAAAATCGCTGATACTAGTTATTATGATGCTATCAGATGGTAAAATCATTGCTGATGAGTTTAATCACTTGAGTTTATTTGGCTATGATCTGGGTGTAGCAATGATATTTCCACCATAATCAGGGTACAAAAATTTTTCTTGTAAATTAACACACAAGAATTATTTGGTAAATTACCGAATATCTGCTAAGCTAATAGCTTAAGTATACCATAGATTTATTTAAACTATGAATAGTTACCTATTCTAAAATTTAAGATCATTGATCATTTCTTAAGATAAGATGTTAGTATGTCCATGACATTTAGCAAATGAATAATATATAATTACTAATCCTAATGTGCCCCATCAAATATCTATCTCCTGCTCGTAAGAAATGGGGACAATATTTTCTTCAGGATAACATTATTATTAATAATATAATCTGTGCTATTGCTCCGCATTTTGATCAGGCTTTAGTAGAAATTGGTCCGGGAAAGGGAGCTTTAACTTATCCTCTTAGTAAATATGTAGACGAACTTACCGTAATAGAGATAGATAAAAATTTATCTTGTTCCTTACAGAACCAAGAGAGTTTGAGAAATAAGTTAACTATTTATTGCCAAGATGTTTTAAATTTTAATTTTTATGAACTGGCACAGAAGAAAGGTCAATTGTTGCGTGTATTTGGCAATATTGCTTACAACATTTCAACTCCCCTGTTATTTAAACTATTTCATTTTATAACTATTATAAAAGACATGCATTTAATGTTGCAAAAAGAAGTAGTCAACCGTATAGTAGCTAGTCCGGGAAGTAAGGATTATGGGCGTTTAAGTGTTATGTCACAATATTACTGTCAAGCTGATTCTATTCTGGAAATTAGTCCTCAATCATTTATACCACGACCTAAAGTTCATTCCGCCTTATTACGTCTTGTTCCCCATAAGATTATGCCTTATGGAGTTCAAAACTTGCAAAGTTTATCTCTCATTACAAAAATAGCGTTTAGTCAACGGAGAAAAATTTTACGTAACAGTCTGAAAGATTTAGTTACCATGGAGAGCCTCCATAAATTAGACATTGATTCTCAATGGCGGGCCGAAAATGTCTCGGTTGCTCTTTATTGTCGTCTGGCTAATTGGTTGACTTACAATAAGTTTAATGAAATTAGAAAAAATAATAATTCATTTTTTATATGAAACGGAGTCAAAGAGTGACTGATCTTTATTTTTTTACTAAAAGTTTGCGATCATCAGCTGTTTTGAGAAAAATGATCATCACTAGAGGATAAAAAATGGCTACCTATTTACTGGGAGATATTCATGGATGTTATGCCGAATTATGTACGCTCCTGAAGAAAGTATCTTTCTCTCCTCTCAAAGACACTTTGTGGCTTACAGGAGATTTAGTTTCTAGAGGTCCAAAGTCATTACAAGTACTTAGATATATACGATCCTTAGGAACTAGAGTAAGATTAGTTCTAGGTAACCATGATATAAAATTTATCTCCATATATAATGGTATCACTCGACCCAAGTTATCCGATAATTTGACCGAGCTACTAGAAGCGCCCGATGCAGAAGACCTGATGGAATGGTTACGTCTTCAACCTTTACTACAAATAGACGAAAATAAAAAAATTGTTATGTCTCATGCAGGAATTTTTCCCCACTGGGATTTAGAGATGACGAAAAAATATGCGAAAGAAGTGGAATTAATGTTGGCCAGTAATGATTACTTAAAGTTTCTTCAGATGCTTGATCAGAGCGCTAATAGTCAATATTTAAAGTACGAAAATTGGAACCTGAGTAATTTTGTTAGATTACGATTTATAACTAATGTTTTAACACGTATGCGGTACTGTTTACCTAATGGTACTCTCGATTTAGGATGCAAAGGTGCACCACCTTTAGCTCCAAAAACATTAGTGCCGTGGTTTAATATTCCTCGTACTAAAAAATTTAGTAACGTTAGTTATACCATGGTATTTGGTCATTGGTCTTCTTTAACAGGTAAGTACACTCCAGACGGTATTATGGCTTTAGATACAGGTTGTTGCTGGGGTGGGCATCTAACTATGTTCTGCTGGGAAGATCATTATTACTTGAGGCATTCTGGTCCTAACAAGAAGAGATTTCATGGTTAGATTAACTCATCTGTTAGTAATCGGGTAATTCAGCATAATTATCAAAACGTGACCATTGACCATTGAATCTTAATTTAAGAGAACCAATTGGTCCATTACGCTGTTTGCCAAGAATAATTTCAGCTATTCCTTTATGATCGCTATTTTCATTGTACACTTCATCTCTATAAATGAACATAATTAAATCCGCATCTTGCTCAATAGATCCGGATTCTCGTAAATCGGAGTTCACAGGACGTTTATTAGATCTTTGTTCTAATAAACGATTAAGCTGTGATAATGCTACCACTGGCACTTGTAACTCTTTGGCCAAAGCTTTTAAAGATCTAGATATTTCGGAAATTTCGAGAGTACGATTATCATACAATGCAGGTACCCGCATAAGTTGTAAGTAATCGATCATAATGAGACTTAGACCTTTTTGTTCTCTAAAAACACGTCTAGCGCGAGAACGAATTTCGGTAGGAGTCAGACTAGAAGAATCATCTATATACATATTACGTTTCTCTAGGAGAACATTAATGGCTCCAGAAATACGAATCCATTCATCATTAGCAAGTTGACCAGTACGGAGTCGGGAATGATCGATTCGAGAGAGGGAGGCTAGCATTCGCATCATAATTTGATCTTGCGGCATTTCCAAACTAAATATTAAGACCGGCTTATCTTGGATCAGAGCCGCATTTTCACAAATGTTCATTGCAAATGTAGTCTTACCCATAGACGGACGGGCAGCAATAATGATTAAGTCTGATTTTTGTAATCCCGAAGTTTTCTGATCAAGATCATGATAACCGGTAGAAATACCAGTCACCACGTTATAGGGGTGACGGTAAATAGATTCAATGCGTGTTAAAGTGGATTCCAAAATTTGTTCTATTCCTTTAGGACCCGCTTCTCTAGATCGTTTATCGGCTATCTGAAAAACTCGAGATTCTGACAGATCTAGTAAATATTCCGTACTGCGACCTTGTGGATCATAACAATCTTCCGATATTTTATGTGCTACTGAAATCATATCTCGCACGAGAGCTCGATCGCGTACAATATCAGCATAAGCATTAATATTAGCTGCACTGGGAGTATTTTTAGATAGTTCAGCGAGATAAGCAAAACCTCCTACCGGTTCTAACTGACCCTTTTGGTTGAGAGCTTCAGATAAAGTAATTAAGTCAATAGGCTGATTTTTTTCAATGAGACGATGCATTTCATTAAAAATTATACGGTGAGGACGACTAAAAAAATCGCTAGCTACTAATTTATCTCCTATTTTTTCCCATCGATTATTCTCTAACATTAACCCTCCCAACACAGACTGTTCTGCTTCTATAGAGTGAGGGGGAATCTTCAGAGCTTTAGTTTTCCGATCACCTACTTGAATGTAATTTTTTTTTTCTGCCATAATATATTATTGGTACCGAAATAAATATGTTTTTTTATGTTTTTGGTGCTGCATAGCATGCATGGATAACGATATTCACTATATTAAAAAATAACTTGACTGTTGGGAATCAGCACTTGATAAAGTATTCAATAATAAAAATGTTTTAATTAAATGCTCATATTACGATTTTGAATCGTGTCGTCCGTCATTCTAAAATTATTTAATTGGTCTTAATTTGACCATTATTAACAAAAAATCAAAATATTGTTTTGTGGAACAAGCAAAAACAGATAACAAAAATCAACATTTTATCTATCTTACTAAAATTGACTGTAGATAAGGTTCTTATTACTGTTTGTATAAAAATAATAATTATACGAAAATAAAATTTATTTTTGGTTGAATTCTTTAAGATCTGATTACACGTTATCAGAGCTAATTCTACATTAGAATAATATAATTCAATACTAATTATGTGAATGATTATTTTTCAGTCAATAATACAGTCCACATTTTACTTATAATTCTAGGTTAGAAATAGTATTTTTCCTATTCTATTATCTAGATGATAATTTATTAGATAAAATCATAAGCAGTTTAATTAAAAGAAATATTTTTCCTGAACAGGAAATATATAGCTTACTGCTCATCCGCCAGAGAATAACATAATAAGATTGACATCTGGTTATAAAAATTTTTTTCACCCACGATAAAACTTTTTTCTCTCTCCTTAAGCAGGATAAGGATATTTTACATTTCATATATATATCAGATATACTAGAAAAGTTCGTATACGATATTTGTAATCAGATTATTTTTTATTCAAGTAAGTCGATATTACATATCATAAAAATTAATTACATTATTTATTATGGGAGACAATAAGATGGCTAGTAGGGGTATTAATAAAGTAATTTTAGTAGGATATTTAGGTCAAAATCCAGAAGTACGATATCTGCCTAATGGAACAGCAGTGACTAATTTCAATTTAGCTACTTCTGAAAGCTGGCGAGATAAACAAACGGGAGAAAATAAAGAAAAAACCGAATGGCATCGAATAGTTTTATTTGGTAAAATAGCAGAAGTAGCAGGTGAATTTCTGCACAAAGGGTCACAAGTTTATATTGAAGGAACATTGCAAACGCGTAAGTGGCAAGATAGTAGTGGTCAAGAAAGATATACTACAGAAATCATTGTGAATATTAGTGGGACTATGCAAATGTTAGGAATACGTCCTAGTAGTAAAATATCCGTAAGTAAAGAACCTCATAACAATTGGCAATTACAATCTCCACCCCCATTCTCAAGTACTAAAAATAAATTAGATAATACTACTTTATTGAAAATGCCAAAGAATTCAGATTCTTCACCAGAAGACACTGACTTAGAATTTGATGATGATCTTCCATTTTAAACTAAACGATAAAATTAAGCAGTAATCTATTCTCTTATGCTCTTGCGACCCTATCCCTTTCTTTTTCTTATCTAGACAAGCGCGAGATAACAATTAGGCTGTTATTAGTACCAATGACTTTTTCCACCCTTATAATATTCACCTATCTCAAAAGAGACCACTAAGTTCTGTAGTGAACAAAAGATCTTTTTAAGAGAGAATAATTGGATCTCTTTCTAGATAAAGAGTGTTCCTAATAATGTGGTACCTGAAAGAGATTAATTATTAATCCGGTCCATACGATCCATAATACCATCATGGAAATTTTTTTTAATATTTTAATAATGATGCTGGTAGTTTCAGTTTCAGGAATGGCACAACGATTCATACACTATCAAATGCCATTACCATTATTACAGATTGCTGCTGGTACAATTATGGCATGTCCTACTTTTGGGTTACATATTGATTTTGATTCCGAATTATTTTTGATTTTTTTAGTTCCTCCTTTGTTATTTGTAGATGCATGGAAAATTCCTGCTAGTGAATTTATGCAACATAGACGAGAAATCATAGGATTAGCATTTGCTCTGGTAATAGTGACCATTGTTGGTATAGGTTATCTAATTTACTGGATTATCCCAGGAATAAATTTAATATCGGCATTTTGTTTAGCATCTGTATTATCCCCGACCGATGCTGTTGCCTTAACTAGTCTAGTTGGAGAAGGTAGAATTCCCAAAAAAATAATGGCTATTTTACAGGGGGAAGCTTTAATGAATGATGCTTCTTCGCTGGTAGCTCTGAAATTTACAGTAGCAATGGCTGTAGGAGAAATGCAATTTTCTCTCTCTGATTCGATGTGGGAACTTATTAAAGTTTTTTTGGGTGGTGTAATAGCAGGCATTACTATAACTCTGCTGTATGGTAAAACTATGCATTTTATGAGTCGATGGAGCTATGATGATCCAGTTACGCAAATTATTTTTTTGTTATTATTACCCTTTGCTACTTCTTTAGTAGCAGAAAATGCTGAACTTTCAGGAATTTTAGCAGCTGTTGCTGCTGGTATGACTGTTTCTAGATCTGGTATGCTTCGTCATGCTCCCCTTCCTCTCCGTTTACGGGCTCATAATGTTTGGATGATGTTAGAATCTCTTTTTAATGGCACAGTCTTTGTTTTACTAGGATTACAGTTGCCGAGAATAATAAAATTTTTCATGATTCAAATTCAAACAGCTAGCAACAATAGTAAAATGAAATTTTGGATGCCCTTTTTATATGTAGTCCTAGTGTATATGGCATTAGTTATTGTAAGATTGATATGGTTATTGACTATGCGATATATTAGTAGGTGTTTTTTAACAAAAAATCCTCTAGAATTTGTCAAATATACATGGAGAGACTTATTCATTGCTTCTTTTGCTGGAGTAAGGGGAGCTATTACTCTAGCGGGAGTGTTATCTATACCTACTTTTATACATTTTAATGAAGAATTTCCTGCTCGTAATGAATTGATCTTCTTGGCTTCGGGAGTAATTCTATTTTCATTGCTGATAGGAATGATTATTCTTCCATTTTTATTACGAGGAGTTTCATTAAGAGATAAATTTAATCTTAATCGTGAAATACAGCAAGCACGTTCTCTGATGGCCAGTGTAGCCATAAAAAGCTTATATAAAATGGAAGAAAGACTAACTTATGATACTACTAAAGAAAATATTGATACTGAATTAGTTCAGGAAGCTAGTTCGCGTGTAATAGGTTATATGCGTCGTCGTCTTCTCGATGACGAAGGTAAGACTAATATTGAACAAGTACTTTTTGTTGATGATTTGGAACGACGTTTTCGATTAACGGGAATTCGGGCAGAGCGCGGAGAGGTTTTTCATTTACGAGCTACTAAACAAATTAGCGATGAAACTATGCATAAATTATTATATGAACTAGATTTACAAGAAGAATTGTTAAAAGAATAAAAGATTTATGTAACATTTTCTATTATGTTAATGACTCTTTTCTATATATTGGATCAATTTTCTTACTGCTCTGGCTCGATGTGAATAAGTACTTTTATAAGAGCTATCTAATTCTGCTACTGTTTTATTACATCCGGTAGGAATAAACATGGGATCATAACCAAAACCATCATTTTTAGAGATATGAAAACTACATATTTTTCCATTCCATGTTGATTCAAACTTTTGGTATTTATTAACCTGGTATTGATAAACCAAAACACAGCTATATTTAGCCGGAGTAAAAGTTAATTTTTTTTTCAATAAAAATTTTCTTAATTTATTACAATTATCTTTATCATTGGCATTAAAACCAGCGTATCGCTTAGAGTAAATGCCCGGAAAATTACTAAATTCAGTTAATTCCATTCCAGAATCATCCGCCAGTACAGGTAAGCGATAATATTGATAAACAATATTAGCCTTAATTAAAGCGTTATCTAAATAACTACTGCCAGTTTCGGGAATGGTACCAATATCTTTCCAAAGATGAGTAGTCAGTAATGTTATAGGATAATGATTTTTATTAATGAATTGAATAAACTCCCTCTCCTTATATTTATTATTAGAAGCTAACAGCATTTTATACATAACATGTTTTATAAAATTTGATAATCACTAAAATTATTAATGGAGGAAACAAACATAAGAGAGAATAATCATGAAAATTTCATCTTAATTTATTAGGCACTAATGAATTATTAACATAATCACATCTTGTGTCTAAAAAAATAAAAAAATTATCTTGTTATCAACCAACTATTTAAATGACTTTAACACATGCAACTCTTTTTCTATAGTTAAAAAGAGAACGATTATTTTTTACAAATTATCCCCTCCTAATATTTTTATCATTTTTTTTCGAAATAAAAAGATTTATGTAACCAATAAAGATAATTTTCCTGTATTCCAAAAATATAATGTTCATTAAGAGTCTAAGAGGATTAATTCTCTTAAAGTGAAAAATATAATTCAAGTTGTTGAAATATTGAAATTGGAGATAAAAAGTTTTGAATACTCATTTATTGAAATGATAGAAAAAAAAGTATTTTGAAAAGAATATAATTAAAAATTTATTCAATATTAATAGGAGATGATTAATTATAGAAATTTATAAATTTCTTAACCAGAATTAACTATTTTTTATGTTAAAAACCTTAGATATTTTTAGTAGTAATAATGTCATAGAACAAAGAAATGATAATTGCGAACATTTATTTCATTTTTGTCGGATCGAGAAGGAACTAACCAGATCTCAAATAGATATCTTTTCGGAGAATAGGATAGAAAAAATTAGGCATAATAAAGTCATAAAAAAATAAAATTCAAGGTCTAATTATTCAGAATTATAAATAGGAGACTATTTGAGTCAGCGGGATATTAACTAGAGTCAATCCATTTTGCTCTCATAATGAGAGAACACGATCGTCCTAAGAGAAAACTGCTATAATAATAATCTTCTGATTAAAAATAGAATTTTTATCTCTCTTTATGGAGGACTGAAAGTAATATTTATTACTATTTTTCTTGCTTAAGATCTCTAGTTAGATTCAATCTAATTCTTTTACGTCGCAAGAAACTTAATTAGTTTGGAATAAAAAAAGTAGAGAAGTAGGAATTAAAAAAGACAATATCTAAATTTTAGATAAAAATTAAGAAATATTTTTATTAGATCCTGTCTATCTCTACAGTGAATAATATAAATGTAATTCGCAGGTTTATTACCCTAGCGAACAACAAAACCGTTAATAGCTGCAAGCTAAAAGCTTTATATCCGATTGTGGATAAGAATGAGGCACAAAATGAAAAGACAACTAGCTATTACATTTACAGTAGTGGCACTAGCAGTATATAGTGGTATAGCAAGTTCTGCTGTTCAAGAGAATACTTGGTATACAGGCACTAGATTAGGATGGTCTCAGTACTACGATCCAGGTTACCATGGAAATGGTTATATTAATAACGATGGTCCAACATATAAAAATCCACCTGCCTTCAGTTCTATTTTTGGCTATCAGGTGACTCCTAATGTAGGATTTGAATTAGGTTACGATTGGCTAGGTCGTATGCAGAATGCAGGAAAGTTAATTAAGGGATCTTTCAAAGCTTATGGCATTGAACTAACCACGAAACTTAATTATCCGATTACTGATAAATTTGATATATATACCCGTGTAGGAGGTATGATTTGGAGAGCAGATTCTTCCCAAGACAATCCCGTATGGGGACATATCCATGACTATAAAAATGGTTTTGCTCCTTTAGGAGCCATAGGGGTTGAGTATGCGTTATCTAAAAAAATCGTTACTCGTTTAGATTATCAGTTGGTAAATAAACTAGGAGATTTACATACCGTAGGTACTCATCCTGACAATAGCATGCTAAGCTTAGGTATTACTTACTATTTAAATCATAACGTTGTAGAACCTGAAGTACCAATCTCAAGCACATATGAAAAATTGATTCGTCCTGGATTCGACAATAAACATTTTAGTATCAAGTCTGATGTTTTATTTAAATTTGATCAATCGGATCTTACAACAGTAGGCAAGCAAGAACTAAATCAATTGTATTACAAGATCCAAGCTTTAGATTCTCAAAATAGTAGTACTATCATAGTAGTAGGTTATTCTGACCGGATCGGATCGCTTGAATATAATCAGATGTTATCTGAAAAAAGAGCTCAATCTGTAGCTAATTATCTAATCGCAAAAGGAATTGACCCGGAAAAGATCTCTATACGTGGAAAGGGTTCAATAAATTCTGTGACCGGAAAAAATTGTGATTTTCTCCACCATCATTCCATATTAATTCGTTGTTTAGCGCCCGATCGTCGCGTAGAAATAAAAGTTAAAGGTATTAAAAATATTAACATACCAAAAATAGATATTTAATTCTCGTCTAATAACTTCATAAAATTGCCCCCGAATTTTGCGGGGGCTTTCGTTTAAATTAAAACAATAGTTTGTTTTCAATTAATTACGATAATAAATCAACTGGAATTTTATTCTTATTTTTTTTACTACCATTTAATAAAAATTACATGATGATTCCTCCTGGTTATGCTCACAATATAAATTAAGTTTATTGAATCTTTTGATTTTGAAGAGTACGAATAAATGGTCTTTATTTTTGTTCTGGTATAAGATAAATTTACGCTTTACAGAGTTTTATTTTTAAATAAATTCTTGCTTGGAAGAGAAAAATAATATAGGATAGTGATTTGCCACTAGTTTCTTATTATTTAAAATGAGTCCTATTTCTTTAACAGTATTTACTGTGACCAATTTCAATAAAAAACTTCACCAACTACTAAAGGATCAAATAGGACCCATTTGGTTAACTGCTGAAGTTTCTAATTTTTCTCAACCTTCATCTGGTCATTGGTATTTTACTCTAAAGGACCATGCATCTCAAATACGTTGTGTAATATTTCGTAGTTATAATCGGACCATGTCCTTTTGTCCCCGTAATGGACAGCAAATATTAATACATGCCACTATTACGATCTATGAATCTAGAGGAGATTTACAATTAATAGGAGAAAGTATCCATCAAATTGGCGATGGATTATTACATCAACAGTATGAACAACTTCGAACAATATTATCGTCAGAAGGATTATTTGCACAACATTTTAAAAAATCATTACCACGACCCGCTAATCAGGTAGGTCTTATTACCTCTACAACTGGTGCAGCTCTTTATGATATGTTACGAATACTGAAAAGACGGGATCCTTTATTACCTGTAGTTATTTATCCCGCGATAGTACAAGGTGATACTGCTCCTTCTAGTGTTATAGGAGCTATTGAACTTGCAAATATACGTAAGGAATGTGATGTATTAATCCTAGGCCGGGGAGGAGGATCGTTAGAAGATTTATGGTGTTTTAATGATGAAAAGGTAGCTCGAGCGATTTTTGCCAGTACGATCCCTATAGTCAGTGCTATAGGACATGAGACGGATATTACTATTGCAGATTTAGTATCTGATCTACGTGCACCAACTCCATCTGCCGCTGCTGAAATAGTGAGTCGCAATAATATTGAATTATTACGACAGATACACCTTCATAAAAAAGGTCTTGAAATAGCAATCCAACATTGCTTAGACAAGCAACAAAATCGTTTTACTGATCTTAATTATAATCTTCAGCGATACCATCCACAGTTATATGTTTTACGTCAGGGTACCTGTTTAAATAAAATCTTTCGTCAAATATATGATTTAATCTTTAAAAAAATTAACCTATCATTTAATAGACAAACATATACTGAGAAACGTCTTTTTAGTTCTCATATTCCGAGCATTATTGATATTGCAAAATATAAATTACAACAATTACAATATAAATTGCTCAAAATAATGAATGGAATCTTAAGCAGCCATCGTCATAAAATACTATCTATAGTTTCACAACTGGAAGTTTTGAGTCCTCGTAATACATTGACTAGAGGGTATAGTATGACAATGAGTGATAATATACTTATTACAAATATCGCTCAACTGAAAAATAAGGATACTATCAAAGTAATATTTTTAGACGGTTATGTAATATGTAAAATCACTAGTTATTATATTTCTAATAAGCATCTTTCTGAACATAATCTTCACTTTCCAATGGCCAATATTTACCACTCCGGAGAATAAAATCACAATATTTTTATTTACGTGAATTCTTTTTATGTTTTTTCACAAAAGGATTCTTGCTTTCTTTAAAGAAAATGCGAACAGGCGTACTAAGCATTTTTAATGCACGACGAAAATAATTCACTAGATAATTTTTATAGGTATGTGGAATTTCTTTAACTTTATTTCCATGAATAACTACAATGGGTGGATTTTTTCCTCCCATATGGGCGTATTTCATCTTAACTGACCGACCACATATAGTAGGCGGTTTATGTTCTTTAATAGCATTTTTCATAATACGAGATAGAAGTGAACTACTTATGTGTTTAATAGAATCCTGATATGATTCTCTTACCGAATGTAAAATTACTTTAATATCTTTATCTGGAGAGGATAAAGCAGAAATAAAATGGATACGATCCATTTTAATTGAAGACCAACGAGAGGATAATCTCTCTCTAAATTTATTTTTTTCTCGCCAGGATAAAAGATCCCATTTATTCACTACCAAAACTATTCCCCGTCCACTCTTAGTAATAAAATTTACTAATGAACTATCTTGAAGATGAAGTCCTAAATGTGCATCCAAAACCATAACTACTACATTTACTTGTTTAATAATCTGTAAAGTTTTTATTAAAAAAATTTTTTCACTAAAATTATTAATTTTATAAATTTTTTTCACTCCCGCAGTATCAATTAATGTATACTTAATACCTTTCCATTCTATGGGTATAGAGATACAATCTCTGGTTGTTCCCGGCTTATTGAATACTATAACTCTTCGTTCACCTAGAATTCGATTAGTTAAAGTAGATTTGCCTACATTAGGACGTCCTACAATAGCAAATTTCAGCCTAGATTTTAGATTATCCTCTTCTTCCGACTCATGGTAGTCAGTAATGTTTTGATCATCATTAGGATGATAAGATTGGTTAATTTCTTTCTCATGATTTCGATACCACACTAAAATATTTTTTGATAATTGATCCATTCCAGTACCATGAGAAGCTGCAATGAAATTAAGTTGTTTGAGTCCTAAGGAATAAAATTCAGATCCTATATAATTTGGAGAGATCAAACCATCTATTTTATTCACTACTATAAAGAAATTTTTTTTTTAGCCTTTACTATCTTAGTAAGATAAATATCACCTGGCATTATTCCTACACGAGCATCTACTATTAGTAGTATAAGATGTGCTTGTTCAATGGCCTGAAACACTTGTGCCCCAATTTCTTTATAAAGCATATCTTTTTCTGAAAATCCTTTGTTAATCTCATCTATTCCACCGGTATCTACAATCATAAACGTCTGATCTCGAATAGTCATATGACCATATTGTCGATCACGTGTTAGATTTGGTATATTAGCTACTAAAACATTTCTTCCAGTCATTCTATTAAATAAGGTAGATTTGCCTACATTAGGACGTCCTAACAGCGTGATGATAGGTATCATATTTTTCTCATTTTTTCTCTTAAAATAGAAACATAAATCATAGTTAAGTTGTGGGAGTAAATAGTAAAAATGTAATGTTTTAGTATTGTGCTTTTTTATAGATAACAGCTAAAGACTAAAATATTTTATTTTCATTTTAATAAGATATCTCATGAAAGGTAGAGTTGATTCTTTCATTGCTTCATGCCAAAAACGTAATGCTTGATTAATATTTCCTTTTTCTATCATGGCGTTTCCTTGCAAATCTGCTATTATAGCCGACCATGAAAATGAATTAGTATTTATCTGATTTACTGTGTTAAGAAATTTATCTATCTTTCCTTGATGTAATTGAATTCGGGATAATCGCAAACTACAAAGATTTTTTATTATTTTATCCGAATAACATGTTTTGAACTGTAAGGAGCTGGATGCTTCTGGTAAATTATTATTTATAATATATTTATTCGCTAACATAAATGATACCAAGGTTCCATAAATATTTTGTTGGTTCTCGTGTTTAAAATCTTCTGTAGATTTTAAAGTAAAAACGGTAGGATCTTCATTGAGACGATCTATATGGTATTGATATTTCTCGGAAATTTTTTGTATTTTATATATTTGATATTGTTTCCAGCTAATAACAATAAATAAACCTCCTAAAATTAGGATAAATAAACTAAAAATAATACGATACTTGATCCTCATTTGTAATGATACGATTCCTTAGAGTGGGTTAAACAATATTATTTATCTGCGTTATTTTTCTGGATTGGAGATTAAACTAATAACTGTGATAGAAAATTAGGAACATCTTTTTGATCTACTATTTTTTGTTCACCAGTATGTAAAATTTTTATTATTACACGCTGGTGCTCTACCTCTAGTTCTCCTAAAGCTAAAGCAAGACGGGCTCCATATTTATTTGCATAAGAAAACTGTTTTTTAAAATTACCGGACCCTAAGTGCGTACGTAATCTTATTTTGGGCATATAGTCTCTTATTCGTTCTGCTAATATGAGAGCTTCTCTTTTAACATGGGGTGCTCCATAACAAACCAAATAAATATCTATTTTATCATGATTCACTAATGAACTCCATGGAGAGTGGATTTCTTTTACCATAAGTACTAAACGTTCCATGCCCATAGCAAAGCCTACAGCGGGAGTTTTATATCCCCCTAATTCCTTTACTAATTGATCATATCTTCCTCCCGCACATACAGTACCTTGGGATCCTAGATTAGATACCCACTCAAATACCGTACTATTGTAATAATCGAGACCTCGAACTAAGAAGGGATTAATTCTATAATTAATGTTCATTTTATCCAGTACATTACACAATTTTGAAAAATGTTCTTGAGATTCTTGATCAAGATATTCCCTAAGAATAGGAGCCTCACGGAGGATCATTTTAACTTGATTATTTTTACTATCTAATATACGGAGGGGATTAGAATCTAGACGACGGATACTATCATCATCCAAAAAACTTAAATTTTTTTTTAAAAAAGTGACTAAAGATGTTCGGTAACGTTGACGAGAATCAAAAGAACCTAATGTATTCAGCTCTAATTGAAGATTATCCATTATTCCTAATCTCCGCCACCATCTAGAAGCTAACAGAATAAGTTCAACTTCAATATTAGCTCCGTCTAACCCAAAAATTTCCACTCCTATTTGATAAAACTGTCTATGACGCCCTTTTTGGGGACGTTCACGGCGAAACATAGGTCCATAATACCACCACCGTTGTTCCTGATTATATAAGAGTCCTGATTCTATTCCTGCTCGAACACATCCTGCAGTTCCTTCGGGTCGAAGTGTTAAACTATCTCCATGGCGATCATCAAAAGTATACATTTCTTTTTCTACTACATCAGTTAATTTACCTATCACTCGATAAAAAAGATCTGTAGATTCTAGAATAGGTAATCTAATTTCATTATACCCATAACTATGCAAGATTTGAATAATCATGTTTTCTATCTTCTGCCACAATTTAATTTCTTCGGGAAGATAATCCTTCATGCCCCGCACAGATTGAATGTGTTTGTGCTTCACAATTCTTTTCCATTTTTCATTTTTATAGCAAGTATAGACGCTTTAGCACGTATCTTTTTTTCAAGAACATCAATTAACTGATTCGGATCTAATCCATCCTGGATTAATAATCCATCTTCATAAATTCTATTTTTCTTTCCTCCTGCTACTCCCAGAGTAGATTTTTTAGCTTCACCAAGGCCATTTACAACACATCCAATAATAGATACATCCATCGGAGTGACTATGTCTTCTAAGCGTTTTTCTAACTCCTTAACTGTACCGATAACATCAAATTCTTGTCGAGAACATGTTGGACAGGCTATAAAATTAATTCCACGTGAAC
This sequence comes from Candidatus Dasytiphilus stammeri, assembly GCA_041941795.1. Taxonomy (GTDB): domain Bacteria; phylum Pseudomonadota; class Gammaproteobacteria; order Enterobacterales; family Enterobacteriaceae; genus Dasytiphilus; species Dasytiphilus stammeri_A. Next base: position 452,847 of record CP145872.1, on the reverse strand, counting down.
GAAGACGTAGTGACCTAAGAATATCAAAACCTACTTTTACTTCTTCTACGGGATCGGCCGCTAAGGAGACTCGCAATGTATCACCAATTCCTTCCGCTAATAAAATTCCTAATCCTATGGAGGATTTAACCGTTCCCGCTCTTGCTCCACCCGCTTCGGTAATGCCTAAATGTAAGGGTTGCTTAATCTGTTTGGCAAGAAGACGATAGCATTCCACAGTGAGCAAAACATCGGAAGATTTGATACTCACTTTAAATTCTTCAAAATTCATTTTGTCAAAAAACTCTACATTTCGTAATGCAGATTCTAGCAAGATGTGGGCGGAAGGTTTTGATATATATTTACTGAGCAAATCTTTTTCTAGAGAACCTGAGTTAATGCCTATTCTAATGGGAAGATGTTTATCTTTAGCACAATCAATAACTTGCCTAATTCTTGCTTCATTACCAATATTACCAGGATTAATGCGTAAGCAATCCACCCCATATTCGGCTACTTTTAATGCAAGACGATAATCAAAATGAATATCCGCTACTAAAGGAAGTGTGATTTGTTGTCTAATTTTTTTAAAGGCTTCGGCTGCATCCATATTAGGTATAGATATCCGAACAATATCTACCCCTCCTTTTTCTAAACTTTTGATTTGTTCGACCGTTTGATTGATATCCGTAGTTCTAGTATTGGTCATAGACTGAACTGAAATAGGTGAATTACCTCCTACTTGAACTTTTCCTACATAAATAGGTTTAGATTGGCGACGTGGGAGAGATGATATCATAGACATTCTTATTATACCTCGATGCATATCTTTATATATGTATAAGTAATAATATGTAACCTATCGTTTTTTTATAAAAATTTTTTTATTTTCCCTGTTTAATCCATTCTTCTCCTTAAGATCTGTTTTTATTTTAATGGATTAACAAATATTCCTAAAATTTAGGAGTCTCTAGTTTAAGGATAAATCTATAGATATCAGCAAAAAAAATTATCTTCTTTGAGAATACAGAGATCTATCCAGTACTTTTTCTTGCTTTTATTAATATTAACAGCAAAATTATACTTTTTACATAATTTATTATGGTTTTAACCTTCAATATAGTAAGGACGATTAAAAATAACATTTATAAAGCCATTTATATCCTAAAATAGGATAATACTCTCTGCATTGAACATATCTATGTACTTTTTTTAAAAGCAAGAAAAAAAAAGTCACTAAATAATTAGTGACTTTTTTAGTGCTTTTTTATATTAGTGAATAAACTGAGGATATTTTAAAAATTTTTCATTATTCCTTTTAACAAAACTACTACTATAATTACGATTCCCTACGATGTTAGTCTCAGAGAGGAGAGAGAGGGTTTTTATCTATCAAAACTTTTTTCTTTAAAATATCTAAAAAATTTCATTTTTACTAAAAAATAACTGAATTTCGCGATTCGCAGAAGCAAGCGAATCTGATCCATGGACAGCATTTTCTATTATACTATCACCATAATCTGCTCTGAGCGTACCAGCTAGGGAATCCTCTGGATTAGTAGATCCCATTAAGTCACGTAAACACTGAACTGCATTTTCTCGCTGTAATATAGAAAGCATAATAGGCCCAGAAGTTATAAAACTTAACAAGTTATCAAAAAAATATTTTTTTTTATGCTCTTTATAAAATTCCTGAGCCATCTCTCTATTAAGAGATTTCATTTTAGCCGCAATAATTATAAAACCAGCATTCTCAAATCGGGTATAAATCTTGCCAATCACTCTTTTAGATACTGCATTAGGTTTGATAATAGACAAGGTTCGTTCTCTGCTCATATAGATACCTGTTAAAATCTCAATATATTGTTTATATCCACAAATACTTCTGAAAAATGTTATTCTGATAGTATGTTTATACTATATCTAGGAATTTCAACTACTAAATCTTGATTTGTAACCTTAGCCTGACAACTTAATCTGCTCGTTGCTTCTAATCCCCATGCTTTATCTAACATATCTTCTTCATTTTCATTTTTACTCATTAAAGATGCAAAACCTTTTCGCACTATACAGTGACATGTTGCACACGCACAAGATCTTTCACAAGCGTGCTCTATTAGAATACCATTACGTAACGCTGCATCTAAGATACTTTCTCCTACTACAGCATCAATTTTTATTTGTTCTGGTATTAATATATGATGAGGTAAAAAAATAATAGTAGGCATTAACGTATACCTAGTTTTAGTGAGAAAAAATTTTCCATTGAGATATTATGTCTTATGTAAAAGGTTAATATTTTTCTTAATTTCAAATGTTATTCCTGAATCATAGAAATCATTTCTCTATCTGTTAATCCATAAGTGGGATCTAGTTTAATAGAGGCCGTAGTACCAGTAATTTGCTCAGTAGCAGTTACTCTTAATAATCCGTTTTCATCTACCTGAAAAATGACTTTCATGCATGCTTGTCCCGCCTCAAGATAAGGAAGACCACTTAAAGTAAAGCGTGCCAGAGAACGACAATTAATTACTTGTTCTCGTTCTCCCTGTAGGACATGAATGATTATGGAAGTTTGTCCTTTCTGAAAATTAGTAAAATATTTTACTTTAGAAGTAGGTATAGGAGTATTTCTATAAATAATTTTTTCTACTCCTCCTCCTAAAGTTTCTATGCCTAGCGATAATGGAATAACATCTAATAATAACATCTCTTGATCCGGCTTATTACCTACCAAGCAATCTGCATGAATAGCAGCTCCTAAAACTACGACTTTGTCAGGATCAATTGATGTAAGAGGAATTAACCCAAAAAAATTTTTTACCATTTTTCGGATAAGAGGAATTCTAGTAGAGCCTCCTACCATAATGACTTGCAATACTTCTTCTACTTTTAGGTTAGCATCTTTAATAGTGCGCCGACACATTGATATAGTTCGTTGTACTGCACTATAAATTAATCCTTCAAACTCACTTCTAGTTACTAAAATCTCCCACTTCTCCACCTGGCAAATAGTTTGTACATGGTTACTAAGCTTAATTTTAGCAGCTACGGCGGCTTCTAAAAATTTTCTTTGGAGAATAACATTCTCACTCTTTATACCAATTTGACATTGGATCCAATTTACTAACAAACGATCAAAATCATCCCCTCCTAAAGTAGCAATGCCCCCGGTTGATAAAACTTCAAAAATTCCCTTTTTCAACCGAAGAATCGAAATATCAAAAGTTCCTCCTCCTAAATCATATACTGCAATTATTCCTTCCTGTTTAGAATCTAATCCATAAGCGATAGCAGCTGCGGTTGGTTCATTAAGTAATCTTAATACATGTAAACCACATTTATTAGCTGCTTCTCTAGTATTTCCTCGTTGTGTATCGTTGAAATATGCCGGAACAGTAATGACTGCACCTGATAAATTACTTTTTAACATGTGCCGTGCCCGTTCCGATAACTCAAATAAAATTTCACTAGACACTTGAATAGGATTGGTTATTCCATAGGATGTACATATAAGAGGCAAGTCGTTTTTACTAGCTTGAAATTGATAAGGTAGATCAGGATATCTCTTTTTTATTTCCGTAAGAGAATAACCAAGAAGTCGCTTAACAGAAAATATAGTATTAATAGGATCAGAAGATGCATATTTAAGTGCTTTCCAACCAATAATTTTTTTATTATCTTGATAATGTACTACTGAGGGGAGTAAAGATCGATTATTATCATCGGATAATGTCTGAAGTTTACCATTATGAATGGTTGCGACCAGAGAATAAGTAGTCCCTAAATCAATACCTACCGCAATTTTTTTATTCTTAGCTAATAAGGATGTGCTTAAGTAGTTAGTTCCTGGTTCACTAATTTTTAATAGTTCCATATTTTATTTATTTTCCACTAATTTTTAGTTAGTAATTTTTTAAAATTCTAATTCTTGATTTTCTAATTCTTCAATATTTCTCCGAATTCTATTATAGAAATGTATTTGGTGGATAATGTCCACTGCTCTTGCCCACTGTTGATTTTCCATAGCAAACTCCATCTGCTGATGTAACTCTTGTAAAGTTATATCAATTCTACCCGAAAATTCATTTATTTTTTTCACATCCAGTGTTTTTTCTAGATTTTCACATTCTTCGTGTAATTTTATTTGTTCTCTTAAAAAATTTGTATCTTTCAGAGTACACTGACCTATCTTGAACCCATAAAGAGTGAGTAAATATTCGGCACGTAACAAAGGATTACGCAATACTTGCCATGCTTTATTAAGCAAAGATGATTGTTGTAAAGAATATAATTTTTCTGGAGGCGAAAAATTAAGATAACGATCTGGATGAAATTTACGTTGTAAATCATAAAAACGCGTGGACAGTAATTCACTGTCAATCTTAAAATTAACTGGTAATTGAAATACATCAAAATAGTTCATATTAATATAAAAAATATCTTTTAATTTTCTTTTAAAATTTTAATATTAAACGCTAAAACTTTCACCACAACCACATCTATATTTGACATTAGGATTATTAAATTTGAAACCTTCAGTTAATTCTTCTTTTACAAAATCTACTACTGTCCCATTAATATATAAAAAACTTTTTTTATCGATGTAAATTTTAATTTCCTTATCTTCGATAACTATATCATCCGGAGTAAGTTTATCTACGAATTCTAATACATATGCCATTCCTGTACAACCAGAGGTACGTACTCCTATCCGTAATCCTAAACCCTTACCTCTTTTTTTTAAAAGATTAGTAATATGTGTCGCTGCACGGTGAGTTAAACTAATGATCATCATTATTTAACCTTGAATGTTTCAGTGAGTCAAATTTTTATCTTTATAATCTGCAATAGCCGCTTTAATAGCATCTTCCGCTAAAATAGAACAATGCAGTTTGACCGGGGGTAACTCTAACTCCTGAGCAATGTGAATATTCTTAATTTTTTCTGCTTGTTCCAAAGATTTTCCTTTTACCCATTCAGTAACTAAGGAACTAGAAGCAATGGCAGATCCACATCCATAAGTTTTAAAACGAGCATCTTCAATAATTCCCAGCTGATTAACCTTAATTTGTAATTTCATAACATCTCCACAAGCTGGCGCTCCTACCATCCCGCTTCCTACCGTAGAATCGGTACCATCAAAAGATCCGACATTTCTAGGATTTTCATAGTGATCGATAACTTTTTTACTATAAGACATATTATTTTTCCTTACTAAAATTAATGAAAATATTTATTTCTGAACTACGTAATACGACTAAAATTTAGGAATTTTTCCATTTTACACTGTTGATATCTATTCCCTGTTGGTACATCTCCCATAAAGGAGACATTTCTCGCAAATGACTAATATGCTTACGTACTAATTCAATGGTATATTGAATTTCTTCCATAGTAGTAAAACGTCCTAGGGAAAATCTTATAGAGCTATGCGCTAATTCCTCATTAAGACCTAATGCTTTTAATACATATGATGGTTCTAAACTAGCAGAAGTACACGCCGAACCGGAAGATACTGCGATATCTTTGAGAGCCATAATAAGAGATTCGCCTTCTACATAATTAAAACTTACATTTAATATATTTGCGATACTATTCTCCAGAGAGCCATTAACATATACTGAGTCAATTATACTCATTCCATTCCAAAGTAAATTCCGTAGCTTACGTAAACGTTCCATTTCTATTATCATTTCTTCTTTAGCAATGCGACATGCTTCACCTATTCCTACAATTTGATGGACAGGTAAAGTTCCTGACCGCATTCCTCTTTGATGCCCTCCTCCATGAATTTGGGCTTCTAGACGAATTCGTGGTTTACGACGTACATATAATACTCCGATTCCTTTAGGTCCATAAATCTTGTGTGCTGAAAAAGATAATAAATCTACCTTAATTATGCGGAGATCAATGGGCAGTTTTCCGACACTCTGGGTTCCATCTACATGGTAGATTACGTTATATTGACGACATAATTCTCCAATGGATGCAATATCTTGCACCACACCGATTTCATTATTAACATGCATAATGGACACTAAGATGGTATCTGAGCGGATTGCATTCTCTAACTGCTCTACCTCAATAATTCCACTTTTGGTGGGAGATAAATAAGTAACTTGAAAACCTTTTCGTTCTAAGTATCTACAGGTATCTAATACTGCTTTATGTTCAATTTTACTTGTAATAATATGCTTACCTTTATAAGAATAAAAATATGCTATTCCTTTAATAGCTAAATTATCCGATTCAGTAGCTCCGGAAGTAAATATAATTTCTCGGGCATCTGCACCGATGAGTTCTGCGATGGTATTGCGGGCATTGTCTACGGCTTTCTCTGCTTGCCATCCAAAACTATGAGATCGGGAGGCCGGATTACCAAAAATTCCCTCTTTAGTCATATAAGACATCATTTTTTCAGTTACTCGAGGATCTATAGGCGTTGTAGCTGAATAATCCAAATAAATTGGTAATTTCATTAAAAACTCCATTTTGTTCTAAACAATTCTTATTTTTGGTCACATGAATTTTGGTATTTACTCTCTATCTCCGAAATCATATAATGGAAATATATACACCCTTTCTTATCTACGAAAATTCTAAGTTCTAATTTCCACAATTATTTATTATTTTTATTGGATTATTCGAGAATTAGAATGAATTAATTCTGCTAAAGTCATCTTATTTAAGAAAAGATTTACTATAGTACTAAGATCTGTCCATAATTTATGAGTAAAACATTGTTGTCCATTATGACAATTTTTTTTTCCATGACATTTAGTGGCATCTAGAACTTCTTCCACTGCCATCATGACTGCGCTGACAGTAATTTCGTGTACCTTTTTACCTAAAAGATATCCTCCGCCTGGTCCGCGCACACTGCATACTAATTTATTTTTACGTAAGCGAGTAAATAACTGTTCTAAATAGGAAAGGGAAATGCCTTGCCGATGAGCAATTTGTGCTAACGATACTGGTTGTCCCTTAGAATGCATAGCCAGATCCAGGATAGCTGTTACTGCATAATAACCCTTAGATGTAAGCTTCATTTACCACACCTTGATAGCATCTCTCTTGCAAGAGAGATTATTTACTTTATAATTTTTATATTATTAGAATAATTCTCATACTTTAGTATTTTAGTCAACTAAACAATGATTTATTTAAACATAAATTTTTTTCTTTTTATCTGAAAACGAAAGGTATCGAAGACTTACCACGTAAAATACTTAACTCAGTGGAGAGTATAATGCATCCCATTCTTAACATTGCAGTCCGGGCTATACGTAAAGCTAGTAATTTTCTTACGGAAAGATATGAAAAAATTGATGTTATTAACCCACAAAGAAATTTTTCTATGATATCTCATATGCTAAAATTAGCCAGAAAGATAATTATTGATGTTATTCATCAAGCTTATCCCGATCATGCTATTTATTCTGAATATCTTGAGGAAGATTCAGAGATTCAATGGATAATTACTAGCCTCGATGGTGTTATAAATTTTGGAAAAAAATTTCCGCATTTTAGCATTTCGGTAGCTGTTCGAATAAAAAATAGAACTGAAATAGCAGTTATTTATGACTTTATGCGTAATGAGTTATTCACGGCGGCTCGCGGACAAGGTTCTCAATTAAATGCATATCGTTTGAGGCGAAGTACATTCGATCGGACCATAAATAATATGATTGTGGGAACCGAATATTCTTCAAAAATGTACCACAAAGATGGTGATGCTTATATAAAATTAGTCCACAAGATGATTGTACAGGGTGCAGAAATTCGTAGTACCGGAGCTAGGATCCTAGATTTAGCCTATGTAGCAGCAGGACGAATGGATGGATATTTTATAATGGGTGTAAGTATGGAAGAAATTGCGGCCGGTATGTTAATCATATGTGAAGCAGGAGGTTTAGTAGCAGATTTTAATGGGGGACACAATTACCTTAAAAAGGATAATTTTGTAGCAGCTAGTACCCCACGTAATTTAAGAGCATTATTAAAATTTTTAGTTAATAATTATTAGTTTATAACTCAGCAACCATATAAAAAAACTAATGATAATTTAAAATGTCAAAATTACGAAAAGCTACTGTAAATAAGAAGAATAACTGAAAGAATACAAATTTCATAATTATATTTTGGTCGTCTTTATTATAAGAGGCCAAAATAGTTAGTAGTTTATTATCAAATAAAAAACATAATCTAAGAACATAAAATGTTTCCAAGATATTTATTGAGTTCATCTTCCTTCAGACTGCTGTTTACACTATCTTTTAGTCGCACCTTATGACGCTGTATCATCTTAGAGTAAGAAGAATATTTTTTTTCACCTTTGAAATTGCTTCCCTTTTGGAATTGATTTTATTTTTTTATCTCACTAAATTGATATTAGTCTCTTCTAGACTCTCAATAGTTAATCTCATCCTATGTTCTTATTAGAAGTTATTATCTAATAATAGTAACCATATTTAATTATCTAATTAGGACTGGATTTTTTCTGTCGACAATGGTGAAAAAATTTTTTTAACAAATTACTACATGTTATGCCTAATACATTGCCTGTTAATTTTAATGGATGATGAAATTCCAATATCTTTTTCTCTTGAAATAATTTAGTAGCTCCATATTTCTTATCATAAGCGCCAAATACTAAACGCGTAAGCCTACTATGTAGTATAGCTCCCATACACATTAAACATGGTTCTAGAGTGACATAAAGAGTGGTATTGAGCAATCTATAGTTAGATAATATCTCTCCTCCACGTCGTAAAGCTATAATTTCAGCATGAGCGGTTGGATCATGGAAACTAATGCTAGAATTCCATCCTTCACTTAATAGAATTTGATTTCGAACTAGAACAGCTCCCACTGGTACTTCACCTAACTTCCCGGCGTGATTAGCTAATTTCAACGCCCAGTTCATCCAATATTCATCCTCAATATTATTCGATAATTTTATATTTACATCCTCTGAACAAAACTAGAAATATGAAGAGAATCATTCTTCTAAAAAAACAAATACTTTACTTATGTAAGTATAAAGTGATATAATATATTAGATATAATATCATTTTTATTAAATAGAATTTATTTCTAAGTTCATCTTTGTTGAATTATCTACTAGATAGATAATAATTTATTATCCATTAAAATATACCTCTTACTATCCTACTGAGGACTCTGAGCTTCATGAATAAGCTGACAAGTGAAATTATACCTATTAAAATTGAAGAAGAATTAGAAAAATCATATTTAAATTACGCGATGTCAGTAATAGTAGGACGCGCATTACCTGATGTTAGAGATGGATTAAAACCTGTACATCGTCGTATTCTTTATGCTATGCATATATTAGGTAATGATTGGAATCGAACTTATAAAAAGTCTGCGCGGATAGTTGGTGATGTAATCGGTAAATACCATCCTCATGGTGATATGGCGGTATATGATGCTTTAGTTAGAATGGCACAACCTTTCTCATTACGTTATATCTTAGTAGATGGTCAAGGAAATTTTGGTTCAATTGATGGCGATTCAGCCGCAGCAATGCGTTACACTGAAGTTCGTATGTCCAAAATTTCTCATGAAATGTTGTCCGATCTAGACAAAGATACTGTGGATTTTGTACCTAACTATGATGGAAATGAACTAATACCAGTCGTCTTACCTACCAAAATACCTAATTTATTAATTAATGGTGCATCTGGCATTGCTGTAGGGATGGCTACTAATATTCCTCCACATAACTTAATAGAAGTGATAAATGGATGTCTGGCATATATAGAGAATGAGAATATTAGTATTCCAGAACTTCTAGAACATATTCCGGGACCAGATTTTCCGACTGCTGCTATTATTAATGGTAGTAGTGGAATTCAAGAAGCCTACCATACTGGTAGAGGAAAAATTTATATTCGAGCACGTTATAAAATAGAAAAAGATCTGCGCTCCGGACGAGAAACTCTGATCTTTTTTGAAATACCATATCAAGTGAATAAATCTCGATTAATGCAAAAAATTGCTGAATTAGTAAGAGAAAAACAGATTACCGGAATTAGTTCATTACGTGATGAATCTGATAAAGATGGGATAAGGATAGTCATTGAAATTAAACGAGATGCTCTCAGTCAAGTAGTTTTAAATAATCTTTATAATCTTACCTCATTAGAAATTACCTTTAGTATTAATATGGTAGCATTAGATCAGGGAAAACCAAAACTTTTATCCTTAAAAGATATTATTGCTGCTTTTATTAGTCATCGTCGAGAAGTAGTTACAAGACGGTTAATTTTTGATTTACATAAAGCGCGATTACGTGCCCATATATTAGAGGGATTAATAGTGTCATTAATTAATATTGATCCGATTATTGAAATAATTCGTAATGCTAAAAATACCGTCGAAGCTACAGCAACTTTAAGAGCATATTCTTTTTCTTTAAAAGAACATAATTTATCTCAATATCTCCATAATAGCAGTCGAGAAGAAAAATATTTTCTTTCTGTAAAACAAGTACAAGCTTTATTAGAATTACGTTTACATAAATTAACTAGTATAGAACAGAAACATTTGATAAAAGATCATGAAAATTTATTAGTAACAATTACTAAGATTGATCATATTCTCAATAATCCTAAAATTTTAATGAAAGTTATCCGGGAGGAACTAGAAAAGATTAGAGCTCAGTTTGGTGATCAACGTCAGACGGAAATTACTGCTAAAACGGTAGATGTGAATTTGGAAGATCTAATTAATAAAACTGTAGTAGTAGTTACATTATCGCATCAAGGATATGTTAAGTATCAACGTATATCCGAATATGAAGCTCAACATAGAGGCGGAAAAGGAAGATCTGCTGCTTCTATTAAAGAAGAAGATTATATAGAGCGAATTATAGTAGCTAATACACATGATTCTATTCTATGTTTTTCAAGTTTTGGTCGTTTATACTGGCTTAAGGTATATCAGTTACCAGAATCCAATAGCGGTTCAAAAGGAAGACCTATTATAAATCTTTTACCATTAAATACTAATGAACGTATTACTACAATCCTTCCGGTACAGGAATATGTTGCAGGACGACATGTATTTATGGCTACTGCAAATGGCATAGTTAAAAAAACTCCATTAATTGAATTTATTAGACCTCGTAATAGCGGTATTATTGCTATTAATCTTAATCATGGTGATGAGCTAATAGGTGTAGATATAACTGGGGGTACTAATGAAGTAATGCTATTTTCGTCAGCTGGTAAAGTAGTGCGATTTAAAGAATATACTGTACGACCTATGGGTCGTAGTTCTTCGGGAGTACGTGGAATAAAACTGTCATCTGAAGATCATGTGGTATCATTAATCATACCGCAAGAAAAAGGAGATATCCTAACAGTCACTAAAAATGGATATGGTAAACGAACTTCTATTAAAGAATATCCTCTTAAATGTCGGGCTACTCAAGGAGTAATTTCCATAAAAGTAACTAAGCGTAATGGATCAGTAATTGGAGCAGTACAAGTAGAAGAAGAAGATCAAATCATGATGATTACAGATGCTGGCACCCTAGTACGAACCCGAGTTTCTGAAGTTAGTATTGTTAGTCGCAATACTCAAGGAGTAGTTTTGATACGTACCTCTCCCAATGAACATTTAGTAGGATTACAACGAGTAATTGAACCAATATTAAAATAATTTTTTTCTAAAATTTCATGGAATTATCTTCCTCATAAGGAGTATTAAGATGAATAACCCCACTACCATTCTGGTTTTGTGTACTGTACCTAATGAAAAGTGGGCATTTCAATTTTCAGAACAAATGTTGCAGTTAAGACTAGCCGCTTGTGTTACGAATCTGCGTCAGGCTACTAGTTTCTACTTCTGGGAGGGAAAGATTCAAATATCTCAAGAAGTACAAATGGTAATAAAAACAGATTCAGTTAAGTTATCATCCTTACAACTTTTTATTAAAAATCATCATCCATATAAAATGCCGGAAATATTAGTATTATCAGTTACAATGGGGGATAAACAATATCTTTCATGGATAACTGATTGTACTCAGTAAACATTAATATGAAAGATAATAAAATATCAGAACTAGAATAGTATTCTCCAAAAAAAATTTATTTAAATGGCCGCCTGGATAGCTCAGTTGGTAGAGCAAGGGATTGAAAATCCCTGTGTCGGTGGTTCAATTCCACCTCCGGGCACCATCTTACACCATATATATTATATATAAATAATATATTATTGACTGAGATAATTTTATCCTCTCATCAAATATAAACGTTGTTATTCTTCGCGATCCCAAGATATTAGTCAAATAACAGTGATCGTATAAATTTGAGAGAAAAAATATTTGTGAATATAATCTAACTATAGATTCTTGTGAATAACTCCTCATTCCAAAGAAATAGAAAACGAGCTCGCGAGGGTGCGCTCCAAGCCTTGTACGGATGGCAATTATCAGGAAATGATATCAGCGAAATTGAACATCAGTTTCTTTCAGACTTAAAGGGAAAAAATATAGACGTGATATATTTTCATGACTTATTACACGGCGTAGTGAATCATTATCCCGAGATAGATCAGTTAATTAAAATTTACATTAATCGCCGATTAGAGCATGTAGGACAAATAGAAAAAGTAATTTTGAGAATTTCGTTCTTTGAGCTTATTTATCGCAATGAAATTCCTTATAAAGTAGTTATTAATGAAGGTATCGAATTAGCTAAAATATTTGGCTCAGAGGATAGTAGTTATAAGTTTATAAATGGTGTTTTAGATCCTGCATCCCTGAAAATTCGTTTATTACTTTCTTAAAAAGAAGAAACAATATCATTAAGATGAATAATCCTTCTGGTGACTATGAATTTTATGTTAGGTATTATTAACCATTCTTTATGTGATAAAGAAAATTTTTTCTAATTTATATTTTTATATACTTTTTTATAAAAGACATCTTAAAATGATAATAAGTTTAATTGTAGCTAGATCTTATAATAACGTTATTGGGATCAAAAATTCCTTACCATGGAATTTACCCCTGGATAAAATTTGGTTCAAAAAACATACTTGGAATAAACCTATTATTATGGGACGCTGTACCTGGGAATCTCTGGGAGCAATGCCTTTAAGGGGCAGATATAATATCGTGATTAGTAAAACAATAAATAAACATAATAAAGACGTATTTTTTGTTCCCTCAATATCAGCGGCTCTAGAACTTGCTTGCCAGGCTAAAGAAATTATGGTTATTGGTGGAGAGAGCCTATATAATCAGTTATTAAGTGTAGCTAATTTTCTTTATCTCACTTCTATTGACTTAGAAGTATCCGGAGATACTTATTTCCCATTATATGCTTCTGATCAATGGCAGTGCATCTATAAAGAATATCATTTTAAGAGTTCTGTGAATAATTACAGTTATAATTTTGAGATTCTTCAAAATAAAGTGAATAATTTATGGCTCCTCTGACTGGACTCGAACCAGTGACATACGGATTAACAGTCCGCCGTTCTACCAACTGAACTACAGAGGATCAATAAATTTGATCTGTATTATAAAATATAAAAATTATTTTTGTCAATAATTGGATTTGAACTAAAAAAGTCCTTATCAAGGAATATTAGTCTACAGACGAGCATTTCTTGCAGTTCTAGGAAAAGGAATGACATCTCTTATATTCGGTATTCCAGTTATATACGATATTAAACGTTCAAAACCTAAACCAAAACCTGAATGAGGAACTGTACCATACTTTCGTAAATCACGATACCAATAATAATCTTCTTTTTTTAATCCCAATGCATCTAAACGACTATCAAGGAAGCTAATTCTTTCCTCTCGCTGAGAACCACCAATAATTTCACCTATCCCCGGAACTAAAAGATCCATAGAAGCTACAGTTTTACTATCATCATTAATACGCATATAAAAAGCCTTGATATCTTTAGGATAATTTATCACCACTATAGGTTGATGAAAATAATGCTCAGTTAGATATCGTTCATGTTCCGAGGCCAGATCAATGCCCCAGAAGACTGGAATTGTAAATTTATTATTACTAGATAAGAGGATTTTTATAGCTTCAGTATAATCTATCCGAATAATTCTATTAGAAAGAAATTTTTCTAAAGTTGGTATAATTCTTACATCTAAAAAAGAAGATAAAAAATTTATATCTTCTTCTCGTTCACTGAGCACTGTTCTTATAATCGATTTTAATAGTTCTTCTGCTAAGATAATAATATCCTGTAATGTAGCAAATGCTACTTCCGGTTCAACCATCCAGAATTCGGATAAATGACGACTAGTATTAGAATTTTCTGCTCGAAAAGTAGGACCAAAAGTATAAATTTTTTTTAAAGCACAAGCATAGGCTTCTCCATTTAACTGTCCCGTGCCAGTAAGAAAGATTTCCTTACCAAAAAAATCCTTTCTAAAATCTATATTACCATGGGAGTTCCGTGGTAAATGATCTAGATCTAATGTGGTTATCCGAAACATGGATCCTATACCTTCAGGATCAGCAGAAGTAATAATTGGAGTAGATATCCACCAATATCCATTTTTATGAAAAAAAGTATGGATAGCTTGAGCAATGCTATGACGTATTCGGATCATAGAACTAATGAAATTGGTACGTGGACGTAAATGAAGAAGATCTCGTAAGTATTGTACCGAATGTTTTTTTGATGAAATAGGATAAGTTTCAGGATTTTCTACCCACCCTAATATCTCAATTTTATGAGTAATAATCTCCCACTTTTGATTCTTTCCGGGAGAAATTACTAGCTCACCTGTTACAATGACCGAACATCCTGTAGATAAACGTAATATTTCTTGTTTATAATTAGATAATGATTCATCTGTAATAACTTGCATACTCTTTAAGCAAGAACCATCATTTAGAGATATAAATGAAATACCCGCCTTTGATGATCTTCGAGTTCGAACCCATCCTGTTAAAGTTACAATTGTATTAATATCAATCCTACCTTGAAGGATATCTATCACTGAAACTCTGTTCATTATAATATATTAGGATATTTGAGAAGATAATGTTTTAATTAAGTTATTAATTATTTTTTCTTACTGTCTTTATGGAGCCTATCTCATTTAGAAAAACTTAGAAACAATTCTATTGTCCTACAAGAGCAAATATTAACTGGGGTATCAAAAAAAACATGAATCAACAATTTTTTAAAAAAAATTCCATCTCTATTTCCAGATTAGATCTCTAATTGATTCAGATTATTCAAATCCTTGAACGAATAATATATTCAGTATATTTACTCTCATCTAATATAAAATGCAATCAATATCCTCAAAGTACTAATTAATAGTAGTATGCTTACTGTTAAACTATTTCAATATTACTATTAGGTATGGAAGAGCAAGATAGAAAAAATTTATTTATAGCCGGAGGAATTATTTTTCCGGCGATCAATTGTAGTTTACATTCGCCACAAATTCCTACTCGACAATAATAAGGAATTCTAAAACCTTGATTTTCAAGTTGTTCTATTAATATTTCTTGCTTATTACCAGTAAATTTTTTACCTTTAAAAATAATTATTATGTTAACACAATTAGTGGTTTTCAATTTTATGCTTCTTCTCTAATTAGAAAAATAAATATTTACAAAATAAAATACAAACGAAATATATGAAGTAAAATATTGTGTTAAATTTTCTTTAACATTTTACTTAAAAATCTAAAAATAGTTCTTTATAAGGAGTACGTCAACTAGACTGATTCAGTGATTCATTACATAATAGATAATGCATAATTAATATCTTTTTTCATCTTTATAACAAAGAATATCTGTATAAATAATTATTATATTTAAGATTACAAAAAGCTTCAATATAGTGGTTGATATTTAAAAATGATTTTTTGGATCTAGAGCGCTTAAGTAAGTAGTACCCTTCTTAATCTAAGAAAGATGTATTTATCATCACTAAAAAAGTTATTATTATAAATAGCTTAATATTACCTAGAATAGCTCTATATTGTGTTTTTTTTGAACTAAATAAATTTTTCGGGTAATATAAAAAATATAATTCTTAATTATCACAAATAAAATTATTTTGGTAATATCAGTAATATTTAATTTTTTTAAAATTTATATGAAATATATAGGAAGCCATGTTAGTATAAAAGGTGGTTTAAAAAATGCGGTATTACAAGCTCATAATCTTAATGCGTCTGCCTTTGCACTTTTTGTTAAAAATCCTCGTCAGTGGATGTCTGTGCAGATGAATAAAGAAAGCATTAACAATTTTATTAAATTTTGTAAAATATATAATTTTACATCTCAACAGATCGTGCCGCATACTAGTTATTTAATTAATCTTGGACATCCGGTAAAATACAATTTAGAAAAATCACGAGAATCCTTTATAGATGAAATAAATCGTTGTAATAAATTAAAATTAAAATTTATTAATTTTCATCCTGGTAATCATTTAAATCAGATAAGTATATTCTCATGTATTAAACGTGTAGCTGAATCTATTAATATAGCATTTGATAATACAACTAATATAATTGGTCTTATTGAAAACACAGCGGGACAGGGAAGTACTATTGGCCATAGTTTTGAACAAATTGCATCAATCATTGATCAAGTAGAAGATAAATCTCGTATTGGAGTATGTTTTGATACTTGTCATGCTTTTGCTGCTGGTTATAATTTTACTACAGAGGACACATATCAAAAAACTTTTTTGGAGTTTGATAAAATTATTAACCTAACATATCTACGGGCTATGCATCTTAATGACAGTAAAAATTTTCTTAATAGTCGCATTGATCGTCACGCCAATTTAGGGCAAGGTAATATAGGCTTATCATCTTTTAAATGGATAATAAAAGATATTCGTTTTGAGAAAATACCTATGATACTCGAAACTCCTAATTTTTTAAGATGGAAAGAAGAAATTTCGTGGTTAAAAAGAATTGGATGAAATCAGATTTAATCTAAATCTCTTTCTTTAAGAAAGAAGAAAAAATATGATAAAAATTACTAGGAACCTAATTCCCTACAGTTACTCACATTAAATGTTATGATAATTTTTTAATTGGATGAAAAAAAACGATAAAATGATTACGATTAATGCTATCCCCAAAATTATACATGGTACCTCTGCTAGTAGACGTTTACGAGCAGGTAATAGGTTCCCCGCTATTATTTATGGAGGCAATCATCCTCCTCTATTTATAATATTGGATCATAATCTTGTAATAAAGTTACAAGAAAAAAGTAAATTTTTTACTGAAAAACTCATCATCATTGTAAATAATCAACAAAACTCTGTAAAAGTTAAAGAAGTCCAGCACCATCCATTTAAGTCTAAAATTATTCATATTGATTTTATCCGAGTTGAATTATGAATTTACGGCACGTAGCGCAGTTTGGTAGCGCACTGTCATGGGGTGGCAGGGGTCAGAGGTTCAAATCCTCTCGTGCCGAGTAATAATAAATTATTTAGTTATATTTAAGTTCTATTTCCCAAAATGATTAAAGTAGAACTAGCTTTAATAAAAATTATTAGTGATATAAAAATCGGTAAAATATTGTAATTGGAAGTCCGCCATGGGTTGATGAAGAGAAGGGAAAAATGGTAAATTTATTAAGATCCCGCGCTAATTATGTCGTAACATTTCCAGGAGGCTATAATGACGACATACTCTAGTAATAAATGGTAAAAAAAAACTATTTGACATTTAATTTGCTCGGAAATTTTATATAAAAATATTATAAATATAATAAGTCCTGGATTGATAGGAGCCCCAGAGTAGTTATTCAAAAAAAATACAAGAATTCAAAATATAGTGATTTCCATCAGAGAATGATTATTATCTACTCATAACGTTTGTTAGTTTTATCCCCTTATAGGTCTTTAGATAGACCTAGAGAAAAAGTACAGAAAAACAAGATAATAGGAATGACTGGCAAAGTAATAGATCCTGCTGACGAAGATAAAGGTTCGCAAGGAATGTTGCTGGCTATAGATCCTGGAACATATCGCTATGTGACTTCTTCTAATACGATAGTAACGGGAGGAGTAATTGGACTTCGTTATATAGAGAATATTATCGGCATAGTGAAAGCATTTACAACGAAATTAACAGATAAAGTGGGAGAATACCTTTATATAAAAAAGAAATGAATCTGGATCAACAAGGGTAAAATAGTTAGGCTCTCCTGAGCCATAGAAGTTAATTCTTTGTGCGAACTGTGTCTAACCAAATGAGATGTACTCGATGGTTGAAAAAAAAAATTAAAAATATATGTGATCTATGAAAGATAGGATGGTTCTTAAATAAAGTCTCTACCCTCTCTAACAGAGGAATAGAAAATATTCCACCGATAAAAGCTAGGATGGACAGAATCTACGCAAGGCATCCAAAGTGGTGCGATTTAACATTATCAGCACAAAGGAAACACTATTATTTTTTTACGTAATCCTTGATCTATACAGGTTAAAGATTATTATCTTTTTTCTTATTGATGAATAAAGATAATTATTCTCTTCAGAAGAAGAGAGATGGCTCTATAAGTACCGTACCATATGTCAAGAGGATAGTTTGAATTATTAACTAATGTAAAAATTATAATTTAAATATCTTCCCTCGAAAAATTAATAAACTAAGTGAAAGAAATGAAAAATATATTCAAATTCATTCTGTGTTATTAAATTTAGATATAATAAATATTATCTTTTATCCGAGAGACATAAAAAATGTTAATGCTTAGATAAAGCCTCAAATATTTTAGTACTCATCTATCTACTAGATAGAACTTTATCTTTTCTACTATCTCAATTAATATTTTTTCTTTTAATAAAAAATAAATTTGAGAAAACCTTTGGAAAAACTTAATGAATTTTTACCAAAATAAAGTAAAAATATCACTTATATTAACATGAGTAAGTTAATTTATGGAATCCATGCAGTTTATTCACTCCTACAATCTAAACCTCAATGTTGTAAAGTAGCATATATTATAAAAGAATTTAAAAACAAACGTTTGCAATCTATAATAGATCTTCTTGAAAAACAAGAAATTCTTATCCATCCTGTCAGCATTAAGTGGATGAATTTGCAAACTGGAGGAAAAGTACATCAAGGAATTTTATTACATATTACAACAGATGAACCGAGATTGGGTGAAAAAGATTTATTAAAATTTTTAATAAATAAAATCGATCCCTTATTATTAGTATTAGATAGGATCACTGATCCCTATAATTTAGGAGCTTGTTTACGTACAGCAAATGCTGCCGGGGTGGATGCAGTGGTAATTTCTAAACATCGTTCTGCAAAGATTAATAATGCTACAGTAAAAAAAATTGCGTGTAGTTCTTTGGAAGATATCAATATTTTTACGGTTACTAATATTAACCAAATGTTAAGAACCCTTACTGAAGAATGCCAAGTATCGGTGATAGGAACAAGTGCAAACTCACACCACTCTCTTTATAAGATTAAATTGACTGGATCTATAGCATTAGTTATGGGTTCAGAATCTCATGGAATAAGGAGTGTAACGAAAAAATATTGTGATGAGTTGGTTAGTATTCCTATACTCGGAAATATATCCACCCTTAACGTCTCTGTAGCAACAGGTATCTGTCTTTTTGAAGCAGTGCGACAGCGATTTTTTGATAATTTTAATAAATCTTAAATAAGAACCATAGATCGAAAAAAGGAGAAAATTTTAATGCGTCATTACGAAATCGTATTGATGATCCATCCTGATCATAGTGAAGAAGTACAGATCTTAATAGATACTTATTCCAACACTATTACTTCGCAGGGAGGAAAAATACATCGTCTAGAAAATTGGGGACGACGTACTTTAGCTTACCCAATTAAGAAATTACATAAAGCCCATTATGTTCTTTTTAACATAGAAAGTACTCCATCTGTGATTAAAGAGTTAAATGTTAATTTTCGCTATAATGATAAGATTATTAGAAGTATTATAATGAGCGTAAAACATGCGTTTACTGAAATATCTCCTATAGCAAAATTGTTAAAACAAGATATACAAGAGAGTGATAATATCTTGAAAAAAAGTGAAAGTTAAAACGGAGTTATTTAATTTTCATATCCAATTATTATGTGTTTCGGTGGATAAAATATTCTTATTAAAAGAACAAGAATATGTAGTTTTATTAGATCTTTTTTCATTGCTTTCAAAAAGGTATGCATCTGAAAAACTTAAGAACACAAAGAGGAAGATTACAAATATATATCTCAAATTCTCAATGAAGAAAGAAACAACTGATTTTTATCATAAAACCAAAATTTGGTAGTATTATTATATAATAAAATAGATAAAACAAGAGTAAAGAAATTAAGAGAGGATTACTAATAAATGACATATTATTTTCGGCGACGTAAATTTTGTCGTTTCACTGCAGAAGGCGTAAAAATTATTGATTATAAGGATATTTCTACTATTAAAAACTATATTAGTGAAAGTGGTAAAATAGTTCCGAGTAGGATTACTGGTACGTGTGCTAAATATCAACGACAATTATCGAGAGCTATAAAAATAGCGCGTTTTTTATCTTTATTATCCTATACTGATCGTCAATAATGATCTAGATCTTTCAATCTCTACGGAGAACATATAATAGTGAAAATTATTTTACTCGATACTGTATCAAATTTAGGTAAATGTGGAGAGCAAGTTTCGGTCAAAGCGGGATATGCTAGAAATTTTTTATTTCCGAGACGATTAGCTCTTCCTGCTACTCCTCAGAATATAGATTTTTTTTATACACAACAACAACAATTAGAAACCAACAAATTAGAATTATTAAATAATGCTTTAAAACGATCCGCTCAGATTCAATCTGTGGGAGAATTCAAAATTCCTGCTAAAATTGGACCTGAAGGTAAATTATTTGGTTCTATTGGAACTCGAGAAATTATGAATAGCATTATAATGACCGGTATTCTAATTCATAGAAATGAAATTAAACTACCAGAGGATAGTTTACGAACTAGTGGTCAACATGAAGTATTATTAGATTTTCATCCTCATGTTAAAACGAAAATATTAGTTAATATAATACCTGAAATTCCTACTTCTACTCATTAAGGTTAAATTAATTAGAATGTTAATTTTTAAGAACGATACGATTAATAAGCTCAATATATGCCATGGGCGCCTGATCGCCAGTACGAAAGCCACATTTTAATATTCTTGTATATCCTCCCGGACAATTGATAAATCGAGGACCAATATCATCGAATAATTTTTTTACTATTGTCTTCGTTCGGATTTTAGAAAAGGCTAATCTTCTTCGAGATAAATTATCTACTTTAGCAAAAGTAATAAGAGGCTCAATAATACGCCGAAGTTCTTTTGCTTTAGGTAAAGTAGTTTTAATAATTTCATGTCTAACTAATTCTTTGGATAGATTAAGAAACAAAGCTTTGCGCATGTTACTTTTACAGTTTAGTTTACGTCCAATCTTACGATGTCGCATTATTTGGTCCTTTTATTGATTTCTGATTCGATAAGACTGGAGGGAGGCCACTTTTCTAAACGCATTCCTAATGATAAACATCTCAGTGCTAATACATCTTTAATCTCATTTAAAGATTTTTTTCCTAAATTAGGAGTTTTAAGTAGTTCTACTTCAGTACGTTGCACTAGATCACCAATGTAATGAATGGCTTCTGCTTTTAGACAATTAGCAGATCTGACAGTTAACTCTAAATCATCAACGGAACGCAATAGAATTGGTTCAAAGTCAGGTTTTTTAACTTTTATTTCAGGTTTACACACCTCCCGTAAATCCACAAATGCTTCTAATTGTTCTGCTAAAATAGTAGCTGCACTTCTAAGTGCCTGTTCTGGATCTATAGTCCCATTTGTTTTCATTTCTATAACTAATTTATCTAGATCTGTACGTTGTTCTACTCTTGCTGATTCCACATTATAAGAAATATGTTCTATTGGACTATAACATGCATCAACTAAAAGTCGACCAATCGGCCGATCAGTAAAAGTTTTGATTCTAGCTGAAGCCGGAATATATCCGCGACCTCTTTCGACTTTAATGCGCATATTTATACAAGATCTCACGGTAGTTAAATTACAAATTATCTGTTTAGGTCTGACCATTTCAATATTTATATCATGGATAATATCCCCAGCTGTAACGGGTCCTAAACCAGATTTATTTAGCACAACAAAAGCTTCATCTTTATCTTTATCTTTTATTTTCACTGCTAGTTCTTTTAAGTTTAAAATAATTTCTAATATATCTTCTTTTATACCTACTTTACTTGTATATTCATGTAATACTCCATCGATATCTACTTCGGTCACTGCACAACCTGGTAACGAAGATAATAATATTCGTCTTAAAGCATTTCCTAAAGTATGACCAAATCCACGTTCTAATGGTTCTAGAGTAATTTTAGCATGGGTCAAACTTTTTTGCTCAATATCTACTAAATGTGGTCTTAGTAATCCTGTCATATTACTCTGCATTCTGTCCTCGTATTATTTTCATTGAGATATTTTAGAAAAAGTAGTAAGATACCAAAATTATTTTGAGTATAACTCTATAATCATGTGTTCATTGATATCTTTTGGAAGATCTATTCGTTCGGGTATATTCTTTAAATATCCCGACATCTCCGAAATATTCACTTCTAGCCAATTACATTCTTCACGTTGATCAGCAGCTAGTGATAAAGAAATTTTTATACGTTGTTGATCTCGTGCTCTATTATTTATGCTAATAACTTCATGTGGAGATACTTGATAAGAAGGTATGTTTACCACCTTGTTATTTACATTAATGGCTTTATGAGATACTAGTTGACGTGCTTCCGCACGTGTAGAAGCAAATCCTAAACGATATATAATATTATCTAATCGTCTCTCTAAGAGTTGCAAAAGAGTTTCTCCCTTATTTCCTTTAAGACGAGTAGCTAATTTATAATAATTACGAAATTGTCGTTCTAATATTCCATATATTCGACGAAGTTTTTGTTTTTCACGTAATTGCAGTCCATAATCAGATAACCTATTTTTTCGAGCGCCATGTTGTCCAGGATAACGTTGAAGTGCACATTTAGAATCTAAACTTCGTATCCCCGATTTTAATAATAAATCTACTCCTTCTCGTCTACTCAACCTAAGTTTAGGTCCTAAATATCTGCCCATATAATTTTTCTCCTTCCTCTAATAATTAGAGTAATTTTTACACTCGTCTCTTTTTAGGAGGACGACAACCATTATGAGGAATGGGGGTTACATCAGTTATATTAATAATGCGAAATCCAGCAGCATTTAAAGCTCTGACACTAGATTCTCTTCCGGGACCAGGACCTTTTACCAGCACTTCCAAATTTTTCAAACCATAATCTTTAACAGCGGCTGCACATCGTTCAGCGGCTATTTGTGCAGCAAATGGGGTAGACTTACGTGACCCCCGAAATCCTGATCCTCCCGATGTCGCCCATCCTAACGCGTTGCCCTGACGATCAGTAATAGTAACTATAGTATTATTAAAAGAAGCATATATATGAGCTACTCCATCTAAAATTTGTTTTTTTACGCGTTTTCGTGATCTGGTTATTTTTGTCATTTATTTCACATTTTTATTTTATTTTTTTATTGGTTTTCGTGGTCCTTTACAAGTTCGAGCATTGGTTTTGGTACGTTGTCCACGAACTGGTAAACTTTTTCTATGACGCAAACCCCGATAACAAGCTACATCCATAAGTCTCTTTATATTAAGCGACACTTGCCTACGGAGATCTCCTTCAATAGTATATTGAAGCACTTGACTTCTTAAAAAGTCTATTTGTTCTTCGGTTAAATTTTTCATTTTTATATCTTCACATATTCCTCCCGAAGCACAAATTATTCGAGCGAGACTTTTCCCAATACCATATATTGTCATTAAAGCTCTAATGGCATTTTTATTCTCTGATATATTAATGCCTGCTATCCGGATCACTATATGCTCCTATGGAATTAGATTAAATATCTTCTTATCGGATTATGGATTGTATCAATCTTTAAGCAAAAAAACACTACTTCTTTACTAATTTTTTCCTTAACTATCCTTGTCGCTGCTTATGTTTAGGATCGGTACAAATAATTCTTACTACTCCTCTCCGAGTTACTATTTTACAATTACGACATAACTTTCTAACTGAAGTGCGTACCTTCATGAAGGCTCCTAATTAACGTTCATAACCTTTCAGTTTAGCTTTTTTCAAAATTGACTCATATTGTTTAGACATCATTATTGTTTGTATTTGACACATAAAATCCATAATTACTACTACAACAATTAGCAATGATGTTCCTCCAAAATGAAATGGAACTCCCAAAGATCCTCGTATTAACTCAGGTAATAAACAAATTATAATTATATATAAAGCACCCATTAAAGTTAAACGATTCATTATTTTATTTATATACTTTGCCGTTTGTTCACCCGGTCGAATTCCTTGTAAAAAAGCTCCGGATTTTTTTAAATTATCTGCCGTTTCTCGGGAATTAAAAACTAAAGAGGTATAAAAAAAACTGAAAAAAATAATGGCTATTGTATAGCTCAGCATATATAAAGGTGTTCCTGGTTGAAAAATATAAGCTAAGTTGGTTAACCAAGACCATCCTAAACCTCCTCCAAACCAAGAAGCTAGGGTAGCAGGAAATAAGATAATGCTAGATGCGAATATAGCTGGTATTACTCCCGCCATATTTACTTTTAATGGTAAATGAGTAGTATGATGTTGTAAAGTTACTATATTAATTCGTCGTAGTGGCTGTCGAAGAGCATAATGCACTTTAATTTTTCGTTGTCCTCTTTCAACAAAAACAGCTAATAAAGTTACAATGAATACCATCATGACTGTTATTAAAAGCTGATAAAAATGCAATTCACCTAATCTAAAATGTTCTATAGTTTTTCCCAGAGCGGGGGGTAATCCTGCAACTATTCCAATATAAATAATGATTGAGATCCCATTTCCAATACCATGTTCAGTTATCTTTTCTCCTAACCACATAAGTAACATAGTACCGGATACTAAACTAGTAATAGCTGTTAAATAAAATGAAAATCCGGGAAATAATATTAATCTTTGCATTCCGGGCAGATTAGATAATCCAAATGCAATGCCGGTTGCTTGAAGTAAAGCTAAGAGTAGAGTACAATAACGTATATACTGGTTAATTTTACGTCTTCCTATTTCTCCTTCTTTTTTGAGATCTCCTAAACCTGAATGTAGAACAGTAAGTAATTGTATGATAATTGACGCAGAAATATAGGGCATGATTCCTAAAGAAAAAATTGAAGCATGACTTAAAGCTCCTCCTGAAAACATATTAAACATTTCTAAAATAGTTCCTCGTTGTTTCTCAAATAACTGAGAAATTATAGTTACATCTATACCTGGTAGAGGAATAAAAGAACCAATGCGAAAAACTAGAATAGCTAATACAACAAATAATAAGCGCCTTTTAAGAGATTGAAATCCTCCTGTATAAGTCTGCAAGTCCAAACTAGATGAGATTTTATTTATCTTCATATGTATAATTAATACCCTCTATTTTTCCTCCTGCAGTTTCAATAGCACATTGTGCTCCCTTACTTACGCGTATATTGCCATGAATAATAAGAGGAATACTTATTTTGCCCGAGCAAATGATCTTAGCAAATCTTATTTTATTACTTACTAGACCATACTTTTTTAAAGTATTAAGATTAATATTTATACACTTTATTTTTTCAAGATCGTCAAGAATAATTTCGGATGTTTGTAATTTTTTAAGAGAATGAAATCCAACTTTAGGTAACCGTCTATATAAAGGTGTTTGCCCACCTTCAAAACCTCGATGAATTTTATTACCAGATCGAGATTTTTGTCCTTTATGTCCTCTTCCCCCAGTTTTTCCTAATCCTGATCCAATCCCTCTTCCTAATCTTCTAGGATGTTTCTTAGCTCCTAAAGGAGGACTAATAGTATTTAAATACATATTTACTGAACCTCTTCTATTTTTAGGAGGTATGAAATACTTTTAACCATTCCGCGAATTTCGGAAATGTTTTTTCTCATTACACTATGTCCAATATATCGTAATCCTAGACCTTTTAAAGTTGCTTTATGTTTTGGAAGACGACCAATAGAACTTCTAATTTGAGTAATTTTTATCATTTTAGACATTTTTATTTAATATTAACAATAAATTTCTTTAATTTTTTTACCACGTTTACAAGCAATCATTTCAGGAGTTTTCATACTAGCAAGTCCTTTTATAGTGGCACGAACTACATTAAGAGGATTGGTGGAACCATAAGATTTAGCTAATACATTTCTTATGCCTGCTACTTCTAATACTGCACGCATTGCTCCTCCTGCAATAATACCAGTTCCTTCAGAAGCTGGCTGCATGTAAACTTTAGTACCCGTATGAAATCCCTTTATGGGATAATATAAAGTACCCTGATCAAGATAAAAATTCATCATATTTCGACGTGCTTTTTCCATAGCTTTTTGAATGGCAATAGGTACTTCCCGAGCTTTACCATAACCCACTCCTACTCTACCATTTTTATTACCTACTACAGTTAGAGCGGCAAAACTAAATATACGTCCACCTTTGACAGTTTTAGATACTCGATTTACAGAAATCATTTTTTCTTGTAAATCTCCCCCTATCTTATCTATGTTCGAATTAATCATTTAATATTATTACACTCCTGACGAGATCTGAAATCTAAGCCTAATTTTTTTTAGATTGAATATATGCTATTTGACTGTCTTTAGAATTTTAAACCTGCTCTTCTAGCAGCTTCGGCTAATTCTTTAATTCGTCCATGATATAAAAATCCTGCCCGGTCAAAAGATATTACTTGAATTCCCTTTTTAAGCGCACGGTGTGCAATAGTAGTTCCTACTATTCTGGCCGCTTCTTTATTGCCCGTAAAAATTACTTTACGATTTTTTATATCAGGTTCTAAGGTAGATGCTGTAACATGCACTTTACATCCCTCCCTAGTATCCTCCAGAATTTGAGCATAAATATGTCGTGAAGTACGATGAACTAATAAACGTATAATTTGTAATTTTTTTAATTTCATTCGCGTACAACGCGCTCTTCGGATACGAGCAATTTTTTTGTTCATAGGTTATTAATCTTACTTTTTTTTAGCTTCTTTGAGACGAATGACTTGATTAAGATAACGTATTCCTTTTCCTTTATAAGGATCTGGTTTTTTATAGCAATAAATATTTGCTGCAGTTTGACCAATTAACTGCTTATCAATTCCTTTGACTACAATTTCAGTAGGAGTAGGACATTCTACTGTAATTTCTTCAGGAATTTTATACTTTATTAAATGAGAAAAACCTAACGCTAAATTTAAAATTTTTCCTTTCATAAAAGCACGATACCCAATTCCCACAAGTTGCAGTCTTTTTTCAAAACCTTCTGTTACTCCAACTATCATAATTTTTATCAGCGCTCTAGCTGTTCCGGCTTGTGCCCATCCATTAACAAGACTAGAATCAAAAGGTTTACAAGTGATGATATGTTTTATTTGAACAATTTCTACTGCATTATGAATTAGACAATGTAAGTTACCTTTAGCACCAGAAACCCAAATATTTTGTCCCTTTAATTTTACTAACACATTTTGAGGAAGATAAATAGGACATTTAGCTACTCGCGACATCTGTTTCTCCTTTAAGCTACATAACAGAGTATTTCTCCACCAATTCGAGCTTTACGAGCATTCCTATCCGTCATAATTCCTCGTGAGGTAGAAATTATTGCAATGCCTAATCCGGACATTATTTTAGGTAAGTTTTTGGAACGTTTATATATACGTAAACCCGGACGACTTATCCGGTGAATATTTTCAATAACTGCTTTTCCTAAAAAATATTTCAGCTCTATTACTAATTCTTTTTTAAGATCACCTTGAATATTATATTTATCAATATATCCTTCACTTTTTAAGACTTGAGCAATGGAAATTTTAATCTTAGAAGAAGGCATACTGATAAATAATTTCTTCGAGGCTTGACCATTCCGAATACGTGTAATCATATCAGAAATAGGATCTTGCATACTCATATTAATTTACTCCTAAAGTAATATTCTTTAATTTAATATTACCAACTAGCTTTTTTTAGTCCTGGTATTTCTCCCCGCATAGCCGTTTCTCGAATTTTCATTCTACTTAGTCCAAATTTTCGTATAAAACCATGAGGTTTACCTGTATGTAAACATCTATTTCTTTGTCGAGAACGACTTGAATCTCGGGGTAGAGTCTGTAATTTTAATACTGCACTCCATCGTTCACTATAGGAACTTTTAGGATCAGCAATTAAATTTTTTAAAAATGTTCTTTTTTCTAAAAATTTATCAGCTAATTTAATCCTTTTTATTTCTCGCGATAACATTGCTTTTTTAGCCATATAGTTATTTTATCCTTACTTCCGAAATGGAAAATTAAAAGCACTTAAGAGAGCATAGGCTTCTTCATTAGATTGTGCCGAAGTAGTTATGGTAATATCCATTCCCCGAATATGATCAATTTTATCATATTTTATTTCAGGAAAGATCATTTGTTCTCGAATCCCTATACTATAATTACCAAAATTATCAAATGATTTAACAGAAAATCCTCTAAAATCCCGAATACGAGGGATAGCAATATATATTAAACGTTCTAAAAATTCCCACATTCTCTTTCTTCGAAGAGTGACTTTACATCCAATAGGATTACCCTTGCGAATTTTAAATCCTGCTATAGATCTATGAGCTTTAGTAATTACAGGTTTTTGTCCTGAAATAGCCGTAAGATTCTCTACTGCTCCTTGTAAAAATTTTTTATCAGATATTGTCTCTCCTACTCCCATATTTAATGTAATTTTATGTATTTTGGGTACTTGCATTACAGAACTATACTGAAATCGACTCATCAGATTATTGATCACCATAGTTTTATATATTAATTGTAAATTAGGCATCTCTTACTCCACCAAATATTGATTATTTTTTTTAAAAAATCTTTTTTTATTACTTTGATGCCATTTAAAACCAATCTTATCTGCTTTACCAGTTCTTTTATTATAGATAGCTACATTAGAAATATGGATAGGAGATTCTTGGACAATCACTCCGCCTGCTTTATTTAAAGCAGGAATCGGTTTTTGATGAATTTTAACTAAATTAATATGTTCTACAATCACTTTGCCTATTGATAAAACTCGTTTTACTTTTCCATGTTTACCTTTATCCTTTCCAGTTAATACTATTACTTCATCTCCAGAACGTATTTTAGCAGCCATAAATAACTATTTCCTTATAAAACTTCCGGGGCGAGAGAAATTATTTTAGAAAATTTTTCATTTCTCAATTCCCGTGTGACGGGACCAAAAATTCGAGTACCCACCGGTTGATGGGTAGTATTATTTAATAAAATACATGCATTTCCATCAAAACGAATAAGGGATCCATCATTACGACGTATACCTTTTTTAGTGCGTACTACTACCGCTTTCATTACCTCACCCTTTTTAACTTTTCCTCTGGGTATAGCATCTTTGACAGAAATTTTAATTATATCTCCAATGTTAGCATATCGTCGACGCGTTCCTCCTAGTACTTTAATACACATAACACTTTTTGCTCCGGAGTTATCGGCTACTGTTAGTATGGTTCGTTCTTGTATCATGAATTTAATATTTCCGATTCTTTCTTAGAAGTATTTTTCTTAAGAGTTAATATTTTTTTCTACAATTCGTACTAATATCCATGATTTCGTTTTAG
Organism: Candidatus Dasytiphilus stammeri; assembly: GCA_041941795.1. Lineage (GTDB taxonomy): Bacteria > Pseudomonadota > Gammaproteobacteria > Enterobacterales > Enterobacteriaceae > Dasytiphilus > Dasytiphilus stammeri_A. The sequence goes on along the minus strand of CP145872.1, from coordinate 423,022 downwards.
ATAAAGGACGACATTCTCTAATTTCTACTAAATCCCCTACTGCACATTCATTATTTTCATCATGGATATGAATTTTTGTAGTACGCTTAATAAATTTACCATAAAGAGAATGTTTAACAAAACGTTCAATACATACCACCGCACTTTTTTGCATTTTATTACTACTTATTCTTCCTTGAAGTGTTTTAATTTTATTCAGTGCTGACATTTTTTCTTTTACCTTGGGCTAAGACTCTTTTGATACTTGCAATTTGTCTTCGTAATTTTTTTAACACAAAAGTCTGCGGACCAGGCGCAGAAAAACATTGCATTCGTAATTTTAATTTTTCTCTCTTTAAGTTTAATAACTCTATTTCGAGATTGTGAAGATTTTTATTCTCTTCGTATTTAATTTTCATTCAATCACCAATTTATTTTATTTATAAAAGTTGTTTTTAAAGGCAACTTTGCTGTGGCAAGCTTAAAAGCTTCACGAGCTATTTCTTCTGTTACTCCATCCATTTCATATAAAATTTTGCCAGGTTTCACAACTGCAACCCAATACTCAACATTACCTTTTCCTTTACCCATTCGTACTTCTAACGGTTTTTCTGTAATGGGTTTATCGGGAAAAACTCTAATCCATATTTTACCCTGACGTTTAATAGCCCTATTCATAGCTCGCCGGGCAGATTCAATTTGTCGAGAGGATAAACGTCCTTGCTGAATCGCTTTTAATCCAAAAATACCAAAATGTATTTGTTCCTGTACATGTCCTCGGTTTCGTCCTTTTTGCATTTTCCGATATTTAGTCTGCTTGGGCTGTAACATTAAACACAATCTCCTTACTTACGATTTTTTCGATGTGTTTTTTCTTTCAAAGACTGGATTCCTATCTTCTTCTCAGACATAGCATTAATATTGGGTTTGAGTCGACCATGTCCTAAAATTTCTCCTTTAAATATCCATACTTTGATTCCTATCACTCCATAAGTAGTTAATGCCTCACCAATACTATAATCAATATCTGCTCGAAATGTATGTAATGGTACTCGGCCTTCTCGAGACCATTCGGTTCGAGCTATTTCAGTTCCTCCTAGTCTCCCACTTATTTCTACTTTTATTCCTTTCGCACCTGCTCGCATTGCATTTTGTACCGCACGTTTCATTGCTCGACGAAACATTATACGTCGTTCTAATTGAGATGCGATGCTATCGGCCACTAACTTAGCATCTAATTCTGGTTTTTTTATTTCATGTATATTTATTTGCGTTGGCCTTTCCGTAATATTAGCTACTTGTTTACGTAATTTTTCAATCTCTTCTCCTTTTTTTCCTATTACAATGCCTGGACGTGCTGAATGTAGAGTTATTCGAATGCTTTTAGCAGGACGTTCAATAACAATACGAGAAATATAAGCTTTGGATAGTCTTTTAATGAGAAATTGACGAATTTTATAATCACTTTCTAAATTGGCCGCAAATTCTTTAGTATTTGCATACCATGTTGATATCCAAGTTGTAATAATTCCTAGTCTAAGACCATTCGGATGTGTTTTATGACCCATATCGATCTCCAGATCTTAATTATCTGATACAATGATTGTAATATTACTAGTGCGTTTTAAAATCTGATCGGCTCGTCCTTTAGCTCTTGGCATAAAACGCTTAATCGTTAAACCTTTATCTATCATAATTTGTGTAATTTTTAAACAATTCATGTTAATATCATTCTGATTTTTTGCATTAGCAATAGCTGATGCTAACACTTTTTTAATAATATCCGATGATTTTTTTTTATTAAAATTGAGCATTTTTAATGCCTCGGATACTGCTTTTCCGCGTACCAGATTCGCAACTATGCGCATTTTTTGTGCAGAACATTTAGCATTGCGATATTTTGCAATATTTTGCATTCTTACTCCTTAGCGTTTTTTAACTTTCCTATCTGGTATATGTCCTCGATAAGTACGAGTAGGAGAAAATTCTCCTAATTTATGTCCTACCATTTCTTCAGTAATAAAAACAGGAATATGTTGACGTCCGTTATGAATAGCAATAGTCAAACCAATCATATTAGGAAATATAGTAGATCGTCGTGACCAGGTTCGAATAGGTTTTTTATCTCTGTTCTGTACTGATTTTTCTATTTTTTTTAACAAGTGTAAATCTATAAAAGGTCCTTTTTTAATAGAACGAGGCATTTTAATTATCCTACATAAAAGAATGAATTATTTTTTCCGGTGATGAAGAATAAATTTATCAGTACGTTTATTATTACGAGTTTTTTTTCCCTTAGTAGGGACTCCCCAAGGAGAAACAGGATGTTTCCCAAAATTTCTCCCTTCGCCTCCTCCATGAGGATGATCAACAGGATTCATAGCAGTACCTCTAACAGTAGGACGAATTCCTCGCCATCTTTGAGCCCCAGCTTTTCCTAGAACCCGTAACATATGTTCATTATTACCAAGTTCTCCTAATGTAGCTCTACAACGAGCCGCGATCATACGTATTTCACCCGAACGTAATCGAATAGTAACATAAGATCCTTCACGAGCAATAATTTGAGCATATGAACCTGCAGAACGTGCTATCTGTCCTCCTTTTCCGGGTTTAATTTCTACATTATGGATCAAAGTTCCTACTGGTAAATTAATCAGAGGTAAACTATTACCAATCTTTATGGCAATGTTATTACCTGATTCTATTTGATCTCCTTTTTTTAAATCTTTCGGAGCTAAAATATAACGTCTTTCACCATCCTGATATAAGATCAGAGCAATATTAGCCGATCTATTCGGATCGTATTCGATCCGTTCAACGCAAGCAGCAATATTATCTTTATTTCGTTTAAAATCTATTACTCGATACTGTTTTTTATGTCCTCCTCCAATATGCCGAGTAGTAATTTTTCCCTGGTTATTTCTTCCTCCACTTTTGAATTTACTTTTTAATAACGGAGAAAAAGGTTTTCCTTTATATAAATTTTTATTGATTACTTTTACTACATGACGACATCCCGGAGAAGTAGGTTTACATTTAACCAGAACCATTTTAAATCCTTATATATCTACCAATTCTTATTGATTTAATCATTCTTAATACTTTTCATAATTTCATCAACTTGACAACCATCTGTTAAAGATATGTATGCTTTTCGCCATGTATATAAGCGTCCCGATTTTCCTAGAGACTGATTTTTACCATAAGCGCGCATTCTTTTTTTCACTACTACGATATTAACACTCTTTACTTGTAATCCGTAAAATTTTTGGATAGCTCTTTTAATTACGGCTTTGCTACTATTCTTAGCCACTTTAATTACAAGAGTATTTTTGTGTTCTAAAAATTGGGTTGATTTTTCAGAAATATGTGGGGAATATAAGACTTCCATAAGTCTTTCATCATTCATGATAACATGACCTCTAATTGCTTAATTGCATTGACAGTGAATATCACATGATGAAAAGATAATAAACTGATTGGATTAATAGTCGTAATATTTTGTACATCTACTCCATGTAGATTTCGGGCTGCCCGTATTAAATTATTTTCTACTTTAGTTAAGTAAATTAGTGGCTTTTTCAAATTTAGATCTTTTAATTTTTGGACTAAAATTTTAGTTTTGGGTTCTTCAATAGTAAATTTTTGAAATACTAAAATTCTATTTTGACGCAATAATTCCGAAATTATACTTTTTAAAGCTCCTCGATACATTTTTTTATTTACTTTTTGAGTATGTTGTTGAGGTTTAGCTGCAAATGTTACTCCTCCTGATCGCCAAATAGGACTTTGCAATGATCCTGCTCGTGCCTTACCCGATCCTTTTTGTCGCCAGGGTTTCTTCCCAGAACCTGTAACTTCGCCCCTACTTTTTTGAGCTCTAGTCCCTTGTCGTGCTGCAGCCGCATAAGATACAATCACTTGATGAATGAGTGGTTCATTGAATTTAAATTTAAAGAGGACATCGGACAGAATTATAGACATAGGAACATCTTTGACAGTTAATTCCATAAAGAATTACTCCTCAAAGGATATTCTTTGACCGCTGGTTTGATAAGAATATTAGTACCAGTAAATCCTGGTACTGATCCTTTTACCATGATAAAATCATTATCTGAATCAATTTGAACGACTCGTAATCCTTGGATAGTTACGCGTTGATTGCCTAATCTTCCTGCCATTTTTTTTCCTTTAAATACTCTTCCTGGGGTTTGATTTTGTCCAATAGACCCCGGTACACGATGAGATAAAGAATTACCGTGAGAAGCATCTTGGGTATGAAAATTCCATCGTTTAACGGTTCCAGCAAAACCCTTACCTTTTGATGTGCCAGTAATATCTACTTTTTTAATATCTCTAAATATATTTAAATTAATACCTTGACCAACCACAAAATTATGACTTTCTTCTCTGGCTAAGGAAAACTCCCAAAATCCTCGTCCAATTTTAACGCCGGCTTTGTTACAATGTCCCGCGTGTGGTTTAGAAACTCTATTTATTTTTTGGTTGCCCGTAGTAACTTGAACAGCTTGATAACCATCTTTATCAAAAGATTTTATTTGGGTAACAAAATTTACATTCACTTTAATAACTGTGACTGGAACAGATCTGCCTTCCGGAGTAAAAAATGTAGACATTCCTAGTTTTGTTCCAACTAATCCAAACATTAGTAACCTCGTTATTATAATTATCCTAAACTAATTTGTACTTCGACTCCGGATGCTAAATCTAGACGCATTAAAGCATCTACGGTTTTGTCTGTCGGTTCAATAATATCAACTAAACGTTTATGAGTTCGTATTTCATATTGATCTCGTGCGTCTTTATTAACATGAGGTGAAATGAGAACAGTAAATCGTTCTTTATGAGTAGGCAGAGGAAGAGGTCCACGTACTTTTGCCCCCGTTCGTTTAGCAGTCTCAACAATTTCATATGTAGATTGATCAATAAGACGATGATCAAAAGCTTTCAAACGAATTCTTATTCTTTGATTAGGCATAATCATCCTATTAGTTAACTATTGTCACTATATAAAATAGTGTAGAGAAATAGTGAATTAAATAGACCATACAATTTAAGAAATAATTATTCCTATTATTTTAGAATTATACATAATAATAAACAGAAATAAAATTTCCTATTATTTTTTTCGATATTTAATTTAAAACTTTAGTTACTACTCCAGCTCCTACAGTACGTCCACCTTCTCGAATAGCAAAACGTAATCCTTCATCCATTGCAATAGGATAAAGAAGATTAACTTTCATTTTGATATTATCTCCAGGCATAACCATTTCTATTTCGGGTGGTAAAACTATAGTTCCTGTTACATCGGTGGTACGAAAATAAAATTGAGGACGATAACCCTTAAAAAAGGGAGTATGACGTCCTCCTTCTTCCTTATTCAGGATATATACTTCAGAATCAAAGTGAGAATGTGGTTTAATGGAACTAGGTTTAGCCAATACTTGCCCGCGTTCAATATCTTCCCGCTTAATTCCTCGTAACAGCACTCCTATATTTTCTCCTGCACGTCCTTCATCTAATAATTTACGAAACATTTCTACTCCAGTGCAGGTAGATTTTACTGTATTTTTGATACCAATAATTTCTACTTCTTCCCCAACTTTAATTATTCCTCTTTCTACTCTTCCAGTTACTACTGTTCCTCGTCCAGAAATAGAAAATACATCTTCTATAGGAAGAAGAAACGGTTGTTCTATTGCTCTTTTGGGTTCAGGTATAAACTCATCTAAGTAGGTAGCTAAGTTAAGAATGGGTTTTTCCCAGACCGGGTCTCCTTCTAAGGCTTTTAGCGCTGATCCTCGTATAATAGGAGTACTTTCACCTGGAAAATTATATTGTGAAAGTAGATCTCGAACTTCCATTTCTACTAATTCCAGAAGTTCTTCATCATCAACCATATCACATTTATTAAGAAAAACAACGATATAAGGAACTCCTACTTGCCGACCTAATAATATATGTTCTCTCGTTTGGGGCATAGGTCCATCTGTAGCTGATACTACTAGAATTGCTCCATCCATTTGAGCGGCTCCTGTTATCATATTTTTAACATAATCCGCATGTCCAGGACAATCTACATGTGCATAATGACGTTTAGGAGTATCGTACTCGACATGAGAAGTATTAATAGTTATTCCCCGAGCTTTTTCTTCTGGAGCATTATCTATTTGATCAAAAGCACAAGCAGCTCCCCCAAAATGTTTAGATAATACTGCGGTTATAGCAGCAGTGAGAGTAGTTTTTCCATGATCTACATGACCTATCGTTCCAACGTTAATATGAGGTTTAATACGTTTAAATTTTTCTTTAGACACTGAATAATTCCTTAATAAAACTTGATTATTTACAAAAAAGAAGACGTTTTCCTAACATGCGTTACTTACTACGTAATTCGATAATATTTTTTGTAATATGATCTGGAGCTTCTTTATACTTAAAAAATTGCATAGAGTATGAAGCTCGTCCTTGAGTTTGAGAGCGAAGATCTGTTGCATATCCAAACATTTCCGATAAAGGTACCTGAGATCGAATAATATGAAGAGAAAAAGTTTCTTCCATATTTTCAATAAGACCACGACGTCGATTTAAATCACCAATAACTTCACCCATATATTCTTTTGGCATCTCTATTTCTACTTTCATTATGGGTTCCAGAACTATAGGGTGGGCTTTCCGAAATGCTTCCTTAAAAGCTAGTGAAGCAGCAATTTTAAATGCCATTTCTGAAGAATCAACTTCATGATAAGAACCATCCATAAGAGTAACTTTCACATCAATAACTGGATAACCGGCAATAACTCCCGTTTTTACTTGTTCTTGAATTCCTTTATTGACAGCGGGAATATACTCTTTAGGAATCACTCCTCCTACAATAGCACTCACAAATTCATATCCGGATTCTGATTTGAAAGGTTCAAGTTTTAATAATACATGTCCATATTGTCCTCTTCCCCCAGATTGTCTTATATATTTACCTTCTTGTACTATAGTATCTCGAATAGTTTCTCGGTAAGCAACCTGCGGTTTACCAATATTAGCTTGAATATTAAATTCTCGATACATTCTATCTACTAAAATTTCTAAATGTAATTCTCCCATTCCGGCTATAATTGTTTGGCCTGATTCCTCATCAATCCAGACATGAAAAGAAGGATCTTCTTTAGCTAACTTATTGAGAGCTAAACTCATTTTTTCCTGATCTAACTTAGATTTAGGTTCTACTGCTACCGAAATAACTGGTTCTGGAAAATCTATTTTTTCTAGAATAATCGGGTAATTAGGATGACATAAAGTATCTCCTGTAGTAACATGTTTTAACCCAATAGCTGCTGCTATATCACCAGCACGTACTTCTTTAATTTCTTCTCTCTTATTAGCATGCATTTGTACTAAACGACCCAAACGTTCTTTTTGATTTTTGGTAGAATTATATACTACATCTCCAGTAGTAATCATTCCTGAATATACTCTAAAAAAAGTTAAATTTCCTACAAAGGGATCATTTGCAATTTTAAATGCTAGCGCCGAAAAAGTTTCTTGATCTTGAGAATTACGTAATGTATTTTTTTGAGTAGGTAAAATTCCGGAAATGGCAGGTTTATCAATGGGAGCTGGTAAAAAATCAATAATCGCATCTAACATAGTTTGCACTCCTTTATTCTTAAAGGCTGATCCACAAGTCACTAATAGGATCTCATTTTTTAAAACTCGTTGTCGTAATGCCATTTTTATCTGATTTTCAGTGATTTCCTCGCCATTTAAATATTTGTTCATTAATTCTTCCGAATTTTCTACTGCAGCTTCTACTAAATGGAGATGCCAGTGCTCCGCTCTACTTTTCATTTCTCTAGGAATATCTTTATAGATAAATGTTAATCCCTGATCATCTTTATTCCACTTGATAGCCTTCATTTTTATTAAATCTATTACACCCGTAAATTGATCTTCTTTACCTATTGCTAATTGAATAGGCACTGGATTAGCGGCTAATTTGGTTTTTAATTGATTTAAAACTTTTAAAAAATTGGCTCCCAGGCGATCCATTTTATTAATAAAAGCAATTCTGGGTATATTATATTTATTAGCTTGACGCCACACAGTTTCGGATTGAGGTTGAACTCCTCCTACGGCACAATAAATCATGACTACTCCATCTAGCACTCTCATAGAACGTTCTACTTCTACTGTAAAATCTACATGACCTGGAGTGTCTATAATATTAATACGATGCGGTGAAAATTGTTTTGCCATCCCCGACCAAAAAGTAGTAGTAGCTGCCGAAGTAATAGTAATGCCACGTTCTTGTTCTTGTTCCATCCAATCCATAGTAGCAGCACCATCATGAACTTCTCCCATTTTATGATTAATACCGGTATAAAATAAGATTCGTTCGGTAGTAGTAGTTTTACCCGCATCTATATGTGCACTTATCCCTATATTGCGATAGTGGTTGATAGGAGTAGTTCTTGCCATTTATCCTCTCTAATAATTTTAATTTTTAATATTTCATTTATTGAGATTTCTTTTTTCCGGAAAATAATAAAATATTTTAGAGAAATTATTTCTCTTACCAACGATAATGAATAAAAGCTTTATTAGCTTCTGCCATCTTATGTACTTCTTCACGTTTTCTCACTGCGTATCCTTTATTTTCAAGAGCATCATAAAGTTCATTGAAAATACGTAAAGACATTGATTTATCTCTTCTCTTTCGAGCTGCTTCTACTATCCACCGCATCCCTAAAGTATTACGGCGGGACATTCGTACTTCTACTGGCACCTGATATGTGGAACCACCTACCCTACGAGATTTTACTTCAAGCGAAGGTCGTACATTATTTAATGCATTTTCAAAGGCTTCTAAAGGTGTTCTGCCACACCTTTGAACTAAATTATCTAAAGCTGAATACACTATCTTTTCAGCTATTGATTTTTTTCCATTTTTCATTATTATATTTATAAATTTCGCTACTACTTCCGATTTAAACTTAGCATCTGAAATAATATTACGATGTCCTATTATTCGACGACGCGGCATGATCAAACTCCGTAAAATTTTTGTTAAGTCAGTAATATTGAACTAATAGTGTTAATTTTTCTGTTTTTTTACTCCATATTTAGAACGTGATCGTTTGCGATCTTTTACCCCGGAACAGTCTAAAGCGCCTCTGACCGTATGATATCGCACTCCCGGTAAATCTTTGACACGCCCTCCCCGAATCAGTACGACAGAATGTTCTTGTAGATTGTGTCCTTCTCCTCCAATATATGCAGTTACTTCAAAACCATTAGTTAAACGTACTCGACATACCTTACGGAGAGCAGAATTAGGTTTTTTAGGAGTAGTAGTGTAAACTCTAGTACATACTCCACGCTTTTGAGGACATGCTTCCAGTGCCGGTACATTACTTTTAGTAATTTTGTTTTTGCGTGCTTTTCGCACCAACTGATTAATAGTAGTCATGTAATAAAAATTGAGATCCTGTAATCAAAATTAAAAAGAAGAAAATAGATTGTAGTGCTGCCATCTCTTAGTGTCAAGAAATATAGATAGTTATTACTTCTTGTTCTTTAATATTTTGTTTAAAAATTAAAAGAAATTCTTTTAAAATTTACATTTTAAATAATAGTTAAGAATAACCTGTCCAAGTATTATATCTATATATGTAATTTAAATTTTTTTTTAAAAGCTCTTCTTCTCTTAAAAAGAGTATTTTAATTAGTAAAAATGCTAACATTATAATATATTAATTATATTGTTACAATAACTCTCATTATAAACGTTATAAAACATAATAATGTAAATTGCATTAAAATGCATAATAACAATATAATTAATATTTATTAATGATTATATCCATAAATCACTATTTCTTTTCCACGTGAAAAAATTAGATGTTGATTTTGCAATATTTGAAATATTCTCCCTACTGTTTCTCGGGAACAGCCTACCAATTGACTAATTTCTTGTCTAGTAATTTTAATTTTTATTCCATAAGGATGAGTAATAGCATCAGGTTGTTTAGCTAACTTTAGCAAAGTTTGTGATATGCGTGCGGTAACATCTAAAAAAGCTAAATTATAAAGTTTATTATAAGTAATTTGTAAACAATGAGAAACTTGGGACAATAAAGATTTAATAATTTCTGGTTTTACGTGGATTAAATCTATAAATCTATTATAAGGAATTTCAGCAATTTCACAAGAGGTTTGAGCTCGTACCCATGTGGTATTATGGTAATTCATATACTCATTAAAAAATTCTAGCTGACCAATAAAAGAACCTTTATTAAGGGATGATAAGATTATATCTTTTTCTTGACCATTATCTTTAATCACTATAACTACAATACCTTTTATTAAGTAGAGAATTTTTTTTTCTGAGGTTTTTTCAGGAGAGAGTAAATTACTTTTAATAGGATATTTATGGATATAACAATGAGCTAAAAACCAGTCCATGGTTTGAAATTGATATTGTTTATTTACTGCCATTATGTTAACCTATATTGAATTTTTCAAGAATACAAATTATATACTGGCTTATTAAACTCAAAGAAAGCTTATTTAAGTGATAATTATCTAATCTAAGCTGAGAGAAGCAGCCATGCATAGATCTAGAAAAAGGATTAAAAATTTAAGAAGAATTGAGGTCAAATATTTGTATCATTTTAATATCTAATTAGTAAATTACTATATCCTAATTAGGAACCATTTATAAAAATGATATTAGTTAATAGGATACTATTTCTATGGGTATAGAAAATATCAAAAGTCAAGTAATAGTTATTGGATCAGGACCCGCGGGTTATTCCGCTGCATTTCGCTGTGCAGATCTAGGACTCCAGACTACGTTGGTAGAACGTTATCCTAATCTAGGTGGTGTTTGTCTGAATGTCGGATGTATCCCTTCAAAAAATTTACTTGATATATCTAAATTTATTAAAAAAGCTAAAAATATGGCTCTAAAACGTATTATTCTAGAAGTACCGCCAATCAATATACAAGAAATTCGTTCGGGTAAAGAAAAAGTAGTCAATAAATTAAATAAAGGCTTAGATGTGCTAGCCAAAATGAGAAACATTAAAGTTATTTATGGATATGGAAAGTTTCTTGATAAACATACAATAACAGTAAATAATTACCAAGATTCTAGTAATACTTGTGTTAAATTTGATAATGCAATTATAGCTACAGGATCTAAGTCAAAAAATATATCTCTTTTTCCTTCTCAAGATCAACGTATCTGGAATTCTACTGATGCTTTATCCTTGCGCTCTTTGGTTCCTCCATCCAAACTCCTAATTATAGGAGGAGGTATTATTGGTTTAGAAATAGCCACTATTTATCAGTCCCTAGGATCTAGAGTGGAAATAGTAGAACTTCAAGATCAGCTTATTCCCGGCGTTGATAAGAATATAATAGAATTTTATTCTCAACAAGTTAGAAACTTATTTCAAATTCACTTGCAAACTCAAGTAGAAAAAGTAGTATGCCAAAGAGAAGGTATTTATGTAACTTTGAAACAGAAAAATTTAATATTAGAACCCTCATGTTATGATGCTGTATTAGTAGCTATTGGGAGAACTCCCAATAGTCACTTTATTAATGCAGATATTGCTGGAATAGAACGCGATCCACAAGGATTTATTATTGTTGATAAACAAATGCGGACGTCTCAACCACATATTTATGCAGTAGGTGATATTATAGGACCTCCTATGTTAGCTCATAAAGGCATTCATGAAGGACATATAGCTGCAGAAGTAATTTTTGGTAAAAACTATTATTTTGCTCCCAAAGTTATACCTTGTGTAGCTTATACTGATCCTGAAATAGCTTGGATAGGCTTAACAGAGAATGAAGCTCGAGCCCAAGGTCTCAATTATGCATGTGCGTTATTTCCTTGGAATGTATTAGGACGTGCTTTAGCGTGTGATTGTGCACATGGAATCACTAAAATTATTGTTAATAAAGACAATCATAGTATCATTGGTGGTGCTATTGTAGGATATAATGCGAGTGAACTATTAGGTGAATTAGGAGTTGCAATAGAAATGGGGTGTGATATTGAAGATCTCGCTCTTACTGTGCATGCACATCCAACTTTTTCAGAATCTCTTGGAATGGCAGCAGAACTCTTTTTAGGAAGAATAACCGACTTAATTAATTCTACTTCGTCTGGAAAATTGAATTAGATATCTGATTCTCTTGAGAGAAAGTTTTTGTTTTGTATAAACAAAATTAAAATTTGGTTATTATATATTATAACCGTAATAAATTTCACGCCTTTCTGTCCATAATAAATCTTGAATGGCTAGAGATTCTTCAGGACTTAATGTGTGTGGTAAAATATTGAAAATATATTTTTCTATATTTTTTTTATTATCATCCGAGTATAAAAATAATTTTTATTATAAGCATTCCATCCCTCATCTGATACAGAATTATAAAATTTTGGATGGATTGTTATCTCATGAGCGATAAAATATTTTTACCATGTATGTAACGAGTAAAACACCGCACTCGATAATCAATTGTAACAATATCTTATTCTAACTAAGTAATTAAATAGTTTAAAGCTTTAAGACGAGATATACTTCCACAAGTTGATACTTATCAGCACGAAAGGTACAAATTTTCCCTCCGGATGGCTTTTCAGCTAAGTATGAACACACACCTGACTTTTATCTAAATGAATCAATATATTCTTAGAGAGAATCTTTTCCCATTCTTGATGTGAATTATTATATAAATGATTGATATTTTTTATCACTAATAAGTAACGTAACACTAGCCCCTTGGGGCTGATAATCTTTAGGATCCATATTTAAAAAGCTCCGATAAGTCTACAGGTTTCACTTAGAATTTCACTTAAACGGATTGCATTATATTTCTCATCAATATAATTGAGGTATCTTTTTGCGATCCTTGCTATTTTTAGCATAAAAAATATCATAAATACAAAAAACTAAGGGTTTTGGTAAGATTATTAAAACCATGTAATTTAATTTGGACAATTTATTTATCCTCTTTAGTCTTTGGGTAGTTAGTGATTTCTCTATATACTATCTAATACATATTGTGGAATTGTAAAACTGCTCATATGAATAGCCTGATTATAATATCGACAAGATAAGTTGGAGGATCTAAAATTATCTTTTAATCCCTGTAAGTTTAAATTACGCAAAACGTAATTATTAGTAGCCCAAGTAAAATCATCCTTCCACCATAATAAAAAGGTCCAGAGTTTTGAAAAAAATCTTACCTCTTTAAAATACTTAATTAAATTAGAGTAACTATTGCTACATATTCAGACTGTAAAAACATCCTCCATTTTGGGCGACAAAAATTCCTCTTTCATGTAAACAATTATAACATCCTTAATAAAATTTGGCAGTAAAAAGACGAAAGCCCGGATCTATAGGATATAGGCAGTCTACCATAATAATATCAAACTTCTCCCTCCAACTATTAACAAAGTTTACTCCATCCGAATTTTGTAAGGATATTCATGGCTCCCTCAAAGCATCCCGACTATGATTAGGTAAATACTGGCAATAATATGTATGCTTTGACCACCTTTTCATCTATTTCTACCATAATAATTTTTTCTATAAAAATGAGAGGATTATAAAATTAATCTTGAAAAAGAAAATGATTGTTAATAAGAGTGAGTAAATAAAATTCTAATTATAGTTTGTGTTCTATATTGGAGAAACTATATCATAGTTGAATATGATTTTATCCAACGGATATTTAATATCTCTGAATATTATTGTAGAATAAGTATATTTACTTTACTTGAGTAAGGTTATTAAAGAATTTATAGCTGATGTAGTACCAATCCATTTGGTATCTAAGCAACTAGATCAGTTTACTAAATATTAAGTATTTATCTTCCAAAAAATTTTTATATTTTTTAAAATTTTCTAATTATTAGAGGATAAAAATTACTCATCAAGATATTTTAAGCAGAGCTGATATTAGATTCTACTTTTTCATACACAAGGAGTTCAATTATTCTTGTAAGGAATACTTAATTAAGATGAAGTGGTTAAGTGCTAGACATACTACATAAAGTGACTATTAATACTAAAGTAATGATTTTTACTATGAAGAAGTGGTAATAAATAGGATATAGGAAAAAAGCGGATTTTAATCCTTATCTTTTTTAACATTAGTTAACTAGGATATTTATCCATATTCATAACTTTTTAGAAAAATTTTTATCATTACTAAAATATATTATTTTATAATATGTTTATGAAAACTTTCAGAATAACATTGAACATGTTAAGAAATATTTTTTCTTTCAATACAAATATTGTAATAGTGCTTTCTTATATTAAGATTCCATAATCTATGGGAGCTTTACCTATGAATTATGCACTACAACTTATCAATCTTATCAAAATATATGCGGGAGGGATGAAAGCTCTTAAAGGAATAACTTTAAAAGTTACTGATGGTGATTTTTATGCTCTCCTGGGACCAAATGGAGCGGGTAAAACTACTCTTATTGGTATAATATGCTCTCTCATTAATCCTACTGCAGGAAAAGTCAATATTTTTGGATATGACTTACAACGTGAGTCGATTAATGCGAAACTATTACTAGGATTAGTTCCTCAAGAATTTAATTTTAATCCTTTTGAAACTGTATTACAAATAGTAATTAATCAAGCAGGTTATTATGGAGTTAAAAAAAAGGAAGCTATGAAAATAGCTGAAAAATATTTGCATAAATTAGATTTATGGGATAAACGATCTCACAGAGCTAGGTTGTTATCAGGAGGTATGAAACGCCGTTTGATGATTGTGCGGGCATTAATACATAGTCCAAAGCTTCTTATCTTAGATGAACCAACTGCAGGAGTAGATATTGAATTACGTAGGTTAATTTGGAATTTTCTTAATTATCTAAACCGTCATGGAACTACTATTATTCTTACTACTCATTATTTAGAAGAGGCAGAAATATTATGCCGTAATATAGGAATTATACATGACGGTGTTATCATTGAAAATACTTCCATGAAGAAAGTATTAGCAAAACTCAAGAAAGAAACTTTAATTTTAGATTTAGCTCAAAATAGCCCTAAACCTAACTTAAAGGATTGTAATTACAGGTTAAAAGATGCTTCTACTTTAGAAGTAGAAATTGACCGTCAACAAGGTTTAAATAGGATTTTTAATCAGTTAAATAATCAAGGTATACAAGTATTAAGTATGCGAAACAAAGAAAATAGACTTGAGGCATTATTTGTAGATTTAGTTCGATCTAAAATGGAAAGGAGTACAAAATGACTCATATCTACTGGATTGCATTCAAAAGTATCCTAAATAAGGAAATTAATAGGTTCCTCCGCTTATGGATTCAGACCTTAATGCCTCCAGTCATAACTATGACATTATATTTTATAATATTTGGTAATTTACTTGGAACACATTTAAGTAAAATTCATACTTTTAATTATTTACAGTTTATTGTACCAGGTATCATAATGATGGCAGTAATAACAAACTCTTATTCTAACGTAGCCTCTTCTTTTTTTAGTGCCAGATTTCAACGTAATATTGAAGAATTATTAGTAGCGCCAGTACCTACACATATAATTATTTTAGGATATGTAGGAGGAGGTATAGCTCGAGGAGTATTTGTTGGATTACTAGTTACCATCGTATCTATATTTTTGGTAAGTATCCCGATCTACTCTTGGATTATGATTATTTTTACTTTACTACTAACTGTAGTAATGTTTTCACTGGCTGGGTTATTAAATGCATTATTTGCTAATAATTTTGATGATATTAGTTTGATACCTACTTTTATACTTACGCCCTTGACATATCTAGGAGGAGTTTTTTATTCCATCAACCAATTACCTCCTTTTTGGCAAAAAATTTCAAAATTTAATCCTATTGTTTATATGATTAGTGGTTTTAGATATGGATTTCTAGGTATAACAGAAGTTCCATTAATACTAACCGTGTTAGTATTACTACTATTAGTAGTAATTTTGTATTTAATAGTGTGGATATTAATCAATCGTGGTTTTGGATTAAGAAATTAATTATTTTTGCCAGCGATACTCGATACTTTATCTAACATTTTAAATAAACATTTTTGAAATTTTATTCATGTAGATAAATCTCAATCTAGTCACTAGAATTAATTCATTTTGGGTTATTTTTATATTTAATAATTTTTGAATTATTATCCTAATATTTGTTTTTCACGTATTTCCGCTAATGTTTTACATTCGATACACAGTTCTGCATTAGGATTTGCTTCCAGCCGCCGAATTCCGATTTCAATTCCGCAGCAAGTACAAAAACCGAAATCTTGCTTTTCAATTCTTCCTAAAGTATGGTCTATTTTTTGTAGTAATTTTTGTTTTATATCTCTAGTACGTAATTTTAGGTTAAATTCTTCTTCTTGAACCGCCCGGTCAATGGGATCCGGAAAATTCACGGTCTCATTTTTAAGAAAATGCCCTGAATTTCCAGATTTAATCAAGAGCTGTTGTCTCCAGGCCTTAAGTATTTTTTTAAAATGTAATATTTGCAGTTCATTCATATACTGTTCATTATCATTTGCGGGATATGGTTTAACCCCTGCAATAGAGAGAATACTGAGAGATGATAGAACTTTGTTATTTCTTTGTGGCATAAAATAGGATCCTTATAATCGTTAATAATCACTACTAGTGGAATTAGATAATACCCAATTAAGTGGGACCCATTTTCTTGGCACCAGCATAATAAATTACTAATATGCCATTATGAATAATTATCTTACCTTAAGTAGTATCTACATAGTAAATAATATACTTATTTTTTATATAAAATATTTAGTATAGTTATACTAAGTTGAGTAGGATATCAGAAATTAGACTAGATGCATACTCGAAACTCTAATTTTTTTTAGAATATTATGTTAAACTAAGTGAGTGAATTTATCGTGATAAGAATTGTTTTGGCCCCAAATGAAATTAAAAAAAATTAGTCAATATTGTGTAATCCTATTAATGGTGATACCCATATTATGGGGGTTAGCATATGGTATTAATCTAGATTTGCAGATTCGGAAGATGGTATCAAAACACTCATTAGATATTCCTATGAAGATTTATAGTAGAATAGTAGTCCTAGGAAGAGATAATGAACCAAAGAAAAAAAATAATATAGTAAAAATACTTTTAGCTAATAATTATCGTGAAGTTACCAATATCAAACGTGACGGCGATTTTATTATCACTAATAATACGATTGAAATTCGCCGACGGAAATTTAATTTTCCGCAATCTAATGAGACAGCCATTCATGCTGTTCTAATATTTAGAGATAATATGTTAGATTCCATATATAATTTATCTAATGGCCAACTTTTACCCACTCTTAAAATAGATCCGATTATAATATATATATTACATAGTCCCAATGGAGAACAACGTTTATTTATACCTCGTAGGGACTTTCCTAATACGTTAATCTCTATCTTACTAGCTACTGAAGATAATAATTTTTATCACCATGGGGGGATCCAGTTATCGGCAATGACTCGAGCTCTGATTGCCAATATTAAGGCGGGTAAAATAGTACAAGGAGGAAGTACATTAACACAACAACTGGTAAGAAATTTATTTCTTACTAATAAACGTACTGTTATGCGGAAGCTAAAAGAAATCTATATGGCTCTCATTATGAATGTTCGTTATAGTAAAGAAAAGATACTAGAGCTATATCTAAATGAAGTATATTTAGGACAAAATAATGGTAATCCAATACATGGTTTTCCATTAGCTAGTCTTTATTATTTTGGCAGACCTATGAATGAATTAAATGTAACCCAGCAAGCCTTATTAATAGGAATGGTAAAAGGAGCTTCAATATATAATCCTTGGCACCATCCGAAGTTAGCTCTCCAACGACGTAATTTAGTGTTATCTGTATTGAACAAACATAGAATTATTAATAAAGTTAAATATCAAAAATTGATTTGCTCTCCCTTAGAGATAAAACTTCCAGGCCAAATCATGCCTATGGTACCCGCTTTTATTCAAACAGTTAAAAGCGAATTAGATTCAATTTTATTACATTTAAATCGAAAAAATTTTCTTGGAATAAGAATTTTTACTACTTTTGATCCCCTATCGCAACAAAATATCGAAGAAACCATTCGAGAAGAAATACCTAAGTTACGTAAAAAAAATCATTTGCCGGATTTAGAAACCGCCGCAGTAATAGTAGATCGAATGAAGGGAGAAATCAGAGCTATAATAGGGGGTTCTTTACCAAAATTTCCCGGTTATAATAGAGCATTGCAAAGTCGACGTTCTATTGGCTCTTTAGTAAAACCCGCTATTTATTTAGCTGCGTTAAGTACACCAGAGCGGTATAAACTGAATAGTTGGTTAGACGATAATCCTATTGCATTGCAGCTCTCTAATAAAAAAATATGGAAACCAAGAAATTATGATCATAAATTTGTAGGTAGAATTATGCTTCTTGATGCTTTAGTACATTCTATCAATATTCCTACCTTAAATCTTGGTCTAGCATTAGGACTGGATAAAGTTAATGAAACCCTATGGAATTTAGGAATAGATGAACAACGATTGAATATGCTACCTTCGTCTTTATTAGGATCAGTAAATTTAACTCCTTTAGAAGTAACACAAATGTATCAAACATTGGGGAGTGGTGGAATAAAATCAAAATTATATACTGTACAGTCTATTCTTACCCAAGAAGGAAAAATAATTTATCAAAAAAAACCAAACTTGCAACTAGTTATTGCTCCTCAAGCTGCTTATTTAACTCTTTATAGTATGCAACAAACTGTCTTGCGTGGAACGGCTTCTACATTAGGAAAAATTTTTTCTAGTGCTAAAATAGCGGCCAAAACAGGTACCACTAATCAATTACGTGATAGTTGGTTAGCAGGAATAGATAGTCAAGAAATAGTAGTAATCTGGGTAGGTAGAGATAATAATACTTCAACACAACTTTATGGATCTACGGGAGCATTAAAAATATATGAACATTATTTATTACAGAGAAGACCCGAACCATTATTGTTCCCTGTTCCTCAAGATATTATCCAAGTTAATATTGATCATTTAGGAAATTTTACTTGTAATACAGATCACATCTGGCGTACCATTCCTATCTGGAATAATACACATATTTCTCATTGGTGTTAAGACTAGATTCTAGTAATATTGAATGATTAATTGAGATTATTATGATCAGACATGAATTACCTGTTATCCATTTAACAACCGCCGCGGTTTCTAAAATAGCTACTTTATTATTGAAAGCCAATAATCCTAATCTGAAATTAAGAGTTTATATTACTGGAGGAGGATGTAATGGATTTGAATATAAATTTACTTTAGATGATAAAATTATCTTGGGTGATTTAATTATCGAAAAGGATAACGTATCCTTAGTAATAGATGATCTTAGTATCCAATATTTACACGGTAGTAGAATAGATTATATACAAAAGTTACAAGGATCACGTTTTATTGTAACTAATCCAAATGCAAAAATTACGTGTAGTTGTGGTAACTCTTTTTCTCCTTAAAATTATCAACGAAAAAACTAATCAGACAAATTCTGAACAAGTAGGGTGCAATTTTTAATATCAAATAATTTACTACCTCTAATTGGATAAACTATTCATTGCTCAACAAAATAACAAATTTGTTAATTTTTCGTTTAAGGAGAAAAAAAACTTCCAAAATATATATTTTTATATATATTTTTTTTAAAAAAATGAGTAAGATGATTTAGTCTAATAGACAAAATCCCGAAGATTGTAAATCATCGGAAAAATTAATTTTTACTTCTAAAAAAGAGAATTTCATTAATGAAAAAAACTATCTTAATTTTTAGTAGTTTACTAGCTATTATGGGAATTAGTATGGCTAGTACAACTATTAAACCTCAAGTAAACGATAACATTAATAACGTTAAGGTTCACCAACAAGTTCCAACTTTGGCTCCTATGATAAGTAAAGTTATTCCTGCGGTAGTAAGTATTAATGTGGAAGGAATGGAGCAAGTTAAACCTTTAAAACCGGAACCTAAATTGTGGGGCATGTTTCCTCTGTGTGAAGAAGGCTCTCCATTAAAAGATAGTCCAATCTGTAAAGCAAAGAATGAAACAGATACCCGAAAATTTTACGGTTTAGGTTCAGGAGTTATTCTGAATGCTACTAAAGGTTATGTGGTGACTAATTTTCATGTTCTTGAGAATGCTACACAAATAGAAGTGGTACTTAGTGATGGACGAAGATATGATGCCAAAGTAATTGCAAAAGATTATTTATCAGATCTTGCCGTGATCCAGCTTATAGATTTTAAAGATTTAACAGCTATTAAATGGAGTGATTCTGATACCTTGCAGGTAGGAGACTATTCCATAGCTATTGGTAATCCTTATGGATTAGGAAGTAGTGTTACAGCCGGCATGATTTCGGGATTAGGGCGCGGGCACATTAACAATAATAATCAGTACGCAAATTTTATACAAACTGATGCGCCGATTAACCGGGGAAATTCGGGAGGTGCACTAATTAACTTAAAAGGTGAACTAATAGGTATTAATACCGCTATTTTGTATAATGAGGCAGGAAGTATAGGTATTGGATTTGCAATTCCCAGTAACATAGTCAAAAATATTACTGACCAGATGATTAAATATGGTAAAGTAACAAGAGGCACTTTAGGTCTCAGGATTACCAATGTCACCCCAGACTTGGCAGAGGCTATGAAACTAAATGTAAATCGCGGGGTATTTATAAGTTCCGTTTTTCAGCATTCCAGTGCCCATGCTGCGGGAATAAAAGCCGGGGATGTTATTATTTCTCTCAACAACAGTTCTATTGGTAGTTTATCCTCCTTTAAAGCAGAACTAAGTTCATTTCCTATTGGCACTCCAATTTCTCTAGGATTAGTGCGAGATGGAAAGAAAATTAATGTAAAAGTAATCATAGAAAAAATTAAACCTGCTCACAAAAATTCTACTTTTCTTTACCAGGGCCTAGAAGGAGCACAGTTCAGTAATATTAAAATTAAGGGACAAAAAGGAATAAAAGTAGACTCTGTAGAAGAAAAAAGTGATGCTTTTACTTTAGGGTTAAGAGTAGGAGATATAATCTTAAGCATCAATAAAAAAGAAGTGAAGAATGTAAAGGAATTACATAATTTACTGCTTAATAGCCCTCCTTACTTATCTTTACATATTTTAAGAGGAGATAAAACTTTGTACTTATTAATACAATAAAAGCGGTGTTTTACAGCAAAAATATTTTCGATCTTTTTAAGATGGTTACTCTTTTGTTAGAGGTGTTATTTGTAACTCGGATCTATCAAATTTTTAATTGATAAAAGTTGATCTAGATCTTTGGAATTTAATAGCTCTAGTTCTAATACTACTTGTCGTACAGTTTTACCTGTAGAAGCGCATATTTTTCCTACAATATCACCATTATGATGACCAATATAAGGGTTCAAATAAGTAATAATACCAATAGAATTTAATACATATGATTCACAAACTCTTTCATTGGCAGTTATGCCTAAGATACATTTATCTTTTAAAGTAGAACACGCATTACTAAGGAGAGTAATGGATTCAAAAAGTGATTGACCAATAACTGGTTCCATTACATTAAGTTGCAGTTGTCCCGCTTCGGAAGCAAAAGTAACACAAGTATCATTCCCAATAACTTTAAAACACACTTGATTCACTACTTCTGGAATGACAGGATTGATTTTGGCTGGCATTATAGATGAACCTGCTTGTAATTCTGGTAATTTTATTTCATTCAATCCAGCTCGCGGTCCAGAAGAGAGAAGTCGTAAATCATTACAAATCTTAGATAATTTTACCGCCAGACGCTTTAATACACTATGTACCATTACATAATCTCCACAGTCCGAAGTAGCTTCTATTAGATCTTCAGCTGTCCTACAAGGTAAATTGGTAACGGCAATTAAGTTTTTTACCACTAATTGTTGATATCCTTTTGGAGTATTAAGGCCTGTACCAATTGCAGTAGCTCCTAAATTTACTTCTAATAAAAATTTACTTGAGTAACCAATATTATTGATCTCCTCATTAAGTGAAATTTGAAAAGCCTGAAATTCCTGTCCTAATGTCATCGGTACTGCATCTTGTAACTGTGTTCTACCCATCTTTAATATATTTTTAAATTCATTAGATTTATTCTTAAAACTATCTACTAATTTTGTTAAATTAATGATTAATTTCTGTAATAAGATATAGATTGCAATCCTTAATCCTGTTGGATAGGCATCATTAGTAGATTGACATTGATTTACATGATCATTAGGATGAAGATAGTGATATTCTCCTTTTTTATGGCCCATAATTTCCAGTCCAATATTAGCTACAACTTCATTAATATTCATATTTACTGAAGTACCTGCGCCTCCCTGAAAAAGATCAATCGGAAATTGATCTTGATATTTTTCATCATAAAGTATTAGATTACATGCTTGAACTATAATATCCGCAATATGAGTTGGTATTACTTTTAATTCCTTATTAGCTAATGCGGCCGCTTTTTTTACCAATACCATAGCTTGAATTAATTCCGGAATATCCCTAATTTTAGTATTACTAATAGTAAAATTTTCTATTGCACGAACAGTATGTATGCCATAATAAACATGTAATGGAATTTCACGAGTTCCTAAAAGATCTTCTTCTTGACGAATATTTTGTTTGGTCATCGTAACCTTCATTCTATAATTAATAAAAATACTCTCAATTTAGAGAGGTCATAATTCTTAATTGGATTATTTTAAGCAAAAAATATAAAAATTAGCAAATATTAAATTATGTGATTTGATATAATGTCTTTTATTACCATAAGTATAAATAACCATTTATGAATATTTAATAATTTTTAAACAATCTTGGAAAAATTTTATCTTTGACACTTGAAGAGAATAAAATTATCCCCAATCCATATTTATACTTATAAGTCCGGATGCTAGACGAGTAAGTAGTCCGGTATAAAATTAAAACGAACGCTTGGACTTCTTAAAGGAGATCTATTAATGAAAATTCGTCCATTGCATGATAGGGTTATCGTCAAACGTAAAGAAGTAGAGTCTAAATCTGCCGGAGGTATAGTTCTGACTGGAGCTGCTGCTGGTAAGTCGACTCGGGGAAAAGTTTTGGCGGTAGGTAATGGTCGTATTCTAGACAGTGGCAAGATAAAACCGCTTGATGTCAAAGTGGGTGATACTATCATTTTTAATGATGGATATGGTGTCAAATCAGAAAAAATCGATAATGATGAAGTTTTAATTCTGTCAGAAAACGATATTTTGGCGGTTATTGAATTATAAACTTATATATGAAATGAATTTAAGGGAAAAGAACAATGGCAGCTAAAGACGTAAAATTTGGTAATGACGCTCGGATCAAAATGATGCGAGGTGTGAATATATTGGCAGATGCAGTCAAGGTTACTTTAGGACCTAAAGGTCGGAATGTAGTATTAGATAAATCGTTTGGGTCTCCTGCGATTACTAAAGATGGGGTGACTGTTGCACGTGAAATAGAACTTGATGATAAATTCGAGAATATGGGTGCACAAATGGTAAAGGAAGTCGCATCCAAAGCAAACGATGCGGCCGGAGATGGTACTACTACTGCCACTGTATTAGCTCAATCAATTGTTAATGAGGGACTAAAAGCAGTTGCAGCTGGGATGAATCCCATGGATTTAAAAAGAGGCATTGATAAAGCAGTTATCGCTGCAGTTGAAGAACTCAAAAAAATATCAGTCCCTTGTTCTGATTCCAAGGCGATTGCTCAGGTAGGTACTATATCTGCTAACTCAGATGAAAGTGTTGGTAATCTTATTGCTCAAGCAATGGAAAAGGTTGGTAAAGAGGGAGTTATTACGGTTGAAGAAGGAACAGGGTTACAAGATGAACTTGATGTGGTAGAGGGGATGCAATTTGATCGGGGTTATCTATCGCCTTATTTTATCAATAAACCTGAGAATGGGACTATAGAACTAGAACATCCCTTTATTTTATTAGTAGATAAAAAAATCTCTAATATTCGAGAAATGCTGCCTATCTTAGAAGCAGTAGCAAAGTCCAGTAAGCCATTATTGCTAATTGCGGAAGATGTTGAAGGAGAAGCTCTCGCTACTCTAGTTGTTAATAATATGCGGGGAATTGTAAAAGTCGCGGCAGTGAAAGCTCCGGGATTCGGTGATCGTCGTAAAGCCATGATGCAAGATATTGCTATTCTAACTAAAGGAATAGTCATTTCTGAAGAAATTGGTTTAGAACTTGAAAAAACTAGCTTAGAAGATTTAGGTCAAGCAAAACGGGTTGTTATTAATAAAGATACAACCACCATTATTGATGGAATGGGTGAAGACAAAGCTATTAAAGGTCGTATATCTCAAATACGACAGCAAATAGAAGAAGCTACATCTGATTATGATAGAGAAAAATTGCAGGAACGAGTAGCTAAACTAGCTGGAGGAGTAGCAGTTATTAAAGTAGGTGCTGCCACTGAAGTGGAAATGAAAGAAAAGAAAGCTCGAGTAGAAGATGCTTTACATGCTACTCGTGCAGCAGTACAAGAAGGGGTTGTGGCCGGAGGGGGTGTAGCTCTCATACGCGCCGCAGATCAAATCTCTTCTCTTAAGGGTGAGAACGAAGATCAAAATATGGGTATTAGAGTTGCACAACGAGCTATGGAAGCTCCACTGCGTCAAATTGTCGCTAATTCTGGAGAAGAACCTTCCGTTATTGCAAATAAAATAAAAGCTGGTAATGGTAACTATGGTTATAATGCTTCGACAGAAGTATATGGTGATATGTTGAGCATGGGAATTCTAGATCCTACGAAAGTAACGCGCTCTGCATTACAATATGCAGCATCTGTTGCAGGTTTAATGATTACTACGGAATGCATGGTTACAGAACTACCCAAAAACGAAAAGTCTGAAATGAATGCACCTGGTGGTGGAATGAGTGGTAACATGGGTGGCATGGGTGGAATGATGTAATTTGCTTTAAATTATATTTTTCATATATACCTCTGCCTTATAAGGCAGAGGTTTTTATGTTTTTTTAAAACATTAATAATTTTTATTATGATATATACAAATGAAATATCATTCATATTATACTTTTCAGAGTTTAATATTATCTCTTCAGTATTATTGGCATTCTCAAGGTTGTATTCTGAGTCAGCCCATAGATTTAGAAATTGGAGCTGGAACTTCACATCCTCTAACCTGTCTTTGGGCTAGCTGTTCGGAACCTATTTCAGCTGCTTATGTTCAGTCTTCTAGACGACCCACAGATGGAAGGTATGCAGATAATCCTAATCGTTTACAACATTTTTATCAATTTCAAGTCATTATAAAACCATCCCCGAGTAATATTCAAGATCTATATCTTCATTCTTTACTTTCGCTAGGTATAGATCCTGTACAGAATGATATTCGGTTTATAGAAGATAATTGGGAAAATCCTACCCTAGGAGCATGTGGTATTGGGTGGGAAGTGTGGTTAAATGGAATGGAAATCACTCAATTTACTTATTTTCAAAAAATGGGAGGATTAAAATGTAAACCCGTTATGGGAGAAATAACGTATGGGTTAGAACGTCTTGCCATGCACTTACAGAGTGTAGATAACATCTATGATATTACATGGCATATTGATCATAATAAGAAAAGTTATACTTACGGAGATTTATTTTATCAAAATGAAATACAACAATCTACTTATAATTTTGAATATGCAGATATTAATTTTTTAAAAAAATGTTTTGAACACTATGAAAAAGAAGTTCAAAAATTATTGAGTTTAGATCCTCCCTTATCCCTTCCTGCTTATGAATTAGTATTAAAAGCTGGACATAATTTTAATTTACTGGAAGCGAGAAAATCACTTTCCGTCACTGAACGTCAGCAATATATTTTACGACTTCAGGATCTAACTAAATCAGTGATTATGGCATATGTTAAATCTCGTGATGCATAAAAATTACCCAGTACCAATAAAAAATAATAATATTAATTTCAGTTATGAAGAAAATAAAAAATTTTTTAGTAGAAATAGGTACTGAAGAACTACCATTTCACACCCTTCCTGTCATTGCAGAAGAATTTGCTGTCCATTTAATACAGGAATTAGATAGTGCTAATTTAGCTTATGAAGAAGTAAAATGGTATGCGACTCCTCGTCGTCTAGCAATAAAAGTAACTCACTTAATAACTAATCAGCCTTCTTCTTATACTCAAATAAAAGTGCCAACCTTATTCCAATTATTTAATTTAGATAAAAAACCTACTATTATAGCCCAACATTGGACACGGCAGTATGGAATAACATTAAAACAACTAAAAATTTTATTACAAACAAAAGATAAAAAAGTTTTTTTGAAGAAAAAAATAACTGGAAAAAAAACTATAAATCTTTTATCAGAAATAGTAAAAAATGCTTTATTGAAGATTTCAAAACAACCATTAATGCGATGGGGAAATAATAATATTAAATTTATCAGACCTATTCATACCATAACATTATTATTTGGGAAAACCATTATTGAGGATGTAATATTAGGCATAAAAACTAATACCCAGATACATGGACATCGATTTATGGGAAACTGGGAACTCAACATTCCATCTGCTGATTATTATCCTGATCTTTTAAAACAAAGAGGAAAAGTTGTTGCTAATTATCAAGAACGAAAAGAATTAATAAGAAATAAGATTGAATCTTACGCTATTAAGATAGGAGGTCAAGTAGAGATTAATGAAAGAATATTAGATGAAGTAACTTCACAAGTAGAATGGCCGGTAATTTTAACAGCTAATTTTGAAAAAAAATTTCTCGAGATTCCTCTTCTTAAACATCTTATTCAAGAAAAACATAAATATTTTATTGTGTATGATAAAAATCATCGTTTACTTACTAAAGTTATATTTGTAGCTAATATTGAATCGCATAATACTGACCAAATAATAATCGGTAATGAAAAAATGATTCATTCTCGTTTATCCGATGCTTGGTTTTTCTTTCAACTAGATCGTAAGAAACGTCTCATAGAATACTTACCACTATTAAAAACAATTATGTTTCACCAAAAATTAGGCACTATGTTCGATAAAACGGTACGTATTCAAAAACTCGTTACCTGGATAGCGATAAAAACTAATGAAAACCAAGTTTCTTGTAAACGAGCAGCATTACTGGCTAAATGTGATCTCATGACTAATATGGTTTTTGAATTTCCTGAAACCCAAGGAAAAACTGGCATGTACTATGCTCTTTTAGATGGAGAAATTCCTTCTGTTTATAATGCTTTGAAAGAACAATATCAACCTAGTTATAAAACCGATCAATTACCATCTAATGCTATTGGAATAATTTTAGCTATCGCAGATAAAATAGATACATTATCCGGAATTAGTAGCGTGGGTTTATTTCCTACGGGGGATCAAGATCCATTTGCATTAAGACGGCTAGCGTTAGGTATTATACGTATTCTTCTTGAAAAGAATATAAAATTAAATTTGCGATATCTTACAGAAAAATCTCTTTTCTTATACCAAAAGAGTTTAAAAAATATGAACATAGTAGATGATATAATGAATTTTATTTTTGCTCGGTTACGATCCTGGTATCAGGAAAAAGGATATAGGATTGAAAATATTAAAGCAGTTTTATCCAGCCAATCTCCTGATCTTCTAGATTGCAATGCTAGACTTCAAGCACTTGAAAAATTTTATTTAATACCAGCATATAAGACTTTAATTATTATCTATAAAAGAATATCTAATATATTAGATAAGTTTCCAGTCATTTTATATGATAATATTCAGTTTTCTCTTTTAGAGCACCCTGAAGAAATTAAGTTAGCTGTAATTAGTACTAACTTAATTACTAAATTAAAACCTTATTTCATTAATCTACGTTATGAAGAAATTCTCTGCGAATTAGTAGAATTAAATGAATTAATAAATACTTTTTTTAAAAAAGTGATCATTAATACACCAGAATATAATATTAAAGTAAACAGACTGACTTTACTATCCCAATTACAAAGTTTATTCTTACGAGTAGCTAATTTTTCTAAAATTCACTAATGTTATATTAGTCATAATGATTTTGACAGAGGCAAGCATAAGAAATACATAACCAGATGTTTGTAATGTGGCAATTCATCCTAACCACATAGAATTTTAAAAAAAATCATTCATTAATTTTTCTCAAGAATATTTACAGGTAAATGTTTTCTCGAATCGAATAATAATCCCTTTTTTATGATAGGTTCAAATGGAGGCGTGTTCCAATTTCTAATATTGCCAATAGGAACAACAACATCGGTATGTCCTGCAAAAGAAAAAGTTTTGTCTTTTCCCTGCCCAGCACCAAAATTTAAAGTATTTTTAAAATGTATTTTTTTTTCAATACTAAAAATAATTTTTCTTAATCTGTTCATAAGCAAAACTTGACATCCAGCATCATCCGGACTGATAGATTTACCAGTAATTAATTGTGTACTAAGTTTAATAACAGGACATAATAACATTTATTATCTTGTGAGAATAATATTTTGTTCTACTATTCAGTAGAAGTATACTTTTGGGGAGTTAAAAGTACTCTACTAAAAGTTGTTCTAATTTATGTTGATCATAAGAAAACTTTCGTATGCCTTCGGAAAGTTTTTCTACTGCCATGATATCTTGATTATATTGACATCTAAAAAAAGATTCAGTAATTGTCGTGGACAATCTTGAGGATTTTATTTGAGTACAACAAGGTTTGAGGTTTCTCTCAAGAGGTACAGTAATATTTTCTAATAGCTCTAGAAATTTCGGAGATATAGTTAAAGCATCACACCCGGTAAGAGCATTAATTTGTAAAATATTTCTAAAACTTGCACCCATCACAATTGTTTTGTAACTGTGTTTTTTGTAAAAATTATAAATATTTCGCACAAAATTGACTCCCGGATCTTGTGTAACATCATACTTTAAATAATTTAAAGTATGGTTCTGATACCAATCAGAAATTCTTCCGACAAATGGAGAAATTAAATAAGCTCCAGCATCGGCGCATGCTTTGGCTTGAATATAAGAAAATAATAATGTCATATTACAATGAATACCTTCTGTTTCTAACTGTTTAGCTGCTTCAATTCCTTCCCAAGTAGAAGCAAGTTTAATAAGAATACGAGATTTTGGTATCCCTTGATCTTGATATAACTGTACTAATTTGCGGGCTTTAGCTATACAATCAAAACGATTAAAAGATAAGCGTGCATCTATTTCGGTCGATACTTTTCCAGGAATATATTTTAGAATTTCTAATCCGATATTAATTAAAAATTTATCGCTAGCATTTACCAACTTGATATTTTTATTACCCCCTAAATGGTTTGCGTATAGAATAGCATCTTTCAGTAAGGGTTGATACTTTTCTAATATAGCAACTTTTAATATTAAAGACGGATTAGTAGTAGCATCTGTAGGATGATAGCGAATAATTTCGTTGATATTACCACTATCCGCCACAATTTTAGTGTATTTTCTAAGTAATTCTAATTGATTCATAAATGGAATATACTTTCCTATTAAAAATAGATAAATTAAAAGAAAAAAGATTCAAGTACTTAACTAGATTACCTTAATCTTAATAAAAATTAAGTTTAATTAATAGATGAAAATTAGAAATCTGTGATTTACAGATACAAAATTTATTAAATATAATTTAATATGTTATTACCATTTTTAAGAGATAATCCCAAAAATGGTTGTTAATCAAAAATTTATTAATGAAACGATTAAAATAAATTTTTAAGATCGATGGAGGTGAAAATTTGTAATTTATTTGGCGATAGACGACAAATTTTTTTTTGTAAAAGGTAAAATCCAATCCTTTTTATATAAAAAAGTTTTGCTCACCAAAATATTTTTTTACTAATTTTAGTAGTAGATGACTAATTATTAAATTCAATATTTATCCTGACTCATCAGGAGTAAATATTATCCGACATATCTCAACAAAGAGAGAAAAATGAATTGAATATCCTCTTAAGCCTCTCTCTGGAGAAAAATATAACGGATATTACTGGGACACGCTTTAATAAACAATCCTAAATTATTAATTTTAGACGAAGCCACTAGTAGATATTAATAATCATGTACATATTATCCTTATATGCTCTAATTGAGCGATTAAGAGATCAGTTACACTATTAATAGTATCACATGATCTATATCTCTTCATGTCTCATATTAAGTGAATCAGCCTGTTCAGGAACACGGAACAATATCTCTACAAAACGCAATTTATTGATATTTTTGGTTATTAGGAGGCTAATAAGTTAGGAATTGATCAACATAAATCAATAATATTAATTATTACTATTTTTTTTACTTTACTGGATTATAATTTTAATGGTAAATACTCTACTATAGAGATTCTCTCTTAGGAATCTTTGCATTGAGAGTTATTGTAATCCTTAGTATTGCCTCACAGCTACGAAAATCAAAATTCATCAATTATTATCTTTTAATTAAAAATCTAATTACGGTTATGCCTCCAGACATTATAATTTGTGGAGTGATTTCTCTGCTCCTATTCATTATCAAAGTAAAGGGTAGTGAACTCTTATCCGTTATAATCAATCCGGAGTTAGCACATGTCGAGAGAACAGGCAAAAAAACTTTAAATATTATTAATTTTTGCTTTTAGCTCTTACTATTGCAAGGTCAATAAAATTGGTTTTTGCTTTATTAAAAATATCCATCTCGGCTAATTATTACGGCGGCTGATGATCAACTCTTATCTTGTTGTCCATCATCGGGAGTTACATTTCTTTTTCCGCAATAGCGCCTAGACCCACTATTGTGGTAAATGCTACATAATTTATTATTACTCTTATAATAAAAATGCGTTTAAAGAACAAATTAAATCTTTATACTAATTCCAAAATGATTATAAGTTTGATGTGTAGCCATTCTTCCTCGCGCTGTACGCTTTAGGTATCCTTGTTGAATTAAAAAAGGTTCTAAGACATCTTCAATAGTATGTTTTTCTTCCCCAATAGACGCCGCTAGATTCTCAATGCCTACTGGTCCTCCACTAAATTTTTCCATAATAGTGCATAGTAATTTTCGATCTAGATAGTCAAATCCTGCCGTATCGACATTTAATACATCTAAAGCTTTTATGGTAACCTCACTAGTTAAGTAACCTTGAGCATATACATCTGCAAAATCTCTTACTCTACGTAATAATCTGTTAGCAATCCTAGGGGTTCCACGGGATCGTCTAGCTATTTCGTTTATTCCTTCCTCACTAATATTGACTCCTAAACATTCTGCACTGCGATGAATAATTTTTTGCAAATCAGTAATTTCATAAAATTCTAGTCTTTGGATAATACCAAATCGATCTCGAAGAGGAGATGTTAACGATCCTGCTTTAGTAGTAGCGCCAATTAAAGTGAATGGAGGTAAATCTAGTTTTAGAGATCGAGCGCCGGGACCTTCGCCTATTAGGATATCTAATTGATAATCTTCCATAGCCGGGTAAAGTATTTCTTCTACTACCGGAGACAAACGATGAATTTCATCAATAAATAAAATATCTTGAGCTTCCAGATTAGTTAAAAGTGCAGCTAAATCTCCCGCTTTTTCTAAGATAGGTCCTGAAGTAGTACGCAAATTTACTGCCATTTCATTAGCAACCACATTAGCTAAAGTAGTTTTTCCTAATCCCGGAGGACCAAAAATAAGCAAATGATCTAAAGCTGCCGAACGCATTTTAGCCGCCTTAATAAATATATCCATTTGTTCTCTTACTTTTGTTTGTCCTATATATTCTTTTAAGGTTTTGGGACGAATAATACGTTGAGAAAGATTTTTTTTCAGAACATTCTTATCTGAAATAATCCTCTCTGGAGAGTTAAGACGAGAAATTTTATTCATAAAATTTTATTAATTATAAAAATGTTCGAAGAGCTTCCCGAATGAGGGTTTCACAATCTGCATAAGTATGCTCCTTATAGACAATATTAATTATACGTTTTGCATCTTGCGGCTTATATCCAAGTGAGATTAAGGCTGAAATAGCTTCATTTTCCACATTTCTATGTGTTGCGAAATTATTTTCATTATCACAGTTAGGAGTTAAAATATGATTATTTATATCATTAAAAAAATTATTATATTTTTCTGTTAACCGATCTTTCATTTCAATTACTAAACGTTCCGCAGTTTTCTTTCCTACTCCCTGTAACTTCTCGAGAATACTAATTTGTTTATTTTTAATAGCAGCGATAAATTGTGCGTAAGACATACCTGATAGGATTGATAATGCTAATTTGGGTCCTATCCCATTCACCTTAATTAACTCTCGAAATAATGTTCTTTCTTGTTGATGATTAAATCCAAATAATAAATTTACATCTTCCCGGACTATAAAATGTGTAAGAAGAATAACTTCAACATTTAATTCAGGCAGACTATAAAAACACGTCATGGGCATACTTACTTCATAACCTACTCCATTTACTTCAAGTAAAATTTGAGGAGGTAATTTCTCAATTATAATTCCTCTTAAACGTCCTATCACTTTAATTTCCTTGAAATTTTTACAAACATTTATTTTATAAAAAATACCTGAAATAATAATTTTCTCTTATTGCTACCAGACCTGACAATAGGGTACTTATTTGACACACATATGACAATGTGTGATGGCTATAGCTAAAGCATCAGCTGCATCGGTAGCAGGAGTAAATGATAATTTCAACAAAAAACGTACCATATGCTGTACCTGTTGTTTACCGGCTTTTCCCGTTCCTACAACGGTTTTTTTGACCTTTTTAGCTGCATATTCAAATATAGGTAAGTGATGATTAACAGCCGATACCATTGCTGCTCCCCTAGCATGACCTAATTTTAAGGCAGAATTAGCATTTTTAGCAATAAATACTTGTTCTATTGCTAATACATTAGGATTAAATTTAGTTATAATTTTACTTACTCCTAAATAAATTAATTTTAAACGACTAGCAAATACTTCCTCATTACTATGAATACAACCACTATCAAGATAGTGAATAATCTTGCCTTTTTTTATAATTACACCATATCCGGTTATTCGTGATCCGGGATCTATGCCTAAAATAGTTATCATTCTGTATTTCTTCATCCTGAAAAGAGAATTAAGGATGATCATCGAGATCAGCATTATGAGAAATTTCTTGTACATCTCCAATGATTGCAAGTAAATGAATTAAATTAATCAATTGATTCGCCATTAGTAAAGATATCTTTACTTTAATTATAGGTATCATCTTGATATCTGATGATTCGGG
The DNA here is from genome assembly GCA_041941795.1 of Candidatus Dasytiphilus stammeri. GTDB lineage: Bacteria > Pseudomonadota > Gammaproteobacteria > Enterobacterales > Enterobacteriaceae > Dasytiphilus > Dasytiphilus stammeri_A. The sequence goes on along the minus strand of CP145872.1, from coordinate 389,586 downwards.
CGAAAAGCCCGCAGCTTCCAAAGGTGGAGTGATAATACTGAATAATTTAGGGTCCATAAAGATATCTATCTTATTCTCATGTTTTCTACTTATAATATCTTCCGCACCAAATTGCAATGCTATATTAAGCAGAGTTTCTTGATTATGTTCATCAAGATAAGTGAGAATTCTTTTTTTTCGAAACAAATAAGATATCGAACCTGGAGGAACTAAAGTACCCTCATTTTTAGAAAAAATTCTTCTTAATTCTGAAATAGTTCTATTACGATTATTAGTTAAGCATTTAATCAGAATGGCTGTACCTCCTGGTCCATATCCTTCATAGATGATAGTATTTACATCTTTATCTTCTTGACTTCCTCTTCCCCTACTAATAGCACGTGTAATAGTATCACGAGTCATATTTTTTGCGAGAGCTTTCTCTATGGCGGTTTTTAAACGATTATTAGACATGGGATTACTACCTCCTAGTTTAGTGGCAGAAATAATCTCTCTAATAATTTTAGTAAAAATTTTTTCACGTTTTGCATCTTGTGCAGCTTTTCGATGTTTAGTATTAGCCCATTTACTATGACCAGACATTTTATTCTCCAAGAGTATTTGCAGTAATTAAGAATATTTTTCTTATAGAAGAGAAATCTACAAAAAAATCAGTCACGAATTCAATTATTAGTGCTAATTGTAATTAGGCGTACTGGTCATTAAACATGAGGCAGTAGTAGTTTTAGGAAATGCAATAACTTCTCGTAGATTTTTGCTCCCTGTAAGTAACATAACAATTCGATCTAATCCTAATGCTATCCCTGCATGGGGAGGAGTACCGTATTTGAGTGCTTCTAGAAAGAAGCCAAACTTGTTATTTTGTTCTGCTATAGACATTCCTAGTAACGAAAACACTGTTTGTTGCATCTTTAAAGAATGGATACGTACAGAACCACTTCCAATCTCATATCCATTAATCACTAAATCATAGGTATTAGCTACGGTAGTTAGAGGATTTTTTATTAATTCTTCTGGAGTCACCTGCGGATAAGGTGAAGAAAATGGATGATGTTCAGAAGTAAGTTTGTCGCTTTCAGCTTGAATGAACATAGGAAAGTCTACTATCCAAACAGGATACCAAGTGTCTTCTATGGTTAAACTGCAATCCTGTGCTATTTTTAAGCGCATCTCAGCTAAGAGATTTAAAATTTCTTTATTGAGTCCTACACATACAAATATTAAATCACCCTCACTAAGCTCTAGCCGGTTTAAGATAGCTTCTATTAACTCTGTGGAAATGATACATTGTGGATTGCTATTCTTATTTTTAATAATCTTTCTTTCTTCTAAAGAAGATCTTGTTATCCATTCACATTGAACTTGCGAATAATTTTTTATACAATTATTTTTATAATATTCAATTTGCTTTTTACTAATTTTAGTATTCCTTGGAATTTTAAGACCTCGTACTCTATTTAAGTAATTATTAGTAATACTATTATAGAAAATAGTGTTCTTTGATAAGATATCAGAAAAATCTAACAATTCTAAAGGATTACGTAAATCGGGTTTATCAGTACCAAAACGGTTTATAGCTTCACTTAAACTAATCACTGGAAAGCGTACTAAATTTATTCCTTTGATTTGTCTCCAAATTTTACAGATCATTTTTTCTATCACGGATCTTAATTGGGTTGCAGACATAAAAGATGTTTCTATATCAATTTGAGTAAATTCCGGTTGTCGATCCATTCTTAGATCTTCATCACGAAAGCACTTTGCTATTTGATAATAACGATCAACTCCCGAAATCATTAACAATTGCTTAAATAATTGGGGAGACTGAGGTAAGGCATAATATTTTCCTGGATGTACTCTACTTGGTACTATATAATCTCTGGCTCCTTCTGGTGTCCCCCTAGTTAATATAGGAGTTTCTATTTCCATAAATCCTTTCTTATTAAGAAAATTTCTTATTATAGTAGTAGTGTCAGCTCTTATTTTTAGACGTTGTCTAATTTCATCTCTTCGCAAGTCAAGATACCGATATTTTAAGCGCATTTCTTCACTATTTATTCGATGGATATCAATCGGTAAGGGTTCTGATGAATTTATAATTCTTAGATAAGTCGCTTTAACTTCTATAGCTCCAGTTGCAATTTTATTATTAAAATTTTTACGAATACCTACTATACCTTGTACTTGAATACAGAACTCTAATCGTAACTGGACCGCTTTTTCAAAAATATCTTTCAATTCTTGATCAAACACAATCTGAACTATACCTTTAGAATCACGTAAATCAATAAATATTAATGGTCCTAAATTACGAATACGATCTACCCATCCACATAAAGTAACTTTATGTCTAACATGGTCAATACTTAGCTGACCGCAATATTTAGTACGCATAAATAATTTCCTTTCTCTACAATTAGATATCTATTTTAGAATTTTAAATTTATTATATATTTTCTGACTCTGTAGTAAGAGAGATAAAATATTTATTTATATAATAAGTCATATTAGACCTAAAGAATTTTTGGTAAATACTATTTTTAATAATACCGACTCCCTGTTTTTAACAAAAAAGGTTATATTTAAGGAACACAATTTTATGTCCTGTCGGAAAGATAAAATCTTTTCATTACCTATGTTACATCTTAATCAGTGGCAATTTGATCAACAGGTGGCTGATGTTTTTCCAGATATGATTACTCGTTCAGTTCCCGGTTATTCTATCATAACTTCTATGATAGGAAAATTTTCTCAAGAGTTTGTTACTTCTCATACATATATTTATGATTTAGGATGTTCTTACGGTACTGTAACGTCTTGTATTATAAAGAACCTAAAAGCTACTAATTGTACCCTCATTGCTATTGACAATTCACCTGCCATGATTGCTCATTGTAAAAAAAATTTACAACAGGTAATTACTTATGATAATATCATCAATATTATTGAAGCCGATATATGTGATGTTACCATTGTAAATGCTTCAATGGTAGTATTGAATTTTACTTTACAATTTTTATCTCTGGGGAAACGTCAGCAGATTTTACAATCTATTTATAGAGGACTAAAAACCGGAGGAGTCTTGATTTTGTCGGAAAAATTTCATTTTGATGATCATGAAATCCAGACACTTTTCTTTGATATGCATCATAATTTCAAATTGTCTAATGGGTATAGCCAATTAGAAATTAATCAAAAAAGACAAATTATCGAAAAGGTTTTGCTGACGGAAAGTATAGAAAATCATAAAAAAATACTCTTTTCTATTGGTTTTACACATGTAGAACTCTGGTTTCAATATTTGAACTTTGGATCTTTAATAGCTCTCAAATATTAAATAAAGTACTATGATAAATTTTACATCTTTTTTTCAGGATATTATCTACTTTCCATTACTTAATAGATGGTTAGAAACATTACCCGCTTTACTAGCGCAATTTCAGCGTCAAAAATATAGTGGTATAACACAAAAATGGTACAATAGTGTACAAAAATTACCCTTAATGATACCTGACCAATTAAATTTACAAGAAGGTATTAGTGCTAGCAGTCAATTACTAAATCCTGATGAACGAAATAAGATAGAAAATCTTCTCAAGCATTTAACGCCTTGGAGAAAAGGACCATTTTATATTTATGGGATAAATATTGATTCGGAATGGCGTTCAGATTTTAAATGGAATCGTCTCTTTAAACATATATCTTCACTTAATAATCGCATGGTTCTAGATGTGGGCTGTGGAAACGGTTATTATCTATGGCGTATGATAGGTGCAGGGGCTAAATTCGTAGTCGGCATAGATCCCAGTAAATTATTTTATTTTCAGTTTGAAGCCATTAAAAAGTTAATAGGCAATAAAAAGTCAGTTCATCTCTTACCAATTGGGAGTGATCAGTTACCTCCACTTGCTGTTTTTGATACTGTTTTTTCAATGGGTATTTTATATCATCGAAGATCTCCTTTAGATCATCTCCAAAACCTCAAAAATCAATTAATTGCTGGAGGAGAATTAATATTAGAAACTCTAGTTGTACCCAACGATATACCTCAGGGTTTATTTCCAATAGATAGGTATGCCAATATGCGTAATGTTTGGTTTATTCCCTCTCCTAACATTATTAAAATATGGTTACATCGTTGTGGATTCAAAAATATTCGCGTGGTAGATTTACAAATTACTACTGTGAACGAACAACGTCGTACTAAATGGGCTAATATTTACTCTTTATCGGATTTTCTGGATCCAAAAGATGACTCTAAAACTGTGGAGGGATATCCTGCTCCATTACGTGCTATAATTCTAGCAATAAAATAATTATTATTTAACTGCAGAGATCGTCAACAAATAATATACCTCTAAAATAGTTAAAATTCATGAATCTTCAAAGATTTATTGCCGATAAAATTCGTACGGCCCTGATCTCATCAGGAATACCTAAAGAACATAAAATTCAAGTAATGCCTGCTACTAAATCCCACTTTGGAGATTATCAGGTTAATGTTATATCTCTGGCAAAATCTTTACATAAATTACCAGAGGAGATAGCCAACCAAATTGTTTCAAACTTAAAGATGACTTTTTTTGCTAAAAAAATAGAAATTTCCCAAATGGGTTATATAAATATTTATTTGAATATTGCCTGGATAGCTCATCTCTTAGATAAGATGCTCTCATCTTCCCGACTCGGTATTCTACCGGTTCAAAAACCACAAACAGTAGTAATTGATTACTCAGGACCAAATGTAGCCAAAGAAATGCATGTAGGTCATCTTCGTTCAACTATAATTGGAGATGCTACCGTTCGCACCTTATCTTTCTTAGGTCATAATGTTATTCGTGCTAATCATATAGGTGATTGGGGATTACAATTTGGAATGTTAATTGCTTTGTTAAAAAACAAAAATCATCATTATCATGATGATCTAGATCTAGATAGTTTAGAATATTTTTATTGTGAAGCTAAACATCATTATGAAACAGATCCGGTTTTTGCAGAGTTAGCTAGACATTATGTAGTAAAGTTACAACAAGGAAATGCCGAATGTCGTGCTTGGTGGAAAAAAATCGTAAATATTACTATATCGGAAAATCAGAATATCTATAAGAGACTTAATGTCAGTCTGACTACTCGTGATGTAATGGGTGAAAGCATATATAATGGTATGTTACCTAGTATCGTGAATGATCTAAAATCAAAAGGACTAGCGGTCAATAGTAATGGTGCGACGGTAGTTTTTCTCCCTGAATTCAAAAATAAAAATGGCAATTCCATGGGAGTTATCATCCAAAAGAAAGATGGGGGATATTTATATACCACTACGGATATCGCCTGTATAAAATTTCGTTATGAACATTTACATGCCGATCGAATTATTTACTATATAGATTCGCGGCAGAATCAACACTTAATGCAAGTATGGTCTATAGTGCGTAAAGCTGGGTATGTTCCGTCCACAGTTTCATTAGAGCATCACATGTTTGGTATGATGTTAACGAAAGATAAAAAACCTTTTCAAACTAGAAAAGGAAAAATTATTAAATTATCATCTTTATTAGATGAAGCAATATCCAGAGCCTTGGATTTAGTTCAAGCTAAAACTTCTTTGCTTTCCTCAGAAGAACAACTCAAAATTGCTAATATTATTGGCATTGGTGCTCTTAAGTATGCAGATTTGTCCAAAAATCGCCTGACTAATTATGTCTTTGATTGGGATCAAATGTTATCCTTCGAAGGAAATACTGCTCCCTACATACAATATGCATACACTCGAGCTCTATCTCTCTTTCGTAAAGCTAAAATTCCAGAAGAAAGTTTAACTAATATAAGTATCCACTTTTTCAATAAAGTGGAATTTCTTTTAGGAGTACGGTTGCTACAATTCGAGGAAACTCTAAATAAGGTAGCTGGGTCTGGACTTCCACATCTAATGTGTAATTATCTTTATAATTTAGCAAATTTATTTTCACATTTTTATGAACAGTGTCCTATTATTAACTTATCAGATGAGTTAATGCGCAAAAGTAGATTAAAATTAGTAATTTTATTATTTAGAACTTTACAACAAGGATTAGATACCTTAGGTATTGCAACCATAGATAGAATGTAACTACCTTTTAATATAAAATATTCACAATTTTTATTAAACTTTTGTGGTGAGGTGTCCGAGAGGATAAAGGAGCATGCCTGGAAAGCATGTATACGTAAATTGCGTATCGAGGGTTCGAATCCCTCTCTCACCGTTATATTTTTTTAGCACTCCTAAACTAGAGATATATCTCCTCTTTATTTAGAGTGAATTAGGATATTCATAGTGAGATAGATTAAGCTTTTATAAATCTCTGTTTGTTCTTAGAACAAGACTGATAATCTAATAAGCTAACCACTATAATAGCAATGCTGGATAATATAAATCCCGGAATAATCTCATATATTCCTAACCAAGAATAGTACTTCCATACTACTACAGTAGTGGTACCTATAAGCATACCGGATAGTGCACCATTACGGGTCATACGTGACCATCTAACTGACAATAATACTACTGGACCAAAAGATGCTCCTAAACCAGCCCAAGCATAACTTACTAATCCCAATACTCGATTAGTAGGATTAAAAGCAATAATAATAGAAATTAACGATACTAATAATACCATGAGTCTACCGACCAATACCATTTCAGATTGACTAGCATCTTTTCTGAAAAAGGATTTATATATATCTTTGGTTAAAGCACTAGCACATACTAATAACTGCCCACTAAGCGTAGACATTACTGCCGCTAAAATTGCTGCTAGTATAATGCCAGCAATCCATGGATGAAATAGCAACCGTGTTAATTCTAGAAATACTCTTTCACTATTTTCTCCCACTGCCGGAGAGAGATCTGGATATTTTTGAAAAAAAGCAATAGAAAAAAAACCAATGGAAATAACTCCACTTAAGCATAAAATCATCCATATCATGCCTATCCGCCGAGCATTTTTAATAGTAGATTGAGAATCGGCAGCCATAAAACGTGCTAGAATATGAGGTTGTCCGAAGTATCCGAGTCCCCAACTAAGTAATGATATAATAGCTATACTACTGAGACCATGCAGCATATTAAGTTGGTCAATATTTTTAATTGCAATGGTATGTAGAGAGGTCAAAATGCCCCCATTATTTCTTATCAAGATAAGAGGAGTTAAAATTAATGCAACCATCATGAGACTAGCTTGGATCGTAGCAGTCCAACTTATAGCTAAAAATCCTCCCATAAAAGTATAAAGAATAGTGGCCGAAGCTGTCACGAAAAGGGAAATAAAATAATTTAGGCCAAAAGTAGTTTCAAAAAGTCGTGCTCCCGCTACTATTCCTGAAGCACAATAGATTGTAAAAAAGATTAGTATTATTAATGTAGAAGTTAGTCGTAATAACTGTTCTTTGTCATCAAAACGATAAGCAAAATAATCGGGTAAAGTAATGGCATTATTATTATGTTTAATATGAATGAGTAATCTTCCTGCTACTAATTTCCAATTCAGATAGGCACCTATAGCTAGACCAATTGCTATCCAACTTTCTGATATTCCGGATATTAAAACCGCTCCGGGAAGTCCCATTAATAACCATCCACTCATATCCGATGCTCCTGCGGATAAAGCAGTCACTAAAGGTCCTAGTTTGCGTCCTCCTAAAATATAGTCTTCGAAATTTTTCGTTGACTTCCATGCTATAAAACCAATAGCAGTAATGATCATAATATAAATTAAAAAAGTTACTAACATTGATCTGCTTATGATCATTAATAATCTCCATTATTATTTTTAATTTTCTAAGGGACAACAATTTGATTCCTAATTTCTAAATTACTTAGTAATCATTTTTACGGCTTGTTCTTATCTAGGAGGAAATCGCTGACTAAAAATTAAAATATTTTCTAAATATAAAATTTATAGATTTAAAAGTATTGATTTTTATTATTCCAGTTATTGAGCCTTTCTTTAAAAACTAATAAAATAATCTTTAATAATTTTTATATTAATCCTCATACCCTAATTTATAAGGTAAATTAATTACTTATCAAGTAAAACTTATCTAATAAGTAGGAATTATTTAATACCTCTCTTTATAGAGAGGTATTTAGTAAATATTCATGAATATCTTCTCTTCTATAGAAGCTTTCTATGGTAAAATAACTAGAATTAGTTATTCAATTGACTAATAATCAGTATATAGAATATATATAATGTTTTATAACCAAAAAAGGAAAGAGATTGGTGGAATCATTTTCACACATTTTAGATCTAATAGGAAAAGATGAGACACTGGAAGAAAAATATTTTCCTTTTAGTAATTTTTCTAGCAAATTAATGCCATATGCCAATAGTAGAAAAGTAATAACTGATGCCTGGAGAATACCAGAAACTCAAGCTATTCCTATATTACTTGAACAAGCCCGTCTTGATTCAGAACTTAAAAATAAAATTAAACAATTAGCTTATATATTAGTAGAAAATGTACGTGAGCAACATAATAAATCTGGACAAAGAAATTCTATTCAACAGTTATTACAAGAATATTCCCTTTCTTCCGAAGAAGGAGTAGCACTAATGTGCCTAGCAGAAGCTCTTCTGCGAATACCTGACTCATATACACGTACTGCTCTTATCAGAGATAAGATTACTAAAGGTAAATGGAAATTACATCTCGGTGCAAGTACTTCCTTCTTTGTCAATGCTGCTACTTGGGGTTTATTACTAACTGGTAAGTTACTAGAGAAAGATAGCATTAGTAATAATAAATTATTCTCTTTGTTACATTCTATTTTACGTAAATGTAGTGAACCTCTGATTAGAAAAATCATAGATTTTTCTATTAGATTGATTGGAAAACAATTTGTGATAGGAGAAACTATCTCGAAAGCACTATCGTATTCAATAGATTTAGAATCAAAGGGATTTAGATATTCCTACGATATGTTAGGAGAAGCAGCTCTGACATCTAAAGATGCTCAATCATATTTTGTGGCTTATCAAGAAGCCATTGAAAAAATTGGTATGTTCTCTAATAAGAGAGGAATTTATGAAGGTCCGGGTATTTCAATTAAACTATCTGCATTACATCCAAGATATAATTATAGACAACGTGAACGCGTTATGCAGGAACTATATCCATTATTAAAATCTTTAATGTTATTGGCTAAACAATATGACATAGGTATTAATATTGATGCCGAAGAAGCAGATCGATTAGAATTATCAGTTGATTTGTTAGAAAAACTATGTTTTGAGCCAGAATTAGCGGAATGGAATGGAATAGGTTTTGTAATTCAATCATATCAAAAGAGATGTCCATTTCTCATTGATCATCTCATTGATTTAGCTCATCGAAGTAATCACCGTCTGATGATTCGTTTAGTAAAAGGTGCTTATTGGGATAGTGAAATCAAATGGAGTCAGATAGAAGGATATGAAGATTACCCAGTCTATACTCGTAAAGCTTATACTGATATTTCCTATATAGGATGTGCACGTAAATTATTATCCGTCCCCAAGTTTATTTACCCACAATTTGCGACTCATAATGCACAGACTATGGCAACAATTTATCATTTAGCAGGTTCGAACTACTATCCTGGACAATATGAATTTCAAGGTTTGCATGGAATGTGTGAAAAATTATATGACCAAGTAGTAGGAAACATTTCCCAAGGGGGATTAAATAGACCATGTAGAATATATGCCCCGGTAGGTAGTTATGAAAAGTTACTTGCGTATTTAGTAAGACGTTTATTAGAAAATGGAGCTAATACTTCCTTTGTAAATAAGTTAGCAAATAGATCCATTTCAATTAACCACTTAATCGAGGATCCTGTTGATATAGTCGAAAAAATATCCCGCCGCGAAGGAATAGTAGGTGCGTCACATCCTAACATTCCACTTCCTAGATATTTGTACGGAAAAAGTCGTCTTAATTCCAGAGGATTGGATTTAAATAATCACCACCAGTTAGCAAAATTAGGAAAGCACTTATTTTCCCTTGGACGCATTAGCTGGTATGCAGAACCTCTACTACATGTATCATCATATTTAACGAACAATAAAAAAGAGGATCGGATTATTATCAATCCTGCTAATATTACTGACATTGTAGGATATGTGCGTGAAGCTAATGAACATGAAGTTAATTTAGCACTAACAGAAGCAGACAAATCATGGCATAAATGGTGGAGTACAAACTCGGGTGAAAAAAGAGCCTCTATATTAGAGGAGGCAGCTAATATCATGGAAAAGCAAATGCTGTTATTGATAAGTATTCTAATCCGCGAATCAGGTAAAACTTTCAGTAATGCTATTGCAGAAGTACGGGAAGGTGTGGATTTTCTTCGTTATTATTCTAGTCAGATACGTAATAAATTTGATAATTTATATATTCCCCTTGGAATAGTAGTTTGTATTAGTCCATGGAACTTTCCATTAGCTATTTTTACGGGGCAAATTGCTGCTGCTTTAGCGGTCGGTAATAGTGTGTTAGCAAAACCCGCAGAACAAACACCTTTGATTGCTGCCCAAGTAGTCAAAATTATGTATCAAGCTGGGGTTCCACAAAATGTGTTACAACTTATAATTGGAAGAGGTAGTAAAGTAGGTTCTCATTTAATTAGAGATAGCCGAGTAAGAGGGATTATGTTTACTGGATCTACAGTAGTGGCCACATCGATCCAAAAAATAATTGCCGGTCGAGTTGATACATATAATAGACCAATTCCGTTAATAGCTGAAACAGGTGGAATTAATGCTATGATTGTTGATTCTTCGGCGCTGACCGAACAAGTGGTACTAGATATAATTCATTCTGCTTTTGATAGTGCTGGTCAAAGGTGTTCAGCATTGCGTTTACTTTGTATTCAAGAAGACGTAGCTGAATATACTATAAATATGCTTCAAGGTGCAATGAGAGAATACCTCATAGGATCTCCTGATCAGCTGGAAACTGATATTGGTCCCGTAATAACTAGAACCTCTAAAAAGAACATTGAATCTTATATTCATACCATGCGCGCTAGAAAATATAAAATTTTCCAGAGTTCTTTAGGAAGCAGTGCAGCTTGCAACACAAATATTGGTCATTTTATACCTCCTACCTTGATAGAAATTAATAGTATAAATGAATTAAAATCAGAAATTTTTGGGCCTGTATTACATATAGTACGTTTTAATCGTTATAGTCTACCTACTATTATAAGTAGCATAAATGATACTGGATATGGTTTGACTCTAGGTCTCCATACACGTATTGATGATACTATTACTAAAGTTAATGCACATGCAAACATTGGAAATTTATATATTAACCGGAATATAGTAGGTGCTGTAGTAGGAGTCCAACCATTTGGAGGAGAAGGACTTTCAGGAACTGGACCCAAGGCCGGAGGACCTTTATATTTATATCGTCTTCTTTCTACTTATCCTGAAGATGCTGTATCTTTACAAATAGCAGATTATGAGAAACAACATTCTTCTTTAATTAAGAGGACAAAGTCACATTTATTTTATTCACAGCAAATTTTTAAGTCCTGGGTCACTACTCATGTGAGCTATTTAGCTAAAATTTGTCAAAAATTTGAAAAATTATCTGAATGTGGAACCACTTTGTTACTTCAAGGACCTACTGGAGAGGATAATACATACTCTCTATTACCTCGAAAAGGAATATTATGTTTAGCCTTCAATCAACAGGATATATTTATTCAATTAGCGGCCGTGATGAGTACTGGAGGAAGAGTAGTATGGCTTCAAGATGAAATTCATCAGAAAATATATCAAGCTCTTCCTCAAGAAGTAAAAAATATAATTAATTTTACTCCTAATATTTTTAGCGACATTATTCTATTTGATACAGTACTTTATCATGGAGATCTTAAACAAATGTGTGAAGTTTGTGTAAAAATAGCGAGGATAAATCAACAGATAATTCCAGTTTATGGATATGCTAGTGGGGATAGTCGTATTTTTTTAGAAAGATTACTATTAGAACGATCTGTCAGTATTAATACTAGCGCAGCAGGTGGTAATGCGCATTTAATTACTATTAATGAACCATTAGATACATTTATTCAGTAGAATAATCTACCTCTTAGGAGAGGTAGGATATATGAATTTACTATCGCAAAAAAAAATTTTGATAACCGGAGTAGCTAACCATCGTTCTATTGCTTTTGGGATAGCTCGTTCTCTACAGAAGTATGGTGCAGAATTAGCTTTTACCTATCAAAATGAACAATTAAAAAAAAGAGTAAAAAAAATCGCGAATCAATTTAAATCAAAAATTGTCTTACCATGTGATGTAACCCACGATTCTAAGATAAAAGCTCTTTTTTCTGAATTATCCACAAGATGGCCCAAATTTGATGGCTTAGTACATTGCATTTGTTATGCACCTTCTAATCAATTTAGTGGTAATTATATAGATTGTATAACACGAGAAAGTTTTCACATAGCTCATGAAATTAGTTCTTATAGTTTTGTAGCTTTAGCGCAAGCTTGTCGTCATATGCTTAATCAAACGGCAGCTCTTATAACTATTTCTTATGTAGGGTCAGAACGTATTGTGACAAATTACAATGTGATGGGAGTAGCTAAAGCATCATTAGAGGCTAATGTACGTTATATGGCCCACTCTTTTGGTAAATTAGGAGTGCGTGTGAACGCTATTTCGGCAGGTCCAATTTTAACCCTAGCATCTTCTGCCATTAAGAACTTCAGAAAGTTGAAAAATTATCATGAAACAGTATCTCCTCTCCTAACTTCTCCTGATCGGAGAGGAGAAGTTAGGAGAGAAGAGATTGGAAACGCTGCTGTTTTTCTATGTTCCCATTTATCCGAGGGTATAACGGGAGAAATTTTGCATGTAGATAGAGGTTTTAGTATAACAGCTATCAATATTAATAATTCCCATAATGAAAGTAAAAAAAATTAAAATTGATTATGATTCTAAAATACAAGGGTCATGTTAGTTCTACTAGACAATCATAAATTTTACTTCTCCTAGATCATTCTTCATTGCTCAAGAAATGCAAAAATCAATAGTTTAAAAAATTAAAAAGAAGATATTAATGATAATTATCTTAATGAATTTAAATTTCCTTTAATATAAGGAACGGAGAGGAGAAAAAATCTAAAATTTAGAGCCATTTTTACACTGCTGGGAGACTAATGATAATCATTATTACTTAAATATCTTACATATTTTACGGAATTAATTTCTCTATTATTTCGAGGCTCGCTTCCTCTCTAGAGAAAATAGGCCTTGTCAAAAAATAGCCTCCAAGGTAAGAGGATGAAATTATGAAGTACAAACTTGATTTTCTTAAAAAGAATTGTAGATATTATGAATTGATACAAACATCTTGTTTTCTTTTAAAAAAAATATTAAAAGTCCAGCATTATTATTCCTTCTGCTAGATATTATTACAACAATCAATATCAAAATTTCATTATTTTAATATTTTTTATCTTCAATATAATTATATATTATAACTTAACCTCTCAGAGAGGATTAGAAATGTATCCATGAATTTACTTAAATTATGGTTGGAGATACCATTTTTTCCGGTCTTATTAAAGAGTCGAAATCAACTGCAGTGAGATATCCTAATTGCAGAGCAGATTCTTTTAAGGTTAAATTTTCTCGGTGAGCTTTAGTGGCAATTTCTGCTGCTTTATCATAACCTATGTATGGCGTGAGAGCAGTAACTAACATCAAAGATTGGTTTAATAAGAGGTTAATTTTTTTAAAATTAGGTTTAATTCCTGTGATACAATTTATGTTAAAACTAGCTATGCCATCACTTAACAAACGCACGGATTGAAGAAAATTATAAATTATCATTGGTCTATAAACATTTAATTCTAGCTGTCCGGAAGATCCTCCTATACTTAAAGCTACATCGTTACCCATAACTTGACAACATAACATAGTTAGGGCTTCACATTGTGTAGGATTAATTTTACCTGGCATTATAGAACTCCCGGGTTCGTTTGCCGGAATTAAGATCTCACCAATACCACAGCGCGGACCAGAGGATAACAAACGTATATCATTAGCAATCTTCATTAATGAAACTGCTATTCCTTTTAATACTCCATGTGCATGTACTACTGCATCACATGTAGCTAAAGCTTCAAATTTATTTTCAGCGGTAATAAAGGGTTGTTTTGTTAAATAAGATATTTTTCTGGCTACACGTTTCGCATATTCACAATGAGTATTAATGCCTGTTCCTACCGCACTGCCTCCTAAAGCTAATTGACTAAGAGGCAGTAAAATATTTTCTAGACATTTCTGCTGATTATTTATCATCGCCTCCCATCCCGATATTTCTTGTCCTAAAGTAATAGGAGTAGCATCCTGTAAATGAGTACGACCAATTTTAATAATATTCTTATTTTTTTCAGATTGATCATTTAAAGTTTGATGTAATAATTTTAGCTGAGGAATTAAGTGATTACGTACAGCTATATACGCTGCTATATGCATAGCTGTAGGGAATACATCATTTGAACTTTGACTTTTATTTACATCATCATTAGGATGTACTAAACATTTGAGGCCTCGTTCTCCTCCTAAAATTTCGCTAGCTCGATTAGCTAAGACTTCATTCATATTCATATTGGACTGTGTTCCAGAACCAGTTTGCCAAATAACTAATGGAAATTCATTTTGATGCTTATTCGCTAAAACTTCATCAGCCGCCATTATAATGGCTTGAGCACAATGAGGCGAAAGTAAATTCAAATCTCTATTAACTTCAGCTGTAGCTTTTTTAATTATCGCTAAAGCCTTTATTAACTCATCAGGCATAATTTCTCGCGAAATAGAGAAATATTTAAGTGCTCGTTGTGTTTGAGCACCCCATAATTTACTGGCAGGAACATTTATTGTCCCTAATGAATCTTTTTCACATCGATAATGGATTATCACCTAAGATCTCCTTTTTTTACCTTAATTATCTATTAATCCTGTTGAGATTCTCATTAGTTAGAACTATATAATCTTATAAGAAGATAAAACGAATCTTCTCAAAAAGAAAAGCTCAATTTTTATTGAGTTATAAAAAAATTATCCAAAGTTTTAATTAATTCTATCTTTGGAAGATGTTTCCAGATTCCATTGCTCTTAAGAGGATCAGTATTATTAGCAGACATTCCTCTCAAAAAAAGATAATAGACTCCTCCAAAATTTTTTTTATAATTATAATGTGGTAATCGATCTCTTAAATAACGGTGTAATGCTAAGGTATACAAATGTGAACGCCATTCATAATGATTAGTAGTCATGATAGATTTAATAATATTTGAAGTATAAAAAGATTCATCTTTTCCTAACCAGTTAGTTTTATAATCAATAAGATAATATTTATCTTTCCATTTAACAATCAAATCAATAAGACCTGTTAACATGCCATGAAATGGCTGAAAATAAAGTGTTGGACTACAAGCACATAAAGGAGAAGAAAACTGTATTAACTGATCGAGTTCCTGAAGTTTCCGTATAGAGTCGATTTTTAATGAAAATTTCCATGAAATTTGCTTATTTTGGGGGCTAATTTTACTTAAGCTGAATTGTTCTTCCTGCACTAACGAAAAATTCAAAATATCATTTATCCACTTAGTGATAAATGGAGTCCATGCTATATCTATGCCATAATGGGCGAGATGTTTTTGAAAGGTTAATTTATAAGTCATTTGAGTAAAGTCTAGTTGTTCTAATAAGCGATGTAGAAAAATATTAGACTTAATTCCTCTAGGAAAAGTATGAGGAGAGTGAATTATAGGTAATTCATTATTATTATCTGTGTAATCCACTACATGTCCTTCATTTTCAATATAAGGAAATAATTCCTCTCCTAGAGAATGATGCCAAGTAGGCATATTAACATGACAGGAAGTCTGCAAATTTTCCTTTCTAATTACTGAGTGTTGGAATTTTTCTGATTGAGGATTGGAATCAAAAGTAGTACTACTGTACGTAGTCTCTATATCTTCGGCATATACTACTCCAATATTTTCATTTTTAATCTTACTTAAGATAGATCTTAAACATTGCGCATCTTTCGGTTGTCCACGTTGTAATAAGTATCCGAGAGCGCTGTGATGTAAATCAGTATTACCACCTTCTCTTTTTCTTCGAGTACCTTTTATCAGGGGTGCTATACCTATACTACAATGCCAAATAGAACGAGTTAAAGCTACGTAGAGTAATCGTAAATCTTCTGCAAGCCGTTCTTCGTAGGATAAACGCACACTTTCTTCTTCATTACGTAAATCTAAAATTTTCTCAAAAGTTAGTCGATCATGATATATACTATGCTTTTCCTGACGAAAATAAGCCATAAAAGGCACCCATACTACTGGATATTGTAATCCTTTAGATTTATGGATGGAAACAATCTTGATAAGATCATTATCATTTTCAATAGATCTTATTCCCGAACATGGAATTATTTGATTTTTTGATTTATTTATTTGTTGTTCTAACCAATGTACTAATGCATATTCGCTATCTAGATTAGCAGACATTTCTTGTAAAACTTCAATAATATGAAAATAATTATTAATCCTATGTTTACACTCAGTGGAAGAGAACAAGAATTCCTGAGACATTAAAGATGAATGAATAATATCTCGAAACATTGACAATATCCCATATTGGATCCAAATGCGTTTATAACGATGGAATTTGTTCAGATATTCTTTCCAAAGAAGATTATTCTGATTAATGATCTTTTTAAGATAGATGCTATCTAAATTAAAAATTCTTGTTGATAATGCTGCATATAACCATTTTGATTGTTCCGGAATTAATATCGCTTTCAGTATGACTAGTATTTCATAAGTTTCCAGGGAAATATCAAGATTATTTTCATTGGAAAGATATATTGAATCTATTTTCAAGTAAGAGAGAGCATTCTGCATAATTACAGCTTCATTGCGATTACGTACTAAAATAACTAAGTCGGAAGCTTTAAAATCTCGAGTTTTATTGCTCTCTATCAGCTGAACCTGGTGATTTTTACTCGCCCTTATCCACTTAAGAATATCTGAAGCACAATAACGAGCCATAAAGTACTGATATTCACTGATATTTACCGCTAATCCAGGTTGTAAACAAAAACGTAAGGCTACTTGGTTTTGTTGGTTAACAATTAGCCGCAATGAATAATTATTCTCGGATGATTGAACAGGAATAAAAGGAATATTAGGTAATAAAAATGGATTTTCTAGTTGAGAAAAGAGTTTATTAATACTCTTTACTAAAGTAGATGAAGATCGCCAATTTATGTTAAGATTATAACGTTTAGTGATAGAATGTACCGATTGTATATACGTAAAGACATCTGCACCTCGAAAAGAATAAATTGCCTGTTTTGGATCTCCAATAAGTATTAGTGCCTTATCCGAATGATTATTATAGACAGTATTAAAAATTCGATATTGTTTATAGTCAGTATCTTGAAATTCATCAATTAATGCTACGGGGTAATGATCTCGAATCTCTTTAGCTAAATAATCCCCATTATATTGATGAAGGGCGTCATCTAAAAAGTAAAGTAAATCATCAAAGGTTAAAACAGATCGTCGATTTTTTGTTCTTTTTATATCTGAGGGCAATTCTTCGAAAGCCTTAACTATCATCCATTCTCGTAATGAAATTGTATTTAAAAAAAATTTTTCTATATGATCCAAAATTAAATGTTTAGAAAAACTTCGATCAAGATTATTTTCTTTTTTGCTTAGAAGAAAAATTTCTTTTGGAAAAGAGCAATTATATGTATTTTGTTGTGCCCATTTGGAGATTTTTTGAAAAAAGATAGAAAAATTATGATTTGTACGATGTATGAATAGACGACATGTAGATTGATATTGATGAATATCTGATAATACCAAAAGCAATTGTTTTTTAATCAATCCTATTTTGGATAGGATTTTATGATACTCTTCGGTTAAAGTGGGAGATAAGAGTAATTTTGGTTTTAATATAGGTAGAGGATCTTGCCTGAATAAGGGTAATAAGGTATGAAGTAACTGTTCTGGACCAGACCATTCCTTCGCTAATTCCTTAGCTATGCTAAGAGGAAGGCATGAACAATGACGCTTCCAAAACTCCATAATAGATTCTTGTATCAAAGAATCATTTTCTAGGAACTGATTTATTTGCCAATTTCCTCCGGGTCTGACTCCATTCAGATATAACATACGTTGACAAAAACTATGGATAGTATAAATTGCTCCTGTAGTTTCTATATTCAATTCTGCAATTAATAGTAATGCGGTAGCTTGTCGCAAATCATCTATTTGAGATAATAGTCCCATTAGATCGGCATTGTCACTTTTTTTCCAGATGCAGGCTAATCGAAGATCATGAATATTTTTACGAATTATATTTTTTAATTCTAAGGTTGCTGCTTCAGTAAAAGTTACTACGAGAATTTCTTCTACAGTAAGGGGAGTACTTTTATGTCCTGGTTTACGTAATCCTAATAATAAACGTAAATAAAGGATACTAATAGTATATGTTTTACCTGTTCCCGCAGAAGCTTCAATGAGAATTTTGCCATATAACGATAATGTTAAAGGCTTGAGAATTTTATTCTTAATCACATTAAGTACTTACTTGTTAGAGGATAACTTCATATAATTATTGTTTTTTAACTAATATTATATTATATATAAGTATCTTTTTTTGAGTCTTATAAAAGAACATTTTTCTGTATAAAAATTTAGATTTATAACATTGAAAATTTTTCCTACTCTATAAACAGAGTTAACAATAAATAATTTTTAGAGGAAATCAAAGTATGAGTTATTCTCTCCCCAGGCTTCCTTATTCTTATGATGCCCTAGAGCCTTATATAGATAAACTTACAATGGAAATTCACCATACTAAGCATCATCAAAATTATATTAATAATACTAATACAGTACTCCAGAATTTACCTAATAAATATTCTCTGATGTCAGTCAATGACCTCATTATGCATTTAGATAATATTCCTAAAGATAAAAGAATATTTTTACGTAATAACGCCGGAGGACATGCCAATCATTGTTTTTTCTGGAAAATTCTTAAGAAAGGAACTATTTTACAAGGACATTTAAAATTAGTTATAGAAAAAAATTTTGGTACAGTAATAGCATTTAAAGAGTTATTCGAAAATATTGCTTTAGCACATTTTGGCTCCGGTTGGGTATGGTTAATAAAAAAAGGAGAAAAGCTAGCAGTAGTATCAACATCAAATCAGGATAATCCATTAATGGAAAAAAATATTATAGAAACTAGTGGAGTGCCTATTATTGGATTAGATCTATGGGAACATGCTTATTATTTGAAATATCAGAATAAACGTTTAGATTACATTCGTGCATTTTGGAATGTAGTAAACTGGGATGAAGCAACATCAAGATATCATTCACTAATTTCATAGATATAGATTTTAGTAAGTGATGTTTTTCTTAAGTAGCATGATAAGAGCGGTCGATAATATTAAAAATCATTTAATTTTGTATTATTCCCATGATGGATATCCATATTTTTAATATAAAGATTTTTTATCCTATTAATGATATTTCCTTAAAGGAATATCCAATATGAAAACATTAGGAGAATTTATTGTTGAAAAACAATCTTCGTCGCCAGACGGGAGTGAATTACTTGCTCTTATTTCGGCTATTAAATTAAGTGCCAAAATTATTAATAGAGATATTAATAAAGCAGGCTTAGTAGATATTAGTGAAGTCACAGGAATGAAAAATGTTCATGGAGAAACTCAAATTAAATTAGATTTATTTGCTAATGAAAAACTTAAAACAGCTCTAGTTAAAAGAGCAGGGGGTAATGTAGCAGGAGTAGCCTCCGAAGAAGATGAAGAATTTGTAATTTTTAACGATCGAGAAAATGGTAAATATATAGTCCTTTTAGATCCTTTAGATGGATCCTCTAACATTGATGTTAATATCTCGGTAGGAACTATTTTTTCTATTTATCACCGACTTACTTCCCCTGGATTACCGGTCAGAAAGGATGATTTTTTACAACCCGGTACTCAACAGGTAGCGGCCGGTTATGTAGTATATGGTTCATCCACTATGATGGTATTAACCACTGGAAATGGAGTTCATGCTTTTACTTACGATCCTTCAGTAGGAGTATTCTTTTTAAGTCAG
Organism: Candidatus Dasytiphilus stammeri; assembly: GCA_041941795.1. GTDB lineage: Bacteria > Pseudomonadota > Gammaproteobacteria > Enterobacterales > Enterobacteriaceae > Dasytiphilus > Dasytiphilus stammeri_A. The sequence continues at coordinate 369,376 of CP145872.1, read as the reverse complement.
AAAGATATCAAATTTCCGGAAGAAAGCTTAATATATTCCATTAATGAAGGTAATTATCTAAATTTTTCAGTTGGAGTAAAAAAATATCTACATTATTGTAAAGAAATAGATCCGGTCACTAAACGACCTTACACTGCACGTTATATTGGTTCATTAGTAGCAGATTTTCATCGTAATCTCTTAAAAGGAGGTATTTATATTTATCCCAGTACCAATCTCTTTCCTAATGGAAAACTAAGATTACTTTATGAATGTAATCCTATTGCTCTATTAGCAGAGCAGGCCGGGGGCAAAGCCAGTGATGGAAGAAATAGAATTTTAGATTTACAACCTACCATGCTTCATCAACGGAGTCCGTTAGTGGTAGGGAATACTAAAATGGTAGAAGATCTTGAATACTTTATACGTAGATATTCTTTTTTATAAAAAATCTTGTGATTTTTATATGGACTGAGATGTTCCAAATTTTTTTAATTATAATTAATCTGGATCCTAAGATGACTGTTATTATTAGTAATGCAGCAAGACAATGATAATAATATATTTCCAAGTTTAAGAAAAATTTTTTTTTCAGATTAATTACTAATCAAGTATATTAATAAAAAAATTTTTATATTTTCCTTTGGTTTAAGAAAATTAAATTGAGTTGAGGGAGCTACTCTTAAGAGTATAATAAAAATCTTTATTTTAATATCAGATCAATTAAATTGGATAATTTATCATGATGAAATGATCATCTAGCTCAGATGTAATAAAATTCTTTTTTTTAGGATCTTAAAAGAGCGGGGTGGATCTCACAGTTCGTAATATATCAGCAAATAATCCTGCCGCCGTAACATCGTTACCTGACCCATATCCGCGTAATACTAATGGTCTTGGTTGATAATAGTTAGTATAAAATGCTAAAATATTCTCGCCATCTTTTACTTCATATAAAGGATTATCCTCGGCCAATGCTACAATCTGAATTGTACAAATACCATTGTGCTCAATGAGAGCTACAGGTCGTAAAATCTTATTTTGGGCTCTTGCTTCACTCACGCGAGTACTAAAGTAGTCATCAACTACACACAAATGCAACATAAAGAGTGCTCTATTTTCAATAAGATTCAAGTTACTAGGAATTAAAGGTTCTATTTTAATATCCGTTAATTCTAATTTATATCCAGCTTCGCGGGCTAATATAAGTAATTTACGCGAGACGTCCCTCAAAGAAAGATCTTGTCTAGGATCGCGTTCAGTCAAACCCAGCTGACTAGCTATATAAGTAGCTTTTGAAAAAGATATGCCTACTTCTAATTTTCCAAATATGAAAGAGAGAGAACCAGAGAGTATTCCACAAAAACGAATCAGTTTATCACCCGCATTAATCAAATTTTGTAAATTATCTATAACCGGTAAACCAGCTCCTACATTAGTATCATAATAAAATCTGCGATTTTTTTTTAAGCAAATTCGTCGGATAAGTTTATAGTATCTATAAGAGCAAGAATTAGCCTCCTTATTAGGAGTTACGATATGAAATCCATGATTAATAAAATTTACGTATTGATTAGCAATTTTCTGACTAGAAGTACAATCTATAATAACTGGATTAATAAGAGCATCCTCTTTAACTAAGTTAAAGAGGATATCTAATTTAAAGTCATTCTTACATTTATTCCACAAATGTTTCCATTTTTTTAAATTTATTCCTTCTGGTTTGAATAATATTTGCTTAGAATTAGCAATACCACAAACCCGTAAATCAATTTTTTTGTTCCTAAGTAATAATTGTTGTCGATCGATTTGATTTAGGAGAGCAGTACCAATGCCTCCTATGCCAAGGATTACAGCATCAATCACTTGAAAATTCTTATTAAATAACATGTGATGAATGACTTTTATTCCTACGAGAGCTTGTACGTTTTTAACTACTACGGAAAGAGATCTTTCGGATGAACCTTGGGATATAGCAATAATATTAATATTTGCATGTGATAAAGCACTAAAAATTTTGCACGCTCTTCCGTAAGTAGTACGCATACCATCTCCAACCACTGTAATAATAGCTAGATCTTTCATGATTTTAATCTGATCGATCCCACCCTCTTTTAATTCTAAAAAAAAGTTTTTTTCTAATGCTCTCCGAGCTCTTATCTGTTCATGTTGAGTAATGCAGAAGCTAATACTGTATTCAGAAGAAGATTGTGTTATTAACACCACAGAAATTGACGACTGTGACATCACTGCGAAAATTCGAGCAGTAATTTTTCCCATCCCGTCTGTCAAAGCGGGGCCCGAAATATTCAACAGAGCCATATTATTTAGTTGAGTAATACCTTTAATTTTATTATTTCTGACATTATGGCTAATAATTGTGCCTGATGCTTGAGGATTAGTAGTATTTTTAATAATACAAGGAATTTTAAACTGAGCAATAGGTTTAATGGTTTTAGGATGAAGAACTTGCGCACCAAAATAAGCTAATTCCATAGCTTCCTGGTACGATAGATATTGCAGCTGTTGGGCACCATTAAGGTGGTGAGGATCACTAGTGTAAATTCCATCTACATCAGTCCATATTTCACAACACTGTGCATGGAGACATGCGGCGAGTACAGACGCCGAATAGTCCGAACCATTACGACCTAATATGACAGGATGTCGCTTTTCATTACCAGCAGTAAAGCCGGCCATTAAGAGTACATGATTTATAGGGAGCCGATCATCCATAATAAGTTTAGTGGATATTGCTATGTCAATACTAGCGTCCAAATAGCTACCTTCATCAGCAACTAGTTTATCTAGTGGATTAATAATAGCTACTTTATGACCTCTAGCTTGCAATAAGACTGTCATATATGCTACCGATAATTGTTCTCCTCGGCAAATAACAGCTGCTTTTATATTTTCAGGACATTTACCGAGAAGACTAATTCCATGTAATATTTTTATTAAAATTATTAATTCTCGCTGTAATATTTTTTGGACTTTTTTCAAATCATAGTTTAATTGTAATTCACTGAGTTCTTGCCCTAGTTGGGTAAAAATTTTTTCCAGGCATATTAAATCTAATTTAATTTTTTGATCTAGAAGCGTATCTGAAATTAATGAGACTAAATAATTAGTAATATGTGCGGGAGCTGATAAGACAACAGCTACTGGAGAGGTGCGAAGACTATTTTCAATAATTTCGGCTACACATAGAATTTTAGGAGCATTAGCTATAGAAGTGCCACCAAATTTTAGAACCCGCATGTTATTACTCCTTTGTATCAAAAAAGGACAAAATACAATTATCTTTATGGAAAGAACGGGGTTGGTATTTTGTTTAACCGAATGGAGATAGTAGGTGAATATTCACCTAGTTTTTAAAAATAGTAAAGCAAGCACTTAAAATATTTAAGTATCTTTTTATTTTTTCTTATAAATCTTCATTCAATCGGTGCCTAAGCATTCTCGCCTGAATAGAATAAATATAATGATTGTTTGAACGTCTGTTCATTCCAGATGTACTTATTTAAAAATAAGTATTGTCCTAAAAGGAGGAGTTATAATTACTCATAAAATATTATATATTTCATGATGGACAACAAGCTATTAATAGCTATTAAAAACATCAAAAAGAATGAATAGTGTTTTATGCTTCTTTCATATATATAAGAACACCAGCAATTATGAATTAAGATTAAAAGGTAATATCAATTTCAGAGAAATTATTCTTGATAACTAAATTTCTTCCCCGATTAAATGATTATATCTAATATTAGTAGTTATTTAAAACATTCAACATCATGTAATTGTTCAGAAAATGTATGAACATAATAGAAAAATTCTCTTCTCTATAATTCTAATATTCGGTCGTGAGTGAATTATTGCTTACAGACATCTCACTGGCTTGGGTAAACCGGCAATTTTGGCTGCTTGTCTTGCAGGTCCTTGAGGAAATAAACTAAAAAGATAACGACTATTCCCCTTGTCTTTTCCAAATTTACGGGAGATAGCTTTAACTAAAATATATATAGTAGGCACTGTATTAAAATTAATATAAAAAGTTCGGACAAGATACACCACTTCCCAATGTTCATCCTTCAGATCAATACCATCTTCTAAGGCTATGAATTTTGCTACTGACTCATTCCAATCATCAATATTTTTTAAAAATCCCTCGTCATCACGAGATAAATTATTAGATGTTAAAAGCACTTTTTGTCTTTCCTATGAAAATATATTATTTACAAATTTAGATCATATGTTATGTTCAGGCTTATTATTTTTTTTTAGGAGGAGTGGCCGAGTGGATGAAGGCACCGGTCTTGAAAACCGGCAATGGGAAACCGTTCGAGAGTTCGAATCTCTCCTCCTCCGCCAGTTGGTGATACTAAATCTCATTGTTTAATAAATGACTTTCTCCGCTGACGAAGATCCAGTTAACTCACTGAAAGAACTGAAGTTAATTCAGTAGTTAATTTTTTTTGAGTTTTCAATATATTGCTACTATTCTTATAAGAGTTAGAATTGCTTAATCAAGGAGAAACTATATGTCAAATGATACAACATTTTCCAAAATGCGAAAAGAACTTCATCATATGTTAAATTCTCTGGAAGAAATGATAAATAATTCAGATAATAAAACTCCTAATGAAATTGATACTTGGTGTAAAAAAGTACGATTGATATTAGATGAAGCTAAACAATCTTTGGGAGAATCCCAAAAACATATTTGGCAACAGTCACGTGCAGTTGCTCATTTAGCTAATGATTATTTGCGCGACAATCCGTGGGCAGGACTAAGTATTGGTGCTGCTGGAGGTCTAATATTAGGTGTTATTTTAATGCGTCGATGAAATTATGAAAAACTCTCAAAAAATAAATTGTCAAAAAATAGGATTATTGAAGATTGTTCCACGTATTCTACGCACTATGGTGGATCTTATAGAAACTCGTATATTTTTAATGATATCTGAGTTGCAAGAAAGTAAAAGACAAATTTTCCATTTATTAATGCTAATAGGATTAACTCTATTTTTTCTCTCTTTTAGTTTAATTAGTTTATTTTTGATTTTTATGTCATTGATAGATCCAATAAATCGATTAGTACTAATGATATTTAGTACAAGCTTATTATTCTTAATTTCCCTGATTTTTGGTTGGTTAACTTTTTATAAAATAAAAAAAATGCAGTTGTTATATTGGACTTGTAAAGAATTAAAAAAAGATAGTAAATTCATTGAGGAATAATAAAATATGAATCTATATGATGAGAAAAATCATACTAATAAATTATTATGTACTATCCAACAACAACGAATAAAATTAGCTACTGAGTGTAATGAGTTAATTGCCGCTAGTAAAAAATATGAACATTTATTATATCAGCTATTAAAAATACGATACACACTTATTATTCTTAGTAGTATGATAACGATTTTTTTAGTTCGTCATCCTCGGTTATTAATCCGTTTATCGAAAAAATCTTTTGCTATCTGGAAAATATATAAAACCATGCAAAATTTCTTAATGAAAAAATAAAAAGTTTCCAATATTACGATGCTACTGACTCTCAAGTAGCATCGTTTCGATTAGCAAAATTATAAAAAAAATTTAAACACAAAGAATCAATATGTGGGGAAAACTATATATTACTCCAACTCCTATAGGCAATTTAGGAGATATAACTCATCGGGCAGTATCAGTATTGAAACAAGTGGATCTTATTGCTGCTGAAAATATCCAACATACTAAATTTTTAGTAAATTTTTACCATATAAAAACCCAAATCTTTTTACTCCATAATTATAACGAACGTAAAAAATGTTCCACTCTTATAAGAAAACTGCAAGAAGGAAAAAGTATTGCATTAGTTTCCAATGCCGGTACACCCCTAATTAATGATCCGGGATATAATTTAGTATGTGGTTGTCGAGAACAAGGAATTCAGATAGTATCCTTACCCGGGGCTTGTGCTGCTATTACTGCACTAATTGCTTCTGGATTACCTACTACTCGATTTTGTTACGAAGGTTTTCTACCTTCACGACAATCATCACGCGTTCAGTATTTGCAGACCTTAATTCATGAAAGTCGAACAATAATTTTTTATGAATCTACTCACCGTATAATTGACACTATGCAAGATATTAATCTTATTTTTGGGAGTCACCGGCCGGTGGTGATAGCCCGAGAAATGACAAAAACTTGGGAATCTATTTATAGATCTACGGCAGGTAATTTAGTTCATGCAATGAAAAAAAATGATTTGTGTTATAAAGGTGAAATAGTAATCATCGTTGATGGTTTTAAAGAGTCGGAAAATAACACTTTACATATTTTGGAGAAAGCTTTACAAACATTACGATTACTACAGAACGAAAGTAATCTTAACCCTGGAAATGCAGTGTCAATTACATCTAAGATTTATGGTATAAGTAAAAGTAAATTATATCGTTATGCTTTAAAATAAAATTTTTCTAATAAAAGCTGACTAGACAGTCGCTGCTGGATCTTTTAATTAATAAGAGAGAAAGGAGAGGAAAGTCCGGGCTCTATAGGGTAGGGTGCCAGGTAATGCCTGGGAGGTAAAATACCGACGACAAGTGCAACAGAAAGTACACCGCCCAAAAATTTTGAATTTTTATTCAGAACTACAAAGAGGTAAGGGTGAAAAGGTGTGGTAAGAGCACACCGCATCAACTGGTAACAGCTGATGGCGAGGTAAACTCCACCTAGAGCAAGGCCAAATTAAGTTAGTGTATCCCGCACAAAAACTAGGTAGGCTGCTGGAGTCATTAAGTGATTATTGACCTAGATGAATGACTGTCCAAGACTAAACCCGGCTTACAGGTCAGCTTGATTTATAAGTTATCTTTTTAGATGGAAAAGATAAAGAGTATTATAATGATCCGCTCAATATTAGTAATTTTCGTTTTGAGGTTGAGTAAAAAATTTCTCCACTCTTCCTATTTTAGGCACCAAAAAAAAGAGAATGGTGTTCTTGCTTTTGCGGAACCTTCCCCTGCCGCAATCTCAATGAAATTATTTTTCTATCCATCACTTACTTTGAAAGGAAGTAATCACATTTAGTAATAATATTTACATTACTTATTATCCTAATTTTAGATTTATTCAAAGTAAAGTGAAATTTTTTTTAATTCTTCTTTCTCTTTCCACAAAGTGAATTTTTAAAATTCTTCTAAAAATATAATTTTGGATCATGCGGCATTGTATTAAGTTTTTATAACTTATCATAATGTGATCGAAGAAATTTTACTACTCCTTCCGCAGTAGGACTCATGCCTGGTTTTCCTATCGTCCACTGTGCTGGACATACTTCACCATGCTCTTCATGGTAAATCAGTGCATCACTCAAACGAATCATTTCATCAATATTACGACCTAATGGAAAATCATTAACTATTTGATGACGAACTATACCATTTTTATCAATTAAAAAAGAACTTCTTAGCGCTACCCCGGCTGTCGGATGTTCAATACCATATTCTTTTTGAATATTTCGCTGAATATCGGACACCATAACATACTGTACTGGTCCAATTCCGCCGTCATTAATAGAAGTATTACGCCAGGCTCTGTGGACAAAAATAGAGTCAATAGATACTCCTATTACTTGTATATTTCTTTTCCTAAATTCCTTATAACGTTTGTTAAAAGCTATAAGTTCAGAAGGACAAACAAACGTAAAGTCCATAGGCCAAAAAAACAGGACTGCGCTCTGATTATTAATATATTTATAAAAATTGAAATTTTCGATAATTTGACCAGTGCCTAGAATGGCTTGACTAGTAAAATCCGGTGCCTTTTGAGAGACTAGTACCATATTTACTCCATTTAACATCTATTATAAATAAATCATTAGGATATAATGATATCGTAATTTGAGAAGAATAGAAATAAAAAAAATTAATAATTTATTACTAGTCCTATAGGAGGATGCCTAATTTAATATTTATATCACTACTTTGAAAGTGAAATATTTTTTATTAATTGCTCTCAATGAAGAGAAAAAATTCACATATTTACAATATAAATTTTTAATTATGCAGTGGAAGTATTAATCTCAGGAAGATTAAAGGATATTTAACTAATATAAATGGATTAATAAGTGAAATTTAAAATAAATAGTAACCAAGGTTTAGCTCGTACTGGACAGATAATTTTTGCTAAAGGAACGATAGTGGATACTCCTGCATTTATGCCAGTAGGGACCTACGGAACAGTAAAAAGTATGAATTCAGAAGAAATTTATGGCTCTGGTGCTCAAATAATTTTAAGTAATAGTTTCCACCTGTGGATTCGTCCGGGAACAGAAATTATAAAATATCATGGTGGAATTCATAATTTTATTAATTGGCCAGGCGTAATTTTAACTGATTCAGGAGGATTTCAAGTTTTTAGTCTTAATAAGCGATGTCGGGTTACAGAAGAAGGTGTATATTTTCGTAACCCCACTGATGGAAATATATTATTTATAAATCCCGAAAAATCTATGCAAATTCAAACCGATTTAAATGCAGACATAGTAATGACATTTGATGAATGTCTTCCATATCCAGTAGATTGGTCTACGGCACAAAAATCTATGCAGAGATCATTACGTTGGGCCGAACGAAGTAGAATGCATTTTAATCATCTTAGAAACCAACATGCTCTTTTTGGTATCATCCAAGGGAGTATATTTAATGATTTACGAGAAATTTCCCTCTATAATATGGTTCAAATAGGTTTTGATGGATATGCAATTGGAGGTTTAGCAGTCGGTGAACCAAGAGAAAAAATGAAGATGATTCTTCAGAATCTATCTCTTAAAATGCCATCCAATAAACCCCGCTATTTAATGGGAATAGGTAAGCCTAGAGAAATTATTGAAGCCGTATGCAAAGGTATTGATATGTTTGATTGTGTCATTCCTACTCGTCATGCACGTAATGGTTATCTTTTTGTTACTAATGGAGTAGTAAAAATTCGTAATGCTAAATATAAACATGATACTTCACAACTGGATGCGGAATGTGATTGTTACTGTTGTTGTAATTACACTCGTGCTTATTTGCACTATCTAGATCGTCAGCGTGAAATTTTAGGAATACGGCTAAATACTATTCATAATATGCATTATTATCAAAAATTAATGAGAAACTTACGTACCGCAATCCAAAGAGGAGGATTAGAACAATTTGTATCAAATTTTTATCGACACTCTGGTCCGAAAGATGACATCATATAATCTTAAAAAAACTTAAGAACAATTCTTATAATATATATTGAGTAAAGAGGAGTATTTTATGAAGAATTGGTTGATTTCCAAGGGAGTAGCAGCTCCTCATTTTCCTACTCTGCAAGAAAATTATTATTCCTTCCTCCTAATGTTAGGAGGGATGGGCTTAATATTTTATTTTCTAATTTTACGTCCCCAAAATCAACGTATTAAAGAGCATAACCGAATGATTGCTTCTCTTACTAAAGATGATGAAATAATGACGACGGGGGGAATAGTCGGACGGATCACTAAAATCAGTGACAATGGATATCTTATTATCTCATTAAATAATATTACTGAAATTATAATAAAACGAGATTTTATATCCGCCATTTTACCACAAGGAACTCTTAAAGCTTTAAATATTATTCAATAATTTAATTATTACCCCATTCACTATTGGATGGGGTTGAACTAAAGATTTTTAAACATTTTATGTGAGACTTGAGAAGTATCTTAGTGAGAGAGAATTCTCCCAATCTAATTTTCATAATTAAAAAATAAATTTTTTTAACTTTTTTAAAAAGTATTTATTCATGGTGTTTTGATTGTATTAAACAGGTTATTCTCCTAACCATAAAGGTCAATATCAATCTTAACTTTTATGGATGATTAAAATAAAAAGTATATTGACAAATATAATAATTTCTCAAAAGAGACCAGTGGTATTAATTTAATTAAATGTTAATTAAATTTTTCTAATTGATTAATTATATACCTAGGTAGTAATTTTTGCTCACTACTAATAGTAATTAGTTATAAGTTTCGTAGCAGTTTATTAATTTTAACTTTATCCCGAGTATTTATATCGACCGTTTTTACAATAACTGCACAATAAAGAGAGTGAGTACTATTTTTAGAAGGTAAAGTACCGGATACTACTACCGATCCTGCAGGTATCCGTCCATATATTATATTTTCTGTTTCACGAACATATATCTTAGTACTTTGACCAATATATACTCCCATAGATATTACGGTGCCTTTTTCAACAATGACACCTTCAACAATTTCTGAACGTGCGCCAATAAAACAATTATCTTCAATAATGGTTGGAGTAATCTGGAGTGGTTCTAAAACTCCTCCAATCCCTACTCCCCCAGAGATATGAACATTTTTACCTATTTGTGCACCAGAACCAACAGTAGACCATGTATCTATCATAGATCCTTCATCAATAAAAGCTCCTATATTTACATAGGAAGGCATTAATATTGAATTTTTTGCTATAAAAGATCCTTTACGTACTGTAGCAGGAGGAACTACGCGAATTCCTAAGTTCCTAAAATCCGTAGTGTTATAATTTTCAAATTTTAAAGGAATTTTGTCATAATATCTGAGGCGCGAATTTGACAGAAGGTGATTATCATAAATACAAAAAGATAAAATTATTGCCTTTTTAATCCATAAATGAGTAATCCATTTTTCTCCAATTTTTTCAGCTACTCTCAGTATACCCTGGTCTAATAAATTGATAATTTCATCGAGAGCTTCATGAAGCTCTGCAGAATGGCGTAATTGTGTTATATCATTACGATATTCAAAAGAATCTTCAATTATAGTAATTAAATTCTGCATCTTATTATCTATCATTTTCTCTTTTTAGAGACCTTATAAATAGTTCATAAATTATCACTTAATAATGATTAATGGGTAATAATTCTAGGAATTATCTCATCTTTTCTCCATGTTAAAATTTCACATCCTTGTTCTGTGACTACTATAGTATGCTCATACTGAGCAGATAAACTCCCATCGTTAGTTTTAACGGTCCACCCATCTTTCATAAGATGAATATTACCTTCTCCCGCATTAACCATAGGTTCAATAGTAAAAGTCATGCCCGGTTCAAGTATAATCCCATTATCTTCTGCATCGTAGTGTAGAATTTGTGGTTCTTCATGAAAATTTTTACCAATTCCATGTCCACAGTATTCTCTTACAATAGAGAAATTTTGAGATTCCACATATTTTTGTATTTGTTTTCCTAAAGTTTGTAATCGTATTCCAGGTTTAACTAACTGCAAAGCTAAATAAAGACTCTTTTGCGTCACTTCACATAATTTTTTACCAGTTTCAGAAGTGTGTCCGACGATAAACATCGTGGATGTATCTCCATGATAATTATTTTTTAAAACAGTTACATCGATATTGACAATATCTCCTGTTTGAAGAACTTGTTTATTATTAGGTATTCCATGACAAACCACATCATTAACGGAAATACAGATAGATTTTGGAAATCCTCGGTAGCCTAAACAGGCAGAAAAAGCATGTTGTTTCTGAACAATATGAGTATGACAAATTTTATCTAATTGTCCGGTAGTAATTCCAGGAAGAACATATGGTTTGATAATATCCAGCACTTCAGCTGCAAGCCTGCTAGCGATGCGAATTTTTGCAATTTCTTTTCTATTTTTTATTATAATCGCCATAAATTTCAAATAAGGTTATTTTTATCATTAATTATACATATAAAAGTAATTTTTCTTTACTATTAAAGATTAATAAATAGCTAATAGCGTCTTCTTTAAGAGTATGGTATAAAAATAAGTATGCAAGTTTTTTTTAAACAAATTTGACTAATATTAAAAAAAAGAGGTCAATATGGTAACTATTTCTATGCATGCAATGCTAAAAGCTGGGGTGCATTTTGGTCATCAGACTCGTTATTGGAATCCTAAAATGAAATCATATATTTTTGGAGTTCGTAACAAAATTCATATTATTAATCTGGATAAAACATTGCTTTTATTTCAAGAAGCATTAGTGGAATTACACAAAATCTTTTCTCATAAAGGAAGAATATTATTTGTGGGTACTAAACGCGCGGCTAGTAAAGGGATTAAAGAAACTGCCGAAAAATGTGATCAATACTTCGTGAATCAACGTTGGTTAGGAGGAATGCTGACTAATTGGAAAACGGTACGACAATCTATTAAGAGATTAAAAGATTTAGAAATTCAATCTAAAGACGGAACATTAGAAAAATTAACTAAAAAAGAAGCTCTCCTGTGCACTAGAAAACTCCAAAAACTGGAAAACAGTATCGGAGGAATTAAAAACATGGGCGGTTTACCTGATGCAATTTTTATAATTGATGCCAATTTAGAACGAATTGCTATTTTAGAAGCTAAAAAGTTAGGAATCCCAATATTTTCGATTGTTGATACTAATTCCGATCCCGATGGTATTGATTTTGTTATTCCGGGCAATGATGATGCTATGCGATCTATAAATTTTTATTTAAATACTGTAGTAAGAGCACTAATCTCAGATATTCCTCAAGAATTAAAGTTACTAGAAGAGCCACAATTTATTGAAGCGGAACCGAAATATGTATAATTTGAAAAGTTCTAAATTTAGATCGAGATCTAACATAGGAGTAATATAAAAATATGACTAATGATATTAATGCTTCTTTGGTAAAAAAATTAAGAGAAATGACTGGAGTGGGCATGATGACATGCAAAAAAGCACTTATAGAATCAAAAGGCAACATTGAAAAAGCTATTGATCATATGCGAATAATGGGACTTTCAGCAGCTGCAAAAAAATCTTCTCCTCCTTCTTCTCGAGAAGGAATGATATTAATAAATATTAAAGATTCGTTCGGGGCGATGGTAGAAATTAATAGTGAAACTGATTTTGTCACTAATAATGTTCATTTTAAAACATTTGCTAATAATGTTATTTCAACCGCCTTATCTGAACGTATTACAGACATTAAAATCTTACAATCTCTATTTGAAAAACAACGTATTGCTTTAATGACTTTAATGGGAGAAAGCATTCAGATTCGACGGTTAGCATTTTTAGAAGAAAAGAGCATAGGATATTATATACATGGATCACGTATTGGTGTTATGGTAACATTGACTAATGATAAAAAAGAGTTAGGCAAAAAAATTGCTATGCATATTACGGCCTGCAAACCAGCTTATATAAAACCCGAATCTATTCCCATGGAGGTATTAGAACGGGAACAAAAAATTCAGCAGGCTATTTTAAGTAAGTCTACTTTTCCATCTATAGAAATATCTCAGAAAATTTTTACCGGAAGAATGCAGAAATTTATAACCGAATCATCTCTTACTGAACAAAAATTTATTTTCGAACCCACTAAAACAGTTAGTGAAGTGTTAAAAGAAAATAATACTCAAGTGAATAACTTTAGTCGTTTTGAAGTAGGGGAAGAAATTTAATAACTTCTATAGTGGATTTGATCATAATCATTTTCGGATAAAGGTGGATAATTAAGTGAAAGTAATTTATAAACGTATTTTATTAAAAATAAGTGGAGAAGCACTCCAAGGATCTCAAAATTTTGGCATTGACAAAAGCATAGTAGAACGCATAGTGCAGGATATTAAAGAATTACTAGCTCTCAAAGTTCAAGTAGCTATTGTTATTGGGGGAGGTAATATATTTCGAGGCGAGAAATTAGCTAGAGAAGGAATGGACCGTGTGTTGAGTGATTATATGGGAATGCTAGCTACTGTGATGAATGGTTTGGCACTCTTAGAAGCTTTTAATAGGATTGCAGTCCCAAGTTGTATGATGTCCGCTATTCCTCTAACTGGAGTATGCGAATATTACAGGAGGGAAAAAGCACTCCATTTACTCCAAAAGAACTATGTAGTCATTTTATCGGCGGGAACCGGGAATGCACTATTTACTACTGATACTGCAGCGTGTTTACGTGGTATTGAAATTCGAGCGGATGTGATTCTAAAAGCTACAAAAGTGGAGGGAGTGTTTTCGAGTGATCCTGTATTAAATCATAATGCCATCCTATATAAACATATAACTTATCAAGAAGTAATTAAAAAAGAACTACAAATTATGGATTTTGCAGCTTTCACCTTAGCACGAGATAATAGCATACCTATCCGAGTATTTAATATCAATAAAATAGGAGTGCTCCAGAGAATAGTCTCGGGACAAGAAGAAGGCACATTAATTACCACTCAATAGACTAGTATTTTGACTTGGGGAAGATAATACAATAAAGGGGTCTGAAGTGATTAAAATAATCAAAAAAGATGCTTCTATCCGAATGGAAAAATGTTTTTTAGTATTTATGAAAAATATAAATAAAATTCGCACTAGTCGCCTCTCACCTACTATTCTGGAATCATTAAAGATTGAATGTTATGGAGGCATTACCACGTTACGTCAAATTTCGACTATTGGATTAGAAGATTCTAGAACATTAGTGGTCACGATCTTTGACCGATCTTTAGTGGCAGTAATTGAAAAAGCTCTAAAATCTTCCGATCTAGGAATACAGTATAATACAGCCGGAACGGTAATTAGAGTTTCTTTTCCTATTTTAACTGAAGAAAGACGTATTTTTTTAAGTAAAATAGTGCGAAAAGAATCAGAACAGGGTAAAATATGTATCCGGAATGTGCGTAGAGATGCTAATCTTAAATTTAAGAGTTTATTAAAAGAAAAATCTATTAGCGAAGATGAAGAATATCTTGTACAAAATGAGATCCAAAAGAGTACCGATAGATATATACAAAAAATAGAACAAATTCTTGCTACTAAACTTACTGAGTTAATGAAATTTTAAAAATTTTTTTATGTTTCGGATCCTATTAAAAAGGTTAGAGATATTTTCAATGATTTTATTTAAAAATATTTAGGTGAGAAGTATATATCTATACTTCACACTTTTATTATGAAGCGATTAACTATTCTCGGTTCGACAGGTTCAGTTGGGACTACTACACTTAAAATAGTACAGGACAATCCTCATCTCTTTACTATAAAAGCATTGGTGGCAGGAAAAAATATTTCGCTTATGACTGAACAATGCAAGCAATTTAAGCCTCTTTGGGCTGCTATGGATGATGAAAGAAGCGCGAAAGAACTGCAAAGAAATTTGCAAGATTTAAATTTAAAAACTAAAGTTCTCGTAGGAGAAAAAGCAGCCTGTGAATTATCATCTTTAGATGATATAGATCAGGTTATGGCAGCCATGGTTGGATCGGTAGGACTCCTTCCCATCATGTCAGCTATTATTGCCGGCAAGCAAGTATTATTAGCCAATAAAGAAGCATTAGTCATGAGTGGACGTTTTTTTATGGAAGCTATCTGTTCTTCAGAAAAAGCACAATTATTACCAGTTGATAGTGAACATAGTGCTATTTTTCAAATTCTCCCGAGACAAATACAAAAGAAATTAGGAGTAGAATCTCTGTCTGATCATGGCATAAAAGATATTATTCTTACGGGTTCAGGGGGTCCTTTTAGAACACTACCTTTAGAACAGTGGTTCCATATTACCCCAGAGCAGGCATGTCATCATCCTACTTGGAAAATGGGTCCGAAAATATCAGTAGATTCGGCTACCATGATGAATAAGGGATTTGAATATATTGAGGCCAGTTGGTTATTTAATGCTCCTCCGAGACAAATAGAAATAGTAATTCATCCTCAATCAGTTATTCATTCAATGGTTCGATATATAGATGGAAGTATAATTGCGCAACTAGCATCTCCAGACATGAAATTACCTATAGCATATGCTATGGCTTGGCCTAAGCGTATTAATACTAGTGTGATTTCTTTAGATTTTTTATCTATTAATCAATTAAATTTTATGCCCCCTGATTTTAATCGTTATCCGTGTTTAAAATTAGCAATGGAAGCCTATGATCAAGGATCAGTAGCAACTATAATATTAAATGCCGCTAATGAAATGGCAGTAGGTGAATTTTTAAAAAACAAAGTTCCTTTTATAGCTATACCAGCTATAAATCAGTACGCTTTGGAATCCTTTTCTTGTCATGATCCTACAAATGTAGAAGAAGTTATAGCTATAGATCATTTAGCGCGTAAACACATTAAAAATTTTTTACCGCGTTTTACTGTTATATAAAAATTAATTAGTTATAACCAAAATACTAAGGATATCTGCTCATTCTAAATCAAAAAAAAATTCGACATGTAGCTATTATTATGGATGGAAATGGGCGTTGGGCGAGACGTCAGGGTATGATACGCATGAGAGGTCATCAAGCAGGCATAAAATCTGTAATTAGAACCGTCTTATTTGCTGTACAACATAAATTAGAAGCTCTAACTCTTTATGCATTTAGTAGCGAAAATTGGAAAAGACCGCTCACAGAAGTAGGATCATTAATGAAACTTTTTTTCTTGATACTAGAGGAAAAATTATCCCTGTTGCATAAATATAATATCCAATTGAAAATAATTGGAGATACTACTATTTTTCCGCACAATCTCCAAAAGCTGATCCATTACGCCGAAACAGTAACTAAAAAAAATACCGGTTTAATTTTAACTGTGGCTGCCAATTATGGAGGAAGATGGGATATTATCCATGGAATCAAAAAGATTGCTGAAGAAGTACGATCCGGCAAATTACTGCCTAATCAAATTCAAGAATCTATTTTCTCACGATATGTTTGTCTCAATGCAGTAGCACCTCTAGATTTAGTAATTAGAACTGGAGGAGAACACCGAATAAGTAATTTTTTGTTGTGGCAAATAGCTTATACTGAATTATATTTTACAGATGTACTGTGGCCCGATTTTGATGAAAATATTTTTGAAACTGCCTTAAATATCTATTCTAAAAGAGAGCGAAGATTTGGAGCTATTACCGTGGTCAATGAATAATAAATAGAATTTAACTTCATTAAAAAAGTTGCCATAGAGAGACATGAGATAAAATTTTTAAAAATTAATTTTCACCTAGAATAAATCAATCCCCATTAGGAAACTAGGATGCTTATTATTCTAAATATAAAATCCCGATTTTTAGATTTAGATTCATAATCTTTCATTATGAATATTGAAAAAAAACTGCATTTTGCTAATAAATAGCTGTCTTTGTGTTAGTGCTATTGTCTTAGCGAATAATGTCTCAACGATCTTACTATCGTAAATTTGGTGAAGATTAATGATTCTTATCCTCTCATATGAAAACTTTTCGCTAATTATTTATAATTTTACCTCTTTAAAAAGTAGGTAAATTATTCTGCAATCTCGATTGATAATCAATTTTGATATTTTTTATTCATTAGTATTTAGCTACGTTTGAGGGGAGATGGAGATCATCTTGAAGTTTTTAGCTGCTACTTTTTATATATTTCTTAAGTGCTGCAATAGCAGAGATCCATTTATTGGAATATATCTAAAAATATTAGATCAATTGAAGATATAAGGAGTTTCTTATTCATAAAGATTAAGTTTGATTCCCGGAAATTCTAAAATCAGATCACATTGCGGATAATAAAAGAAATTTATTACTTTAATGTTTCTATAATAGAATGGAAATAAATAGCAAAACTGAAAAATAAGTAATATTCTTTAGACATTGAAAATTTCTTAATCAGATAGATTGCTTAATCGCATCAGTTGGCCTTTAGTAACTATTTTTCTTCCTGTTTTTACATAAATTTTAATTAGAGGCATGTATGTTCGATATACTATGGTGTCTGATAGCTTTTATTATTACATTTTTCTTACTTATTATTGTTCATGAATCGGGGCATTTTTTAGTAGCTAGATATATGGGAGTAAAAATTGAATGTTTTTCAATTGGTTTTGGATCAACATTATGGTCTTGGAAGGATAGGAGAGGAACCGAATATAAAATAAGTTTATTTCCCTTAGGGGGATTTGTAAAAATGTTTCATAAAGATGAAAAATCTTTATCCGGGTTATTATCTCGGAATGTTCAGAAAAATGTCATCCTAGCTTCTCAATTATTTAGTAATAAAACTTTATTACAGCGTTTAGCAATTATCATTGCAGGACCGATGGCTAATTTTTCTTTTGCAATCCTTTCCTATTGGTTAGTATTTGTATTTGGAGTTAGCACTATAAGTCCTATAGTGAGATCAGTAACTCATGATTCAAGAGCATTTAGAGCAGGTATTAGACCCGGAATGGAAATTAAAAATGTGGCAGATATAGACACACATGATTGGAATGATGTTCGGATAGCTTTACTCTCTCAAATTGGTTCTCAAGTCAAAGTAAGAGTATTATCTTTTGGAGATGTGATTAATACGAAAAATATAAATTTAAAAAAATTTGCAATTAATACTGATAAACAAGATATTTTAATAAAATTAGGTATTCATCCTTATAATTACATTATTTTACCTATTGTTTCTACAATAACCCCTAATTCTACCGCAAGTAAATCAAAACTTCATATAGGAGATGAACTTATTAAAGTCAATGATCACTCTTTTAAAAACTGGTCGAATTTTATAAATTTCTCTCGTCATCATACTCATGATAAAATTATCCTATTAGTCAAGCGACAAGGTAAGATTATATCATTATCTCTCATGCCAGCATCTGTTCGGAGATGGCCATGGAATAATGAGCAGGGCTTTTATGGAGTTCTTCCGTCGGTAGTTTCCTTAAATTATCCATATACAAATATGATTCGTAAATATGATCCCTTGACATCATTTGCTATTGGTGCCAAAACTGTATGGCAGTTATCTAAGATAACAATACGCCTGATGAAAAACATAGTCATAGGAAATATTAAAGTGACTAATATTAATGGTCCTCTTTCGATTGCTCAAGGAGCAGGAATTTATGCCAAATATGGCTGTCTCTATTATTTAAAATTTCTAGCTTTAATTAGTATTAATATTGCAATAATTAATTTATTGCCCGTGCCAGGATTAGATGGAGGATATCTTTTGTTTATTATTCTGGAAAAATTAAAAGTCCTTCCGTTATCAGAAAAAAATTATATTTTGAGTTATCGGATTGGATCAATTTTATTGATGTTAGTTATGGTCATAGCTATAGTTAATGATGTCACTCGTTTTTTGAGCTTTTTTTAGCAAAGAGATGAATTTATTCAAATTCATTGGTCAATTAATCAATAGCAAGAAGAAAAAAAAATTTTGCATTTTCTTATTATTATTCTTTAGTCCCAAGGTAATTGGGAAAGATGGTTTTGTGGTAGAAGAACTCTATTTTCAAGGATTACATCGAATTACGGTTAAGGAAGCCTCAATTAGTTTACCCATTCGTAGTGGAGATTTAATAACAGGAGAAGATATTAGTAACACTATTCGTGCTTTGTTTTCTTCTAGACAATTTAATGATATTCAGATATTACGAGTAAATAATATTTTAATACTTAAGGTACAAGAACGTCCGCTTATAGCTAGTATAAAAATTTCTGGTAATAAACATCTGAGTACTAAAAATATTAGGAAATATTTAGACCAGCAAGGAATTCAAGAAGGTGCTCTTTTTGATCCATATTTATGGAATCTAATAGAAGAAAATTTCCAAAACTACTACTATAATAATGGAGAATTTACTGCTCATATCAAGGTTATTGTTAAATCATTACGTCATCAGCGAGTCGGTATAAAAATAGTATTTTGTGAAGGTAAAACTGCCAGAATTAATAATATTAAGATATTAGGGAATACATCATTTTCTGATAGAAAATTGACAGGATATTTAAAACGTCAAGAAAATATTTTCTGGTGGCAATGGTTTGTAAGAAAATCTGAATATGAGAAAAATCGTTTAATACAGGGTCTAAAAAATTTAAGTACTTTCTATCTGGATAGAGGTTATGCACATTTCTACATTGCTGCAACTCAAGTCTTCTTTACTCCCGAGACTCAATTAGTTGATGTTACTATCTCCCTTCATGAAGGTAGACGATATAAAATTAACAAAGTTATTATTCACTGCTGTGATATAAGAATTAATCAATTAAATTGTCATAAACAATTTTTTATTAATCAAGGAGCAGGAATTAGGACAGGAGAATGGTATAAAAGAAAAAAAGTTTTTTTCTTAGAAAGTTACCTAAGAAAAATTTTAAAAGGTTATGGTTATGTGTGGCCTACTATAAATACGAATTTAAAATTTAATGATCTAAATCATTCAGTGCAAATATGGATCGATGTTAGAGGAGGTGAACAGTATGATATTGATAAAGTATTTTTCAAAGGAAATTATATTACAGATAATTTGTTTTTACGACATAAAATTGGTCAATTAGAAGGAACAAGATATAATGGTAATTTAGTAGAACATAGTAAAGATATACTAGATAGTACAGGTTATTTCAAAAGTGTCAATATAATACCTACTCCGGTTTTAGAAAACGATGATAAAGTGAATCTTTTATATAAATTAAAGGAAATAAAGACTGCCGGAATGATTAATTTTGGAGTTTCATATAGCACGGAAGGAAAAGTAGATTACCAAACCTTTTTACACCAAAACAATTGGCTGGGAGAAGGATATAAAGCCAATTTTGGCGGAATAAAAAGCAACTATAAGATCCATGCAGAAATGACATTAACAAATCCACTCTTTACTATTAAAAATATGAAGGTTAGTAAATATATTTACTATACCAATACTTTTAGGGATTATAATGAGACTAATTTTACTGAATATAAATACTCTCATAGAAGTTATGGGTTTGAGGAAAATATAGCATATCCAGTATGGCGAAGTAATTTCGTGAATATAGGAATAGGTTTTAATCATAATGATATCTCAGATATATCGCCGCAGTTAACTATCTGGAAATATTTATATTCTCTCAGTAAGATTCCTCACCTAATTTATAGGTTCCCTACGGATAATGTTAGTGATAATAATTTCAGTTTTAAATTAGGGTTGGCATATTCGAATCTTGTCGAAAAAGAATTTCCTAAATATGGTAATGATACTCAACTAAACGAAAAATTTTATCTTCCTTTTGCGCTTTCTGCTTATTATCAAATAATCTTTGATACAGTACAATATATTCCCCTCAGTATAAAAATAAATAATAAGATGATTTTATTGGTACAAAGTCATATGGGATATAGCGCTGGATTTAGGGAGAATAATCCTTCTTTATTTTTCAATTTTAATGTAGGAGGCCTCCGTTCTTTACGGGGTTTTAAAGTTAATTCAGTAGGACCTAAAATTATTTATTATGATACTGAAGAACATTTTTGTGGACATGATATACAGATGTGCAGCTCTCAAGATGGAAGAGGCGGCAATATTATGACTATTGGTAGTATTGAAGTATTAATGCCTCTGAAAAGCTGGCTAGGTTTTATGCGTTCTTCAATATTTATTGATTTTGGAACGGTTTGGGATCAAAAATCATCTAATATCTTCTCCACTCCACCATACAATATCCGAGATTATAGTGATCCTAATAGAATATTAGTATCCACGGGAATATCCTTTCAATGGCATTCTCCCTTAGGTTCAATATTATTAGCTTATTCTCAGCCACTAAAAAATAACAGCGATGATAGAATAGAAAAATTTCAGTTTAGCTTAGGTACCAGTTGGTAAATATATGATTCAAAACACTACATTTTTCATGTTAGTTAACAACTATTCTAACCATAAAATTATTTACAAGGATTTTTATAAGAATGAAATTATATCCTAAAGTGTTAATAACCATCTTATTTAACTTAATATTTTTTTCTACTACCATACACGCTGCAAACTTACTCAATAAATTTGCGGTAGTAAATATAGGACAAATTTTTCAACAGTTACCACAAATGGAAGTGATTTCAAAAAATCTAGAACAAGAATTTAAAGAGAGAGCAAGTGCATTAGAAAATATGGCGGTAAATCTAGATACTAAATCACACCAACTCCAAGGAAATAGTTTAAATTCTCAGGAACATAAAGAATTAGAGCAAGAATTAATGCTTCAACGTAAAGCATTTGCCGCCAAGATTGAAGATTTTGAAAACGATAAACATCGTCGACAATGGGAAGAACAAAATAAAATTATTAAGATGATTCGAGAAGCGGTAGAACAAGTAGCTCATAATGATAAATATAATGTGGTATTAGATTCTAATGTAATTCTTTATGCCCATGATCTACCTGATATTACAGAACAAGTTTTAAAAAAAATCCAATAATAATTATAAAATGACTAGGAGAGTGAAAATATTTAATTAAGAAATTAAACTTCTAATAGTTAGAAGTTATGATTTAAACTAAAATTAGTGAACTTAATCTTGAAAAGATTAAGATAATGTTATCATCAAGAAAATATGGATTAGTCACTAAATAATTTTAAGATAAATAGTATCCTAGATAAGATGATTTACTATCCTGAAATCGATATTTCCTGCTCCTCTTTTCATAAAAAAGAGAAGAAGAATTCTATTCAGATAGAATAATGCTATTAGGGAGCATATTTTTCATCATTTTTTACTATACTTGACTTTAAAGTTAGACAGTATTTTGATTGATCTGTAAGAATGAGAAGTGAGATTAATAAATTTTAAGGGATATTATGGAAGAAATTTTACAACTATTACCACATCGTTATCCTTTTTTACTTATTGATCGAGTTTTATCATACTCAGAAGCCAATACTTTACGGGCAGTTAAAAATATTTCTTTCAATGAAATATATTGTCAAGGTCATTTTCCTAAAAAACCGATTTTCCCCGGGGTATTAATACTTGAAGCTATAGCTCAAGCGGCAGTAATATTATTAAAAAAAAGCATTCGACGATCGGATAATGAAATTTATTATTTATCCGCCATTGATCAAGCTATATTTAAACGGATCGTTTTACCAGGCGATCAATTAATTTTACAGGTCAAAATTATTCAAAATCGTTTGGGTTTATCAATTTGTCACGGTATTGCTCAAGTTAATAATGAAGTAGCATGCGAATCCTCAATGAAATTATTTCGTAAATTATTATAATTAGTATAAATATCACGAAATACTAACTATAGTTGTGGCATGAGATTTATATTTTCTAATGACCATCACGTGGATGCTAATTATTAGCATTTATCTTCTTCAAGAAAAAATAAACATTTAACATAATAAATATGAAAGTGATCAGAAAACTATTAATGCATAATGATAAAAATGACTGCTCAAAAAGCTTGTTTATGATAAAAGTTTTATCTTCTTCTCTTTCTGAGAAGAGAAACTTATGAGTTCTCCCCGTTTTATACATTTGCATATTCACAGTGAATATTCTCTTCGAAATGGTTTAGCTAAAATTAGGCTTCTAGTTAATAAAGCAGCCGAATTAAAAATGCCCGCTCTTGCTTTAACAGATACTAGTAATCTTTTTGGATTAATCAAGTTCTATAAATTAGCACGACAAGCTGGTATTAAACCTATTTTAGGTAGTGATATAAAAATTACTAATCCTTTCCTAGAACAAGAAGTTTGTAATCTTACTGTATTAGCTCTTAATAATACAGGATATAAAAATCTTCTGAAAATCATTTCTCGTTCTTATCAAAATGGATATGAGAAGGAAGGACCTCTCATAAAGAGAGAATGGTTAGAAAAATATGCCGAAGGAATATTATTACTATCAGGCGGAGTGAAAGGGGATATTGGTAAAGGATTAATCCGAAGAAATCATTCCTTCGTAAAAGAATGTGTTAAATTTTATAAAAAAAATTTTCCGGATCGCTTTTATCTGGAATTAGTACGTACGGGTCGAGAAAAAGAAGAGGAGTATTTACAATCGGCACTTAGATTAAGTATTCAAAATAATATTCCTGTAGTTGCTGCAAATGAAGTGTGTTTTCTTGATCCTTCGGATTTTGAAGCTCACGAAATCCGAGTAGCTATTTATCATAGTTTGACCCTTCATGATCCTA
This sequence comes from Candidatus Dasytiphilus stammeri, assembly GCA_041941795.1. Lineage (GTDB taxonomy): Bacteria > Pseudomonadota > Gammaproteobacteria > Enterobacterales > Enterobacteriaceae > Dasytiphilus > Dasytiphilus stammeri_A. The sequence goes on along the minus strand of CP145872.1, from coordinate 345,453 downwards.
AACGTCCTCGTCAATATAGTGCGCAGCAATATCTGCGCACCGAAGAGGAAATGTGTTGTTTATTTGATCTTATGCCTCAAGCATTAGAAAATAGTGTAGAAATAGCTAAACGTTGTAATGTAACTTTATCTATAGGATCCACCTATTTCTTACCACAATTTACTACCCACAATAGTAGTATAGAAAATTATTTAGTCGTTCAATGTCAACAAGGTCTCGAAAAACGTTTACAAGAATTATTCTCTGATCCACTAGAACGTAATAATAAACGTCCCATATATAATGATCGTTTAAAGATGGAATTAAAAGTAATTAATCAAATGAAATTTGCCGGATATTTTCTCATTGTTATGGAATTTATTCAATGGGCTAAAAATAAAGGCATTCCAGTAGGACCAGGACGAGGTTCCGGAGCGGGTTCATTAGTAGCTTACACACTAAATATCACGGATATAAATCCCATAGCATTTGATTTGTTATTTGAACGTTTTCTTAATCCTGAACGGATTTCTATGCCGGATTTGGATATTGATTTTTGTATGGAAAAACGTGATTCTGTTATAGAACATGTAGCGGAGAAATATGGAAGACATTGTGTATCACAAATTATAACTTTTGGCACAATGGCAGCTAAAGGTGTTATTCGAGATGTAGGAAGAGTACTTGGTCATCCTTATGCTTTTGTAGATCGAATTGCGAAGCTTATTCCTGTAGAGCCCGGAATTACTTTAGAAAAATCGTTTTCTCTAGAAGCTAGATTATCGGAAATCTATAATACAGATAAAGAAGTGAAGATTTTAATAGAACTGGCGCATAAATTAGAAGGAGTGATGAAAAATGTAAGTAAGCATGCGGGTGGAGTAGTGATTGCACCTACCCGAATAACTGATTTGACACCTATTTACTGTGATGAAAATGGACAAAATCAAGTTACACAATATGATAAAAATGATATTGAAGATATAGGGTTAGTAAAATTTGACTTTCTAGGATTACGCACCCTAACAATCATTAATTATACTTTAAATAGTATAAGAGCACGACAAAAAAATTTAGATGAATTATTTATTGATCTTAAATCAATTCCTCTCAATGATCCTCAAACATTTGTTCTCTTACAACAAGCGGAGACTACAGCTATTTTTCAACTAGAATCGCCGGGAATGAAAAAGTTAATCAAACGATTAAAACCCGATTGTTTTGAGGATCTCATAGCTTTAGTAGCCTTATTCCGTCCTGGACCATTACAATCCGGAATGGTAGATAATTTCATTAATCGTAAACACGGACGGGAACCAATTGCATATCCTGATCATTGCTGGCAACATTCATCCCTCAAAAAAATATTAAATCCTACTTACGGTATTATTCTCTATCAAGAACAAGTCATGAAAATAGCCCAAGTGCTTGCTGGTTATACACTTGGAGAATCAGATTTGCTTCGACGCGCGATGAGTAAAAAAAATCCTATAGAGATGTCTAAACAACGTTCTATTTTTAGAACAGGGGCGAGTAAAAAAGGAATTGATGACGTTTTAGCTATGAAAATATTCGATATATTAGAAAAATTTGCTGGATATGGTTTTAACAAATCACATTCGGCAGCTTATGCATTAATTACTTATCAAACTCTATGGTTAAAATCACACTTTCCTGCTGAGTTTATGGCCGCAGTTATGACTTCGGAAATAGATAATAATGAAAAAGTTGTTCGTTTAGTTCAAGAATGTTGGCGCATGGGCCTCAAAATCTTACCACCGAATATTAATCAGAGCCAATATCATTTTTATGTTAATAACCAAGGAGAAATAATATATGGTCTAGGAGCTATTAAAGGAGTTGGATATGGCACTATTCATGCTCTTCTTCACTCAAGAAAAATAGGTGGAAAATTTTCAGATTTATATGATCTATGTACACGTACTCCTAATAAAGATCTTAATCGTCGTTTACTAGAAAAATTAATTTTATCTGGAGCTCTAGATGAGCTAGGAACGCATAGAGCAGCTTTGCACATGAATTTAAATTCTGTTTTAACAGCATCAAATCAACTTCATAAAACTTCCAAGAGTCAAAAAGATATGTTTAGTATCTTAGGAGACAAATTGGTTCCCGAGAATTTATCTAGTAATATTATGCCGTGGAGTGAAATACAGATTTTATCAGGAGAACGAGATACATTAGGAATATATTTCAGTGGACATCCTCTTAATCCCTTTCTCAAAGAAATATTATTTTATACAGGAGGAATTCGATTAAAAGATATTCAATCCTTTAAAGCGGGCAAGCCGATTAAGGTTGCTGGAATAGTAATTGCTTTTCGCACGACAATTACAAAAGCTGGGACAAGAATAGGAATATGTACTTTAGATGATAAAAGTAGTACTATAGAAGTATTATTTTTTTCCAAAATATTAGATAATTATAGACAGTACATAGAAAAAGATAGAATTATAATTGTCAGAGGAAAAATTAATTTTACTGATTTCAGTATAGATCAGAACATTTCTATTACCGCTTATGAAGTAAAAGATATTGAAGAAGAACGCATAAAATATGCAAAAAATTTAACGATTTTAATTAAATCTGAACAATGTGACCAATCCATTTTAAGACAGGTACGTGATACTTTAGAGAAACATACTTCCAAAGTTAAAAAAATAATTCCCGTCTATATTTTCTATTATAGTGGGGATAGATCAAAAGTACAACCAGTAAAATTAGTGTGTGGATCAGCATTTAAAGTATGCGTAAGTAATCATTTACTTAATGAACTTCGTTCCCTCTTAGGTTCCAAACATGTTTTTGTTGAATTCAATGAGTAATAACTATTAAGTAGTCTCATTTCTCAATGGAAAAAAAAATATTACACAATCTTTACTATAATCTTCTAGGATATAGACATTTTCTGTTAGCTTATAGTGGGGGAGTAGATTCTACGGTCTTATTACATCAATTAATTCAATTACGTAAATTATGTCCCTACATACATTTGCGCGCTATTCATATACATCATAATATTAGTAGAAATGCAGATTCTTGGTTATTGCATTGTCAGCAACAATGTAAAGTATGGAATATTCCTCTCTCAATAGTGAAAATTCAGATAAATGTACAAGAAATAAAAGCACATGGACTCGAATCAGCTTGTAGGAAAGCACGTTATAATGCATGTGATCAAGTCATTAGAGATAAAGAAGTATTGTTAACAGCCCATCATCTTAATGATCAATGTGAAACTTTTTTGTTGGCATTAAAACGAGGTAGTGGTCCTAGTGGTTTAGCCGCAATGCGGGATTTAATTAAAATCAGAGAAAAGCAGACAATTATCCTTCGTCCCATGTTACTCCAAAGTTTGACCCAAATTCACACCTGGGCACAAGTCCATCAATTATCCTGGATCAATGATGAAAGTAATGATGATCTACATCTAGATAGAAATTTTTTGCGCCTAAAAATACTTCCGCTACTTAATAAGAAATGGCCTTATTTTTGTCAAAATGTTGCTCGTAGTGCTAAATTATGTAGTGATCAGGTTAATTTAGTATATGAATTATTAACTCCATTAGTAACCAGCTTAATACGATCAGATGGATCTCTTCGCATAGATGATTTATATAAATATAGTGAAGTGTATCGTTCGGAGATCTTACGGTATTGGTTAGCTCAGAAACAAATTATTCCCTCTTATCTACAAATTAAATGTATCTGGAAAGATGTGATATGTAGTCGTCGAGATGCGACTCCTTGTGTAATAATTGGCAAATATGAAATTCGCCGTTTTCGCAACGCCATCTACTCTATTGATCTTCTACCTTCATTAGAAGATATTATTATTCCCTGGTCTTCTCCGTGGAGAACTTTAAAACTTCCCTCTAAATTAGGAAGTGTTCAGTTTGATGGAGAAGAGGGTATAAATGTCCGATCTCCTTCACTCAAAGAATTAAATCATATTACTATTCGTTTTAAGGTTCGAGACAGATTTTATCTTTTAGGACGTGAGGGGAGTCGTCATATTAAAAAAATATGGCAGGAATTAAATGTACCACCGTGGATGCGACATCGGATTCCATTAATTTTTTATGGTAATAAATTAATTGCTGCCCTAGAATTATTCATTACTCAAGATGGAGCTCCGCAGAAATCTCTTTCCTGGTTCTTAAAATGGAATAAAAAATATTCTAATCAAGATTAGCATTTCTTGAATTTTTCAATTATAAAATTAATAATTTGAGAACTATCAATTAATAATTGATTATTATCATGTAGTTTTCGGGATTTATAGACAATTACATGTTTATCTAAATAGCGATCACTGACAATAATCATGTGTGGAATACCTATTAATTCCATGTCGGATAACATTATTCCTATATGTTCTTTTCTATCATCAAGAATGATATCAATATTATTAGCACACAGACCAAAATAAATATTTTCTGATATGGTTCTAACTCGATTAGATTGATGATAATCTATAGGTATAATAGCTACTTGAAAGGGAGCTATAATATTACTAGGCCATATAATTCCACGTTGATCATGAGATTGCTCAATACATGCTGCAACGATTCTTGAAATGCCTATTCCATAACACCCCATAAATATATTTTTAAGATATCCATTCTTATCTTGTATTTTGGCCTTCATTGCTAGTGAATATTTATTTCCTAGTTGAAAAATATGCGCTATTTCAATACTACGATGTAATTTTAAGTTTCCCTGTCCATCCGGACTAGGATCTCCCTCTACCACGTTCCGAAGATCCGCTATTTGGGGTAATTTTAAATCACGTATCCAGTTCATCCCTAAATAATATTGGTCTTTTACATTTGCTCCCACCGAAAAATTTTTAAGATCTGCTAAACTTCTATCGGCTATAATAGGAATGGGTAGATTGATTGGACCTATAGAATCACTTAGATCTGTTCCTATATATTGACGTAATTCTTTCTTGGTAGCGTAAATTAAGGGTTTTGCTACCATATCTATTTTTTCTGCTTTTACTAGGTTTAATTCATGATCTCCTCTAATTAAGAGTGCTATCCACTTATAATGATGATTTTTTTGTGCCTTTACTATAAAGGTTTTTATAATTTTCTCTGCACTCAATAGTAAATTACCTCTTATGAGGGATAGAGGAGCTAATGAATGATGAGAAGTCTCATAGACTTTTGTTCCTAGGTTACTCAGAGACTCTGCAAAATCTATTTTTGATACATAATTTGATACATCAGAAAAAACAATAATATTTTCTCCGTGATTAGCTAATACTTGAAATTCATGTGATGTATTACCTCCCATGGATCCCGTATCTGCTTGGACTATTCTAAAATTTAAACCTAATTTCCTGATAATTTTGTTATAAGCATTATACATCTCAGTATAAGTTTTTTGGAGACACTCTGAATTTTCATGGAAAGAATATGCATCTTTCATGATAAACTCTCGGGATCTGATAATTCCATAACGAGGACGAGGCTCATCACGAAATTTCGTTTGGATCTGAAACAGATTAAGGGGTAATTGTTTATATGAATTCACTTGATAACGGATTAAATCGGTAATACACTCTTCGTGAGTAGGAGATAACACCAAATTACGTTTTTTGCGGTCCACAAAACGTAATAATTCTGGTCCATAAGATTCTAATCTTCCACTTTCTTGCCATAACTCCGCAGGCTGAACTATAGGCATAGAGACTTCTAAGGAACCTATCTTACTCATTTCTTCTCGGACTATATTTTCAATTTTTTTTAGAACACGTACTCCGGTTGGTAACCAAGTATATAATCCAGATGATATTGAGCGAATCAATCCACCTCGAAGCATTAATTGATGACTGATAATTTCTGCAGCTTTAGGTTTTTCCTTTAAAGTAAAAAGTAAATATTTACTAGTACGCATAAGATTTATGATACCCAAACGATACTAATTAAATTTTCAACACTTGATTATTAATCCTCTCTTTTCTCATTACTGTCACTATCTACCAGTTCAGATAATCTGATAGATGACACTTCTTCTGTTCGGATTGTTGGAGAAGTTTGCAGAAAATTTAGTTCGTGTTTTTTCTTCTTGGAACGTAATCTTTCTTGATGATAAGCGTAACCAGTACCAGCTGGAATTAAACGTCCAACAATAACATTTTCTTTTAAACCACGGAGTTCATCTTTTTTTCCCGCTACGGCGGATTCGGTCAATACTCGAGTAGTTTCTTGAAAAGAAGCCGCCGAAATAAAGGACTCTGTAGCTAGAGAAGCTTTAGTTATTCCTAATAACTCCCGCGTATATTTTGCCCCTTGTTTTCCTTGTTTATGTAATTGATCATTGACTATTTTGACACGTGAGTATTCTATTTGATCTCCTTCTAAAAAGGAAGTATCACATGATTTTGTGATGGTAACTTTTCGTAACATTTGACGTACGATTACTTCAATATGCTTATCATTAATTCTTACTCCTTGTAAACGATAAACCTCTTGAACTTCATTAGTTATATATCTGGTTACTGCCTGGATGCCACGTAATCGAAGAATATCATGTGGTGATTCGACCCCATCAGATATAATGTCTCCTAGTTCTACTTGTTCACCTTCAAGGACATTTAATTGTCTCCACTTAGGAATCATTTCTTCGTAGGGTAATTCACTCTCATCGACAGGGGTTATAATAAGACGACGTTTCCCTTTAGTTTCTTTGCCAAAAGATATTATTCCACTTTTTTCGGCTAAAATAGCGGAATCTTTTGGTCGTCGTGCTTCAAAGACATCCGCTACACGCGGTAATCCTCCCGTAATATCTTTAGTGCCGCCTGTTTCTTGTGGAACCCGAGCTAATGTATCACCGGCACTAACCCATACATTATCCTCAAGTTGTACAATAGCTCTGCCCGGTAAAAAATATTGTGCCGGGATATCTTTTTTTCCTGGGAGAAATACTTCTTCTCCCTTGTTATTAACTATTTTTATGGCGGGACGTAGTTCTCTTCCGACCGCAGGACGTTCAGAGGAATCTAATACTACTATAGAACTTAACCCAGTTAAATCGTCTGTTTGTCGAAGAATAGTCTGTCCTTCAATCAAATCCATTAATTGAATAAAACCATCTACTTCAGTAATCACTGGCATAGTATGAGGATCCCAGTTAGCTACTATTTCTCCTGTCTGCACCCTATTACCATCTATTTTAGTCATAATCGCTCCATATGGAACTTTATAACTTTCTTGGATTCGATTTAATTTATCTATTATTTGTAGTTCGACATTTCGGGTAGTAATAACTAACTTTCCATTGGCAGTTTTCACTGTTTTAGCATTAACTAACTTAATCCATCCCGAATGTTTAATTTCAATACTAGATTCTGATGCAGAACGAGAAGCGGCTCCGCCGATATGAAAAGTGCGCATAGTTAACTGGGTTCCGGGTTCTCCAATAGATTGGGCTGCTATTACCCCTATTGCTTCTCCTTTATTCACTAATTCTCGCCGAGATAAATCTCTCCCATAACAGTAAGAACATACCCCGAAGGCAGTTTCACAGCTTACGACCGAACGGACTTTAACAAAATCAATCGAACTGTCTTCTAAAAGTTTACATAACTTTTCATTAAGTAATGTATCCCGTGAGATTAAAATATCACCTGTTGAATTAAGTATATTGCATGCAGTGACTCTACCTAACACTCGTTCTCGTAGAGATTCTTTTACTTCTCCTCCTTCTATTATGGAAGTGATTAAAATGCCCTCATCAGTCCCACAATTATCTTCCGTTACTACTAAATCCTGCGCCACATCTACTAAGCGACGGGTTAAATATCCTGCATTCGCCGTTTTTAAGGCTGTGTCTGCTAACCCTTTCCGCGCTCCATGGGTAGAAATAAAATATTGAAGTATATTAAGACCTTCACGAAAATTAGCAGTAATAGGAGTTTCAATAATTGATCCATCGGGTTTAGCCATTAAACCACGCATACCAGATAACTGTCTAATTTGTGCTGCGGACCCTCGAGCTCCAGAATCGGCCATCATAAAAATACTATTAAATGAAGTTTGTTGTTCTTTTTCCCCAAAACTATTTATGACTCTTTCGGGAGAAAGAGTTTTCATCATAGCTTGAGCAACTTTTTCATTAGCTAATGTCCATATATCGATAATCTTATGATATCGTTCTCCTGTGGTCACTAATCCCGATTGAAATTGCATTTGAATTTCTGAAACTTCTTTCTCTGCTTCACAAATAATTTCCTCTTTATTACTTGGTACTATCATGTCATCAATTCCTACCGAAGCACCTGAACGAGCAGCATAGGTAAATCCTGCATACATCACCTGATCTGAGAAAATCACGGTAGCTTTTAATCCTAAAATCCTATAACAAGTATTTAAAAGTTGGGATATATCTTTTTTTCCTAAGGGCTTATTAACCAGAGAAAAAGATAGTCCTTTAGGTACAATCATCCAAAGAAGAGTTCTACCTATAGTAGTATTAATTAAATGAGTTTGAGCCATCCATTGTTCATCGGACTTCTTTTGATATTCGGTGATTCGTACAGTCACTCTAGCATGCAAATCGGCTATGCCTCCTCGATATACATGTTCTGCTTCTTTGGGATTACTTAACACCATTCCTTCTCCCTTAGCATTAACTTTATCTATCGTCATATAGTATAATCCTAAAACTACATCCTGAGATGGAACCATAATAGGTTCGCCATTAGCTGGTGATAAAATATTATTAGTAGACATCATAAGGGATCTAGCCTCTAATTGCGATTCTAAACTTAATGGTACGTGGACTGCCATTTGATCACCATCAAAGTCCGCATTATAGGCGGCACATACTAAAGGATGTAGCTGAATTGCTTTCCCTTCAATCAGGAGAGGTTCAAAGGCTTGAATTCCTAGTCGATGTAAGGTTGGTGCTCTATTGAGCAATACCGGATGTTCACGAATAACTTCCTCTAAAATATCCCATACTACTGGTTCTTCACGTTCAACCATTTTTTTAGCAGTTTTAATAGTAGTGGCCAGACCTTGTTTTTCTAATTTACCATAAATAAAAGGTTTAAATAATTCTAGAGCCATTTTCTTCGGTAGCCCACATTGTTGCAGACGTAAATATGGTCCTACTGTTATGACAGATCTTCCGGAGTAATCTACACGTTTTCCTAATAAATTTTGTCGAAACCTTCCTTGTTTACCCTTGATCATCTCGGTAATAGATTTAAGCGGACGTTTATTAGAACCAACAATTGCTTTTCCTCGTCGGCCATTATCTAACAGGGCATCCACTGCTTCTTGCAGCATACGTTTTTCATTACGCACAATTATATCTGGTGCTGATAACTCCAAAAGACGTTTTAATCTATTATTACGATTAATAACGCGCCTATATAAATCATTAAGATCAGATGTAGCAAAACGGCCTCCTTCTAAAGGCACTAAAGGTCGTAAATCAGGAGGTAAAACTGGTAATACAGTTAATATCATCCATTCCGGTTTATTTCCCGACTTGAGAAAAGATTCTAATAAATTAATACGTTTGGTAATCTTTTTTCGTTTATTTTCCGAGGAAGAAGAATGAAAATCTTCAATTAACCGCTGGCACTCTTGTTGAACATTAAGGTTTTTTAACAGATATTGAATGGCTTCTGCTCCCATTTTAGCTTCAAATTCATCTCCAAATTCTTCTAGAGCATCTAGATATTGTTCTTCGGTTAAAAGCTGTCGCCGTTCAAGATTAGTCATTCCCTCTTCTACAATCACATAGGATTCAAAATAAAGTACTCGTTCAATATCTCGAAGAGGCATATCCAGTAATAATCCGATCCGTGAGGGTAAAGATTTTAGAAACCAAATATGTGCAGTAGGAGAAGCTAATTCTATATGTCCCATTCGTTCACGACGAACTTTAGTGTGTGTTACTTCAACACCACATTTTTCACATATTATTCCTCGATGTTTAAGACGTTTATATTTTCCACATAAACACTCATAATCTTTTATAGGACCAAAAATTCGTGCACAAAAGAGTCCCTCTCGTTCCGGCTTAAAGGTACGATAATTAATGGTTTCTGGTTTTTTGACTTCTCCATAAGACCAGGAACGGATTATATCAGGAGAAGCTAAAGAAATTTTTATTGAATTAAATTCTGTTTTAGTTTGTGCTTTGAGTAATTTAAGGAAATCTTTCACAAATTAGCTCCTATATGGTGAAAGGAGTGAAGCAGATAACGAATACATAAATAAAATTACTTAATCGGATCTAATCAATATTTATTTTTCTGAAAATTATTCGTTTTCTAACTCTATATTTAGACCCAGAGAACGAATTTCCTTTACTAGGACATTGAAAGATTCTGGGATGCCAGCTTCCATCTGATGGTTACCATCTACAATATTTTTATACATCTTAGTTCGACCAATCACATCATCTGATTTAATCGTAAGCATTTCCTGCAAAGTGTAAGCAGCTCCATAGGCTTCTAGAGCCCATACTTCCATTTCTCCGAAACGTTGTCCTCCAAACTGAGCTTTTCCTCCTAACGGTTGCTGGGTTATCAAGCTGTAAGACCCAGTAGACCGAGCATGCATTTTATCATCTACTAAATGATTTAATTTCATCATATACATGTAACCTACAGTAACGGGTCGCTCAAATTGTTCTCCGGTACGACCATCAAATAAAGTAATCTGACCAGAAGAAGGGAGATTTACTAATTCTAACATTTCTTTAATTTCTGTCTCTTTAGCACCGTCGAATACTGGACATGATACGGGCATACCTTGTCTAAGATTTTCCGCTAGTTGTAGAATTTCATCATCACTAAAACTTTTTAAATCGACTTTATTCCGTAGGTTCACTCCCACATCATAGTATTTTTGAATAAAATTACGCACTTCATTAACTGAAGAATATTTATTCATCATCCTATTAATTTGGTCACCTATTCCTTTTGCGGCCATACCTAGATGAGTTTCAAGTATTTGTCCAATATTCATTCTCGAAGGAACTCCTAATGGATTAAGGACTATATCTACTGGAATACCATTGGTATCATATGGCATATCTTCTAGAGGAGTAATTTTAGATATTACTCCTTTATTACCATGTCGACCAGCCATTTTATCACCTGGTTGTATCTGTCGTTTTACAGCTAAATATACTTTCACTGTTTTTAATACTCCTGGAGATAAATTATCACCTTGACTAATTTTGATGCGTTTTGCTTCCACTTGAGAGTCAAATTTTTGTTTTAAATTTTTATATTGTTTTATTAGGTGGTCTACTTCTTTTTGTTGATCTCTATTATCTAAATTAATATTTAACCACTGTTCGGCACTTAAATAAGAAAAATTGTCTTTATGTTTAACGCCACTATTGATTAAAAAAGATTGAATTCGAGAAGAAATACCATCTTCTAAAATTTGTAATTCTTCAGTTAAATCTTTCTTTGATTTTTGTATTAAGAGTTTTTCTATCTCTAAAGAACGGTGATCTTTAGCTATACCTTCTCGAGTAAAGACTTGTACGTCTATTACAGTACCGGATACTCCATTAGGAACCCGCAGAGAAGTATCTTTTACATCAGATGCTTTCTCTCCAAAAATTGCATGCAATAATTTTTCTTCGGGCGAGAGTTGAGTTTCTCCTTTAGGAGTGACTTTACCTACTAAGATCTCTCCTTCTGAAACTTCTGCTCCTATATAGACAATCCCGGATTCATCTAATTTCGAAAGAGCTGCTTCTCCTACATTTGGAATATCGGCAGTAATTTCCTCGATACCTAACTTAGTATCACGAGATATACAGGACAGTTCCTGAATATGAATAGTAGTAAATTTATCTTTGTGTACTATATCTTCTGAGATCAGAATAGAATCTTCGAAATTATAACCTAACCAGGGCATGAATGCTACTCTCAGATTATGACCTAACGCTAGTTCTCCGAGATCCGTAGCTGGACCATCAGCGAGGACATCTCCGCGCTCTATAATTTCTCCTAATGAAACACACGGCTTCTGATTTATACAAGTATTTTGATTAGAACGAACATATTTAGTTAAATTATAAATATCAAGACCTGGATCATTTTGATCTATTTCTTCTTCCTTAACCTTGACTACAATGCGAGCAGCATCCAAATAGTGAATCATACCTCCGCGTTTTGCTATGATAGTGACCCCAGAATCTATCGCTACTGGACGTTCCATTCCAGTACCTACTAATGGTTTTTCTGAACGTAATGTGGGTACTGCCTGACGTTGCATATTAGCTCCCATTAAGGCACGATTAGCATCATCATGTTCTAAAAACGGTATTAGCGCAGCTCCTACTGACATTATTTGCTCCGTTGCTACATCCATATAATCAATTTCATTACTATTAAATAAACCTGATTCTCCTTTTCTACGACCGATTATTAAATCGGATTCTAAGACTCCGTGGTCATTGATAATAGTATTAGCTGGTGCAATAATATATTTACTTTCTTCTAGAGCCGAAAGATAATGAATTTCATCGGTTACTCTACCGTTGCATACTCTACGATAGGGCGTTTCTAAAAATCCATATTCGTTGGGTTGTGCATATACTGATAACGAATTAATTAATCCTATATTAGGTCCTTCTGGTGTTTCAATAGGACATACTCTTCCATAATGAGTAGGATGAACATCTCTTACTTCAAATCCTGCCCGTTCACGAGTTAATCCTCCTGGACCCAGTGCTGAAATCCGACGTTTATGAGTAACTTCGGCTAAAGGATTATTTTGATCCATAAATTGTGATAGCTGACTAGTGCTAAAAAATTCTTTCACCGCCGCAGAAATGGGTTTAGCATTAATTAAATCTTGTGGAACAGTTGAATCTAAATTACCCACTGATAACTTTTCTCTTACTGAGCGCTCAAGACGAGCTAAACCAATTCTAAATTGATTTGCAGTCATTTCTCCTACACATCGGATCCGTCGATTTCCTAGATGATCTATATCATCTACTTCACCTTTTCCATCCCGAATACTAATAAGTTTTTTCATCACTTCTACGATATCAACTGGCGTAAGAGTACTAGGACCTTCACTATGATCTCTATTTAAAGAACGATTTAATTTCATTCTACCCACTATTGAAAGATCATACCGTTCTTCTGAAAAAAAGATATTTTCAAACAGATTTTCGATTGCTGCCAGTGTAGGAGGTTCGCCAGGACGCATCATCCGATAAAGTTCTACTAAAGCACTGTAACGATCACTACTATTATCAATTTGTAATGTTTGTGATATATAAGATCCATGATCTAAGTCGTTAGTAAATATAGTTTCAATATATTTAAAACCCGATACAATCAAGTTTTCTATTATTTCTACTGTCAATTCAGTATTAGCGGTACAAATTAATTGGCCCGTATATTCATTAATATAATTTTTAGCACTTATCTTACCTACAATGTATTCAATTGGAACTTCAATATCTTTGATCTGTGCTTGTTCTAGAAGTCTGATATGTCGAGGAGTAATCCGACGTCCTTTTTCAATATAAACTTTTCCATGTGCTTCAATATTAAATGACAGCATTTCTCCACGTAACCGATTTGCTATCAATTCTAATTTAAATTTTTTATTATTCTTTATTTCAAAAATCATTTTTTCAAAAAACAGTCCGAGAATCTCTTGAGTAGTATAATTAAGAGCACGTAAAATAATTGTTGCAGGTAATTTACGACGTCTATCAATCCGGACAAATAAATGATCTTTAGGATCAAATTCAAAATCTAACCATGATCCCCGGTAAGGTATAATGCGTGCATTATATAATACTTTTCCGGAAGAATGAGACTTTCCCTTATCACTATCAAAGAAGACTCCAGGACTACGATGCAGTTGAGATACTACTACTCTCTCCGTACCATTAATTATAAAGGTCCCATGTTCGGTCATTAGGGGTATATCCCCCATATACACTTCCTGTTCTTTTATAAATTTTATGGATCGCTCTGATCCTTCATTATCATATACAATAAGACGCAGTTGAACTCGTAAAGGAACGGAGTATGTTAAACTACGAGTCTGACATTCTTTAACATTGAAAAGTGTACTACCTAGACGAAAATCAATATATTGAATTTCCGAATCATTATTTGGACTTTTTATAGGAAATACGGAACGTAACGCTGCTTCTAAACCCGACTGTCCTTCCTCTTTTGCAATAAATTTTTGAAATGAATCAAGTTGGATGGAAAGTAGATATGGAAAATCCAATACTTGGGTACGTTTACCAAAATCCTTCCGGATGCGTTTCTTTTCTGTATGGGAATAAACAACCATAGGGTGAGGCTTCCTCAGTATGTAGGATAATATAACCAATATCTTTAGTATATTGTAATATAGAGCTTACTAATTACTCTTAGTAAGAGTGAATTTCACTTATAAAAAATAATAAGTTTTGATAAAATTTTCTTATTCTAATTTTAGAAAATAAAAAGGATGAAAAATATCGGAACACTATCCTCATATTTATTTGAATAATATACCAAATGTTAATGTGGAATACCGAATATTAAGTATTTTTATTTTATTTCTATAGATGCTCCTGTTTCTTCTAAAGATTTTTTTAAATTTTCCGCGGCTTCTTTACTAATACTATCCTTGATAACAGTAGGCGTAGATTCTACTAGATCTTTAGCATCTTTTAGTCCTAATCCTGTGATCCCTCTTACTGCTTTAATAACAGCGATTTTATTGTTACCAATAGCAGTTAAAAATACCGAAAATTCTGTTTTTTCTTCTACTTCCTCTGAAATTGGCTGTGTTCCTCCTACCGAACCTATATTAGCAGCGGCAGAAACTCCAAATTTTTTTTCCATAGCCTCAACTAATTCGGTTACCTCCATAACGGACATCGCTGCTACGGCTGCAAGTATTTGCTCTTTACTTATAGACATAATACTTCTCTCCCCAAAAACAATTAGTTATTTTTGAATCTTTTTCTTTCTAAGAAAGACACTAAATTTTTTCTAAGATGATTAGAATCTACCTGGGATGTTTACTCTTGCAGTAATTGGCTAGACTACGAACTAATCTCCCACTAGATATTTCTTGCATAGTTATGATTAATCGTCTTACTGCTTCTTCATAAGTAGGTAGCGAAGCTAAAACTTCTATTTGTTCATCAATAAGTTGTTTCCCTTCATAAGACGCGGCTTTAACAATAAATTTACTATTCGTTTTAGCAAAATTATTAAATATCCGAGCCGCAGTGCCCGGATGAACCTTTGAAAAAGCAATTAAACAAGGTCCTCTTAAATATTCCATTATACATTTAAATTTAGTCTCACGAACTATAATACGTAATAGTGTATTACGTGCTACATACATATATACGTTACTTTCACGTGTTAATTTTCTCAGCTCAGTCATTTTATTAGCTGGGATTCCACTGCTATCGGCAATTACTACCGACAAGGAATTTTTTGCTATTTTACTAATTTTACTTACTATGGCTTGTTTTTTTTCTAAATTTATTGCCATTCTAATTAATCCTTTTTATGGCAAAATATACTTCTGAGTATTTCACAGTCAAAACTCGGAGCTGGTTAATTGATAACCTATTCTAATAATTTTTTGTTTTCCTGTAAACTACCGTTTAATTAAAACTAAATTTAAGGGAAGTCATATCTATTATGATACCTACTCCCATAGTAGTAGAAAGAGTAATTTTGTGAAAAAATACTCCTTTTGTGTGAGAGGGTTTACTTTTTCTCAAAGTCTCTAATAGATACTCTACATTTTCTTTTAAATCAAGATAAGAAAAATTTATTTTTCCAATAGCTGCATGAATAATACCATTTTTATCGTTTCGATAACGAATTTGGCCCGAGTGCGCCGTTTTTATCGCCTCCTTAATATTATTCGTAACTGTTCCCGTTTGAGAATTGGGCATAAGTCCTCGTGGTCCTAAGATTGGCCCTAATTTACTAACTATTGGCATGGCATCTGGCGTGGCTAATACAATATTAAAATTTCTCTCCCCATTCTTGATTTTATCCGCTAAATCTTTCATTCCTACTAATTCGGCTCCGGCTTGTTTGGCTAATTCGATATTTTTACCTTGAGTAAATACAGCAATCCGAGGAGATCTACCCGTGCCATGTGGTAATACTACTGTTCCTCGAACTATTTGATCAGCCTTGCGAGCATCAATGCCCAGATTAATTGCTATATCTATGCTTTCAATAAATTTAGCACTTGGTAACTGTTCTTTTAAAAGATTAAAAGCTTCTCTAAAAGAATATTGCTGCGCTGATTCAAATTTTTCTCTTGATATACGTTGACGTTTAGATAATCTAGTCATGTAATGTAATTTTAATCCTCTACTATCGTTAATCCCATGGAACGAGCTGTTCCTTGAATACATCGAGTCATAGCTGCAAGATTTGCACCGGTCAAATCGGAAACTTTCGTTGCTGCTATTTCCCGTAATTGGTTATATGTTATAGAACCTACTTTTTCCTTATTAGGTTTACTCGATCCCGCCTTAATACCAGCCGCTTTTTTTAGTAATGCAACAGCGGGAGGACTTTTAATTATAAATGTAAAAGATTTATCTGAATAAACGGTTATTATTACTGGGAGTGGTAATCCCTTTTCAAAAGATTCTGTTTTAGCATTAAAATTTTTACAGAATTCCATAATATTTACTCCTCTTTGGCCCAAAGCAGGACCGACTGGAGGACTAGGATTAGCCATACCCGCAGCAACTTGTAATTTTACAGAAGCTTGTACTTTTTTTTTAGCCATTATTAATTATCTCTTCAGATAGATTGTCAAAATAGTTAGAATTACACCTTGTCAAAAATTAATTTTTTTCAACTTGACGAAAGTTTAATTCTACCGGGGTACTACGACCAAATATAGATACTGACACTTTGACCCGCTTCTTTTCATAATCTACTTCTTCCACTACTGCATGAAAATCTGCAAATGGACCATCAGTAACACGCACTATTTCACCAGGAGAAAAGAACATTTTTGGTTTTGGTTTATGGAGCACTTTTTGCATAATTAATTGAATCTTATGTATTTCTTGATCGTTAATCGGGGTAGGAATGTCGGGAGTGCCACCAATAAAACCCATCACCCCAGGAATACTACGTACTAAATTCCAAGTGGTCTCGTTCATCTCCATCTGAACTAAAACATAACCCGGAAAAAATTTACGTTCACTTCTACGATGATGTCCTGCTCTCATTTCTAACACTTCTTCTGTCGGAACCATCACTTTTCCAAAAAAATCCGCTAAATTATGTAATTTTATATGTTTCCGTAATGTTTGTGCCACACGATTTTCAATACCAGAACTAGCATGTATTACATACCACCGTATCTGTTGTGATCCTTCACCCATTTCAGAACCTCAGGTTAGTGAGAAATGATATTATCAAAAATAATATTTTATCTAATCCCCATAATATCAGAGATATTATTGCTGTTGCTGTAACTACAATTAAGGTAGTATGGAGTGTTTCCTGTTTACTGGGCCATATGATTCTTCGAATCTCCTGTTGAGATTCGAGAAAAAAATTTAACAGTACTTTTCCGTGTTTTGTTAAGGATACTATAAAGACTGCCGTTAAAATGGTAATAATTACTGTGAAGATACGTATCACTAATCTGAGATTTGGGTAATGATTACTCATGATAGCTATCATCAATAAAATAACAGCTAGTATCCACTTTAAAATCTCCACTCCTCTATATCTCCTTTGATACTTTAAATTACTTTAACTACCTCTAGTTCGTATTTAAAGTGATTATATCCTAAATAAATCTGCTCTCTTCTTTGTGACCCTATGATGATCAATAGCATACATCTCTACTTTAAGAGCCCTGAATAACTTTGTGTTATCTTGTAATAAAAAAATAAATTACATTTTTGATTGCTGATAGGCAGATTCGAACCGCCGACCTCACCCTTACCAAGGGTGTGCTCTCCCACCTGAGCTATATCAGCGAATTTTAAGCGGATAGCGGGAATTGAACCCGCTTCATCAGCTTGGAAGGCTGAGGTAATGCCATTATACGATATCCGCATACAATAATAATGCCTTATCACTTTATTTTACGTTTCTCTATTAGAGAGAAGCATTTATATATAAAAATTTTTAAATTTATTTAAATTTATAGTAATCCTATGTCATATTGGTGGGGGAAGGATTCGAACCTTCGAAGTCTCTGACGGCAGATTTACAGTCTGCTCCCTTTAACCACTCGGGAACCCCACCCATCAAATTTCTTCTCCCACTTGTGGTGCCGGCTGCCGGAATCGAACTGGCGACCTACTGATTACAAGTCAGTTGCTCTACCAACTGAGCTAAGCCGGCCTAAAATAGGTGCCGTCGATAATAATATTATTATATGTCAATATTCTGTCATTTTAACATAAAAATTATTTCTAATATAGAAGAACTTATTGGAAAGTCTTTATCATATTTTCTCATTTTTTTAATTGTAGCCGGATCTGGCTTCACACGAAAATTTTTTCAAAAAAAAAATTTTTGCTCTTATTGGGAGGATGAAACAATATTTTTGTTAAGTTAAATTATCACCTATAACTTCACTAGACGTTAGTTTTCCATGTGCACCTATGAAATGCACTTCTGGTTCAAGCCAAATATTAAATTTTTCACCCACGGATTGTCGAACTATATTTGCTAAACGGGCAATATCCCACCCAGTGGCATGTTTTTCATTTATTAAAATGAGCGCATGTTGATTATGTACTACAGCTCCTCCATATCGATACCCTTTGAGATTACATTGCTCAATAAGCCAACCTGCAGAAATTTTTACTAATCCATTACTCTGAACAATATTGGGAAGGTTTGGAAAATTACATAAGATGCGCACAACTTGTTTAGCTTCAATGATGGGGTTTTTAAAAAAACTTCCAGCATTTCCAAGAATTTGAGGATTGGGTAATTTTCTGGAGCGAAGAGAACAAATAGTATCAAAAATTTTTTTTGGAGTAATTAGAGAAGAATCGAGAAATAATAAGCTGGGATGAATTAAATGAGGCTTCCAATTTTTTTTAATTAATAAACCAACAGCAGTAATAATATAATTATTTTTATAATTATGAAGAAATATACTATTTCGATACTGAAACTCACATTTATCGGCTGAAATACAGAAGATATTTTGATTCAATAAATCAAGAATTTCTACATATTCACAAAAGGTATTAAACTCCATACCATAAGCACCGATATTTTGAATAACAGCTGCACCTACACATCCCGGGATGAAAGCTAAATTTTCTAGACCAAAAATTTTATTTTTAATAGTATATTCCACTAACGTATGCCAATTCTCACCTGAATTAACATGTAAATGCCAATATTCCATTGTTTCTCGTATTTTTATTCCTTTTAAACGATTAATAATGACAGTGCCAATGAAATCATCTAGAAATAAAACATTACTTCCAGACCCTAAGATCAAAATTGGTAAATTATCTTGTTGAGAGGATTTCCATGCTTGAAGTAATTCAGAAATATTTTGTATCACCATGACTTTGACAGCATGAACATCAATACCAAAAGTATTAAATGAGATTAATCTCTGCTGTGGGTAAGGATAAACAACCTTCTTCATTAGATCCTCTCTCTATAAAATAAGAAAATTTTGCATTCATCTAAAATATGGTAATATCTTCTGATATTTTTATCTATCGTAAATATAATTATAATTATGTTGTTGGTCATATCAATTATACTCATTCGGTAAATAAATTTTAGTAATTTTCTCAAACTTTTATCCTCATAACAGAGGAGGATTAAATTTTTATGTTTAAACAAAATTTATATGATGTTATCGTTATAGGAGGAGGTCATGCAGGAACCGAAGCAGCTTTAGCATCGTCGAGAATGGGATGTCAAACTCTATTAATCTCGCATAATATTGAGACTCTTGGACAGATGTCATGCAATCCTTCTATTGGAGGAATTGGTAAAGGACATTTAGTAAAAGAAATTGATGCTCTAGGAGGATTAATGGCTCAAGCTATTGATCAGTCTGGAATTCAATTTAGAATCCTCAATTCTCGTAAAGGACCAGCCGTACGTGCTACTCGGGCCCAAGCCGATCGCGTCCTTTATCGACATATAATACGGAGTACTTTGGAAAATCAACCAAATTTAACGATTTTTCAGCAAATAGTTAATAGATTAATTATTAAGAATCATCAGGTATTAGGAGTTCATACAAATATAGGAGTTAAATTTTACTCTAAATCAGTTGTAATTAGTGTAGGAACTTTTTTAAATGGACAAATTCATATAGGTCTTAATAGTTATCCGGGTGGTCGAGATGGTGAACCCGCCTCAAGAACATTAGCAGATTTCTTAAAAGAGATATCTTTACGCGTCAAAAGACTCAAAACTGGGACTCCTCCTAGAATTGATGCGCGTTCTATTAATTATAATGTTTTAAACCGTCAAGAAAGTGACTATCCTTTACCAATCTTTTCCTTTATAGGTAATATATCTCAACATCCGCAGCAGGTACCTTGTTATATTACTCACACTAATGAACTGACTCATGATATTATTAAAAATAATCTTCATTTAACTCCAATGAAGTCCGGATTAATTGAAAGTCCGGGACCACGATACTGTCCTTCCATTGAAGATAAAATTATTCGGTTTAAAGATCGTACTGCACATCAAATTTTTCTAGAACCGGAAGGAATAACTAGCAAAGAAATGTATCCGAACGGTATTTCCACTAGCTTACCCTGTGATGTGCAACTGCAAATTTTACGTTCTATTAAAGGATTGGAAAATTGTCATATGGTACGTCCAGGATACGCAATAGAATATGATTATTTAGATCCCAGAGATCTCAAACCCACTCTGGAAAGTAAATATATTAATGGTCTTTTTTTAGCCGGACAAATAAATGGGACTACTGGTTATGAAGAAGCAGCAATACAGGGATTATTAGCTGGAATAAATGCCGGTTGTTTATCTTTAAATAAAGAAGGGTGGATTCCAAAACGAAATCAGGCATATATTGGAGTCTTGATAGATGACCTATGTACTAGAGGTACTAACGAACCATACAGAATGTTGACTTCTCGAGCAGAATATCGTTTATTTCTACGGGAAGATAATGCAGACATAAGATTAACAGAAATTGGACGTAATTTAGGAATAGTCAATGATAAACGGTGGAGAATTTTTCAGAATAAAAAAGAACAGAGTGAAAAAGAACTCCAACGGTTACGTAACCTCTGGTTACCAAACAGTTGTTTACATCCAATTAGGAATTTACTGAAAAATAATATTACCAGAGAGAAAATCAATGCCGAAGAACTCTTACGACGTCCAGAAATTACATATGAATCTTTGCTTAAGCTACCATCTTTTGCAACGGAAGGAATTACTAATCCTTTAGTTTATAAATCATTAGAGATTCAAATAAAATATCAAGGATATCTAATTCGTCAGCAAGAGGAATGTTTAAACCAAGAACGTCTTAATAAGATTCCGTTACCGGTGAATTTAAACTATAAGCAAATTCATTCTCTTTCTAATGAAGTGAGTGATCTTCTTAATGAAGTGCATCCAATTTCGGTAGGTCAAGCATCTCGTATCCCCGGAGTTACACCTGCTGCTATATCTATTTTATGCATTTGGCTCAAAAAAAATACTTACTTATCGGAGATAAGTTAATAAGATTATCATCAAATTGTGAAAATTGAGTGCTTTTAGAAATGTGTCTCTATAATGGATAGAATACTGAATAAAGTTATAAGTCGTTGACTTCAGTAAGAAAGATTAGTAAAATGGGCCGAGCAAAGAAGAATGTTGATGATTGTTGATTACTTAAATTTAATATCAAATCTCACTAAGGTAAAAAAATGTCGGTGATAGGAGAGTTTTTTAATTCACAGCAATATATAGGACATCATTTGCAACACCTTCAGATGAATTTACGTACTTTAAGTATAATTGATCAGAGCCCAAGAATTAGTCCTAGCTTCTGGACAATAAACGTGGATTCTCTATTTTTTTCCCTGGCCTTAGGAATATTATTTTTAACTTTTTTTTATCTAGTTGGTCACAAGGTAACTAGTAGGATTCCGGGCACTAGCCAAACTATTGTAGAAATAGTGGTATTATTTATTGAACGAAGTGTACGAGAGATGTATCACGAAGAAAATAAGCTGATTGCCCCTTTGGCTTTAACTATTTTTGTCTGGATTTTATTAATGAATGCAATGGATTTATTACCTATCGATTTTTTACCTTATATAGGAGAGCATTTATTTCATTTATCCTCACTAAGAGTGGTTCCTTCGGCTGATATAAATATTACCTTATCTATGTCGCTAGGAGTATTTATATTGATCATCTACTATAGTATTAAGGTAAAAGGTTTCAAAGGATTTAGTAGGGAATTAACTTTCCATCCTTTTAATAATATTATTTTCATGCCCATCAACTTGATGTTGGAGAGTATCAATCTGATATCTAAACCAATTTCATTAGCGTTACGTTTATTTGGTAATATATATGCGGGAGAGATTATTTTTATCTTGATAACTGCTTTATTACCATGGTGGTTACAATGGTTATTAAATGTTCCCTGGGCTATTCTTCATATATTAATAATAATACTACAAGCTTTTATTTTTATGGTTCTGACAATTGTATATTTGTCGATAGCTGCTGAGAATCAGCCCCATAATTAATTATTTTATATAAATTTAATGGAGATTTGAATGGAAAACCTCAATATATTATATCTTGCTGCTGCTGTGATGATTGGATTAGCCGCTATTGGAGCAGCTATTGCCATTGGACTTCTCGGGAGTAAATTTCTTGAGGGAGCTGCTAGACAGCCCGATCTCATTCCTTTATTACGAACACAATTTTTTGTAGTTATGGGATTAATAGATGCTATTCCAATGATAGCTGTAGGAATAGGTTTATATATGATATTTGCTGTCAAATCTAATTAACATTAAAATTTCATGAGAGATTGCTTTATGAGAACATTAAATATTACGACCTATTATGGTTAAGTAAAATTTACTTAATGCAACTTACTTTCTGCTGTTAGAGGATATAAGATGAATATTAATGCCACTATCCTAGGACAATCAGTATCTTTTATAATTTTTGTTATATTTTGTATGAGATACATCTGGCCCCCTATTTTGAATGCCATAGAAAAAAGACAGAAAGAAATAGCAGATGGATTAGCTGCTGCCCAACAAGCGAAAATTACTTTACAGGATGCTCAAACAAAAGCTCAACAACAGTTAAATGAGGCTCATAAAAAAGCATTAAATATTTTAGATCAAGCAAAACAACAAAGTAGTAAAATTTTAGAAAAAGTAAGCTACGAAGCAGAAAAGGAACGCAAAAAAATTCTCTCTAGAGCTCAAACAGAAATAGAATCAGCGCAGCAGAAGGTACGAGAAAAATTAAGAAAAGAAGTTGTAGTTATGACTATAGCAGTCGCTGAGAAGTTAATGGAAAGTTCAGTCAATGAAAAAATTAATAAGAACATTATTAATAAAATAATATCCCAGTTATAATTTGATGAAACAAATAACCGAGTTACAAACTATAGCACGTCCCTATGCAATTGCAGCTTTTGAATTTGCGGTTATTCACGATAAAATTAATAAATGGCAACAGATGTTATCATTAAGTGCAGAGATATCTCGTAATCCTAATATTACTCAGCTTTTTTATGGATTACTAGCACCTCAAATCTTATATAAGATATTTATAACTCTTTGTGGAAATAATCTTGAAAAAGAATTTAAAAATTTTATAAAAATTATGGCCGAAAACAACAGAATACAATTACTACCAGTAGTACTGAAAATCTTTAAACAGTTACGTTTGGAATATCAACAAATTACATACCTTGAAGTTATTACAGCTACTCCCCTTAATTCGGAGCAATTAACAGTTATAAAGAAAATACTTGAAGAAAAACTCGTTCAAAAAGTTAAAATAAATTTAAGAATAAATAAATTTATATTAGCAGGTATTATAATACGCATGGGTAATACAGTTATAGATGGTAGTTTGCGCAGTCGTCTTAGTCGGTTAGAAGAATTTTTACATTTATAAGAAAGCGAGCAATATGAAAATACATTCTACAGAAATAAGTGAACTTATTAAAAAACGTATATCTAATTTTAATATTGTAAGTGATATTTATAATGAAGGAACAATTTTAACAGTCAGTGATGGAATTATAAAAATATACGGTTTAAGTAATGTTATGCAAGGTGAAATGATTGCGATACCAGGAGCACATAATAATAAACGTTATGCAATTACTTTAAATTTGGAACGAGATTGTGTGGGAGCAGTGGTCCTAGGACCATACACGGATCTGCGAGAAGGCATGAAAGTCCAGAGTACTGGACGATTATTAGAAGTACCCATTGGAAGAGCTCTCTTAGGACGAATAATCAATCCCTTAGGAGAACCAGTAGATGGTAAAGGATCTCTCCAATCTGAAATGTTTGCTGCTATAGAAACAGAAGCTCCTGGAGTAATTGAACGACAAGCGATCACAGAACCTATTCAAACAGGTTATAAGATAATTGATACTATGATTCCTATCGGAAGAGGACAACGAGAATTAATTATTGGTGATCGTCAAACTGGTAAAACGTCTCTTGCACTTGATACGATTATTAATCAACGAGATTCCGGAATTAAATGTGTATATGTTGCAGTAGGTCAAAAGGCTTCTACAGTAGTAAACGTAGTACAAAAGTTAGAAGAAAATAACGCGTTAGATTATACGATAGTAGTAGCATCCTTTGCTTCTGATTCCGCTGTATTACAATATCTGGCCCCTTATGCAGGATGTACCATGGGGGAATTTTTTCGCAATCGAGGTGAAGATGCATTAATCATTTATGATGATTTGTCTAAGCAAGCTATAGCATATCGTCAGATTTCATTATTATTGCGACGTCCACCGGGAAGAGAAGCTTTTCCAGGTGATATTTTTTACTTACATGCTCGCTTATTAGAAAGATCCGCCCGTGTAAATGCTGATTATGTTAAAGCTTTTACTAAGGGTCAAGTAAAAAATAAAACGGGTTCTCTGACGGCTTTACCTATTATTGAAACTCAAGCCGGAGATGTCTCCTCTTTTGTTCCCACAAATGTTATTTCCATTACTGATGGACAAATATTTTTGGAATCTAATTTATTTCATATAGGTATTCGACCCGCCGTAAATCCAGGAATATCTGTCTCTCGTGTGGGAAGTGCGGCACAGACTCCCATTTTAAAGTATTTAGGCCGAGGAATCAGAACTTCATTAGCTCAATACCATGAACTTGCGGCATTTTCACAATTTAGTTCCGATCTTGATGAAGAAACACGTAAGAGAATTAACTATGGGAAGAAGTTAACAGAACTCTTAAAACAACCACAGTTTCATCCCATGAGTATAGCTAAACAAGCGATAGTATTATTTGCGGTAGAAAATGGTTATATGGATAACATAGAAACTTCTAAAATCAAAAATTTTGAAGATGCATTATTAGATTATGTAGATCAAAATAATCAAAATTTGATACAGGAAATAAATGACACTGGAAGTTATAATGAGCTTCTTATAAAGAAACTGAAATTTATCATTAAAGAATTTCAATCTTTGTATTTTGGATAAGAAAAAATTTTCATGGGAACATTAGATGCCTAGTTTAATAAACATACGTACTAAAATTTTGGCCATAAAAAACATGCAAAAAATTACTAAAGCTATGGAAATGATTGCAGCTTCTAAGAAACGAAAAATGCAAGAACGCATGAATAAAAGTGTTCCGTATGTAGATAGTATCCAGAAAGTAATTAATCATCTGCACCTAAGCAGTTTAGAGTATAAACATTTGTATTTAGAAAAACGACAACCTAAAAAAGCAATTGGATACTTATTGATTTCTACTGATCGTGGACTTTGTGGAGGAATGAATAATAACTTATTTCGAAAATTACTAAAAGATATTAAAAAATGGCGTGATCAGGAAATAAGTTGTGATTTAGTAATCATTGGTACCAAAGGAGTAACATTTTTCAGATCGGTACCCGAAGCTCGAATTCTAGCACAATTACCTAAGTTAGGAACCTCGCCATTATTGACAGAGATTATTGGACCTCTAAAGATACTCTTACAGGCCTACGAAGAAAAAAGATTAGACCGAGTTTATCTAGTGTATAATAAGTTTATAAATGTTATATCTCAAGTGCCTCATATTATGCGCATTCTACCTGTCCCCATTATAGAACAAAACGTAAAAAAAAGAGGGGATTATATATATGAACCTGAAGCTAAATTATTAATAAATATATTATTACAACGTTATATTGAATCACAAATATATCAAAAAGTATTAGAAAACTTGATGAGTGAACAAGTAGCTCGGATGATAGCTATGAAAACAGCTACTGATAATATAGGACGTATGATTAAAGAAATACAATTAGTATATAATAATATACGTCAGAATACTATTACTCAGGAATTGACTGAAATTGTGGCAGGAGCAGCAGCTGTATAGGATGATAAGAGAGGACGTGTGAGAATGGTGAGAGGAAAAATTATCCAAATTATCGGGGCAGTAGTAGATGTCGAATTTTCTCAAAATGATGTTCCTAAAATATATAGTGCACTAGAAGTCAAAAATAAAAGTAATATTCTGATACTGGAAGTTCAGCAACAATTAGGTGGAGGGATAGTACGTACTATTGCGATGGGTTCTTCAGAAGGATTAAAACGGGGATTAGAAGTAATAGATCTTAAACATTCTATAAAAGTTCCGGTAGGAAAATGTACTCTGGGTCGTATTATGAATGTATTAGGAGAACCACTAGATAGAAAAGGAGAAATAGGTGCAGATGTAGAAAAATTAAGTATTCATCGCTCACCACCTGCATACTCAGAACTATCAACTTCCCAGGAAGTACTTGAAACTGGAATTAAAGTCATTGATCTTATTTGTCCTTTTTCGAAAGGGGGTAAAATAGGTTTATTCGGAGGTGCCGGGGTAGGTAAAACTGTCAATATGATGGAATTAATTCGTAATATTGCAATAGAACATGACGGTTACTCGGTATTTACTGGAGTGGGAGAAAGAACCAGGGAAGGAAATGATTTCTATCATGAAATGTCATTATCTAAAGTTTTAGATAAAGTATCTTTAGTTTATGGTCAAATGAATGAACCACCAGGCAATCGCTTACGAGTAGCCTTAACCGGATTAACTATAGCAGAGAAATTTAGAGATGAAGGTAAAAATGTACTTCTGTTTATAGATAATATCTATCGCTATACTTTAGCGGGTACCGAAGTTTCTGCTTTGTTAGGACGTATGCCTTCTGCAGTAGGTTATCAACCTACATTAGCAGAAGAAATGGGAATGTTACAAGAACGTATTACTTCTACTAAGTTAGGTTCTATTACTTCTGTTCAGGCGGTATATGTCCCGGCAGACGACTTAACGGATCCTTCTCCCGCCACCACTTTTCTTCATTTGGATGCAACGGTAGTACTAAGTAGACAAATTTCATCTATGGGTATTTATCCAGCTATAGATCCTCTAGATTCTACCAGTCGACAACTAGATCCATTAATAATAGGTCAAGAACACTATGATACAACTCGACAGGTCCAATTTGTACTTCAACGTTACCAAGAGTTAAAAGAAATTATAGCGATTCTAGGAATGGATGAATTATCCAAAGAAGATAAATTACTAGTCAGCCGTGCGCGGAAGATACAGCGTTTTCTATCACAACCATTTTTTGTAGCCGAAGTATTTACGGGATCTGCTGGAAAATATGTATCTTTAAAAGATACTATTAGAGGATTTCAGGCAATTCTCGCCGGAAATTATGATGATTTTCCGGAACAAGCATTTTATATGATAGGAAACATAGAAGAAGCAAAACAAAATCTTTTTAATTAAAATAAATTTATGATAACTCAATGTCAATTAGTAGTGGTTACTCCAGAACAAAAACTATTTTTGGGATCAATACAAAAACTACTGGTAACTGGAAGTGAAGGATTATTAGGAATTTACCCTGGTCACTTACCTCTGCTGACTACTATTAAACCAGGAATGCTACAAATTTATTGTAATAATCCTCCTCTTACGGAGGAAATTATTTATATTTCTGGTGGGATTCTCGAAGTATATCCGAAGATAATTACTGTATTAGCTGATACAGCCATACGAGGAGATGAGCTCGATGAATCCAGAGCTTTAGCGGCAAAGGCAGAAGCTGAACAATGTATAGAGAAGACTATACAGCCACGTAATTTAAATAATTTAATCGCAGTTAAATTAGCTAAAGAAATTGCTAAACTACGAGTTATAGAGTTTATGCGTCGTAAAAAATAATATTAGTAGACAAATATCTGTTTTACTAATAAGTAGTAAGAAAGATATTTTTAAAATAACAATTTTAATTTTTATTCAAATAGCAAAAATTTAATATATCGTTAATGGTCACAACTGGCATGTGATGTTTCTTTGAAAAAGAAATTATATCCGTAGTTTGTGCCATAGTTCCATCATCATTAGTAAGTTCGCATAAAACACCCGCTGGTTTAAATCCAGCTAAAGTTACTAGTTCTATAGTAGCTTCTGTATGTCCTTGACGTTCTATAATACCCCCCTCAACGGCGCGCAATGGAAAGATATGTCCGGGACGTCGTAAATCTTCAGGAGTAGTATTTTCCGCTATTGCTGTGCGTATAGTAGTAATTCTATCTTGTGCTGAAACACCAGTTGTTACTCCTTGCGCAGCTTCTATAGAAACAGTAAAACTGTTACCATAAATACTAGTATTTTTTTCTACCATCATTGGTAAACATAATTCTTGTCGTCGTTGCTCGGTAATGCATAAACAGACTATTCCGCTACCATGACGAATAGCTAATGCCATTTGTTGAACCGTCATGGTAGCGGCTACAAAAATCATGTCCGCTTCATTTTCGCGATCTTCATCATCTAACACAATTACGCCATGTCCCGAGCGTAACGCAGTTATAACACTCTCCACTCGTTCTTTAGATTGTACTAGTCCTAATTTATTGGTGATTGGTGTATAATTCATAGTTATCCTTTTACATTCAGAGAAATATTATGTTTTTTAATTTTTTCATATTTTTAGCTTGCAGCGATACGTATTTTTCATACTACAGTCAATTTAAGTACTTTAAATAATCACAAGGATATTTTTTTATCCTAGTTCTGTGATTTCTTACAACTTCGAAATAACTACCATACTACAACATTACTTTTGATGTATAATACATATTATATATAATATGCGTGAAAAAAAAAGGACGTGTATTAATGAAAATTTTCCTGGTAGGAGGAGCTGTACGCGATAGATTACTAAATCTTCCTCTCAAAGATAAAGATTGGATAATTATTGGATCGACACCCGAAGAATTGATAAAACAAGGATTTAAACCAGTAGGAAAAGATTTTCCGGTTTTTTTACATCCCATTAGCGGAGAAGAATATGCGTTGGCTCGTACAGAAAAAAAATCTGGAAGGGGATATAGAGGATTTACCTGTTATACATCGCCAGATATTACATTAGAACAAGATCTTTACAGAAGAGATCTAACTATTAATGCTATTGCATGTGATGCACAGGGCAAATATTATGATCCATTTAATGGAA
The DNA here is from genome assembly GCA_041941795.1 of Candidatus Dasytiphilus stammeri. GTDB lineage: Bacteria > Pseudomonadota > Gammaproteobacteria > Enterobacterales > Enterobacteriaceae > Dasytiphilus > Dasytiphilus stammeri_A. The sequence goes on along the minus strand of CP145872.1, from coordinate 315,698 downwards.
GTAATGATATTTTTCATCGCCGACTTCGACATATTTCAAATGCTTTTAGTGAAGATCCATTACGAGTGTTACGAGTAGCACGTTTTGCAGCCTGTTATGACTATCTTAATTTTCAGATAGCGCCGGAAACACTAACTCTAATGCGTTCTATGTCCGCAAGTGGGGATTTAAATTACTTATCAGCTGAAAGAGTTTGGAAAGAGACAGAAATTTCTTTGCGTTCTCGTAATCCGATTTTATATTTTCAGATACTTCGAGAATGTCATGCTTTATCCTCTATTTTTCCTGAAATTGATACTTTGTACCAAATTAATATCAATGCTAATCCGGAAAAACATTTGTTAAATAATAATATTACTGGTCATCCTCTGTTGTCATTGTCCCTGGCAGTCAGGATTAGTACCCACTTGGAAGTACGTTTTGCTTCTTTATGTCATGATGTAGGCCAACTGGTGAGCGCAAAAAATTATCTTATTTCTAATAAGAGAAGTACTGACTTACAGTTGCAACACATATCCACACTAGAAAAACTGCAATTAGTAGAACAATTCTGTCAGCGTTTACGAGTACCAAAATGTTTACGAAATTTTGCTTTACTAGCCAATAAATGGAATTTTTTAGTACATCAAATAGAGGGAGTAGAATCTAATTCTATAATTACATTATTTAATAAAATTGATGCATGGCGTAAACCTCAACGTCTTAGTCAGATTGCGGCGGTAAGTCAAGCGGTAAATTACGATCGGCAATGTCCTTTGATTTTAGAAGACTATCCACAGATCAATTATCTCCGCAAGATCTTTCTTTTAGCGAGTCAGGTATCTGTAAAACAAGTGATTCAAGATGGATATGAAGGATCTGAGATTCATAAAGAATTAGATCGACGACGGTGTGAAGCTATAAAATTTTGGAAAAAAGATATATAACCCGGATCTTTATCAAAAAATTTTATTAAAATAAGTTATTTATTGACCACCGTGGATTAACATTAATTGTTAATTCTTGATATTGTTCACCATTTTTTAATCTGAGAAATCCTGCATAAGCTATCATAGCGCCATTATCGGTACATAATTCCGGATGAGCATAAAGAATATTTTTAGAATCAAATAACTTATTAAAACTGGATCTCAAATGACTATTGGCACTCACACCCCCTACAATTACTAATTGATTTATTTTAGTGAACTCTAGTGCTCTTTGACTTTTAATTAACAATGAATCTATAACCGCATCTTCAAAAGCACGAGCTATATCGGCTTGTGTTTGAATATCATTGTTTTCTTTTTGAACTAAATTAGCAGTATAAGTTTTTAATCCTGAAAAACTAAAATCTAAACCAGGACGATTAATCAAAGGTCGCGGAAGAGTAAAACGATCCTTTCTACCCTGATGGGCTAAATGAGATAATTTAGATCCTCCCGGATATTCTAATCCTAATAAGTGAGCGATTTTATCAAAGGCTTCTCCTACTGCATCATCAATTGTTTGTCCTAATAATTGATAGCTTCCTAATTTTAGAACATTAACTAATAATGTATGGCTTCCGGAAATTAGTAATGATACAAAAGGAAAAATAGGATGATTATTGTCAATAAAGGGCGTAAATATATGTCCTTCCAGATGATTTATGGGTAAAGCGGGAATATCTAAAGCAAATGCTAATGAACGTCCAAAACTGGATCCTACTAATAAGGATCCGGATAAACCAGGTCCTACAGTGTAAGCAATACCATTAATGTCTCGTATACTTAATGTGGTCTCTTTTAAGAGAGACTTAATTAATGGAACAATTTTTTTAATATGATTCCTAGCCGCTAATTCAGGAACTACACCGCCATAAGTGGCATGCAGTAACATTTGGCTATAAACTTTATTAATTAATAAACCGTCTTTTTCATCATAAATGGCTACTCCTGTTTCATCACAGGATGTTTCAATTCCTAGGACCCTCACAACAATATTTACTCCACCAAGCTTAACTTTACACTTTACATGTCAGGATTTTTTAAGTAAAATAACGATTACAGTTCTATGATTTAGGGAGTGATTATGCCCATTATAATAGTTCGCGATAATGAACCATTCGATGTATCGCTTAGACGTTTCAAACGTTCCTGCGAGAAAGCCGGAATTTTGGCAGAAGTCCGACGGAGAGAGTTTTATGAAAAACCTACTACTCAACGGAAACGTGAAAAAGCATCTGCCATTAAACGACTGGCTAAGAAATTAGCTCGGCAACAATCACGACGTATACATAAATAAAATTATAATTATTTATATAAAGTTTATCAATAAAAATTGAATCATCATATTTTTATGAGAGCAGATTAATTCTGCATGAAGAGTCAGTCAATGGGTAGATATATTCCATATACATTCATTAAAAATTTAATAACTCATATAGATATAGTAGAACTAATCCACTCTAATTTACCTTTAAAAAAAATAGGAAAAAATTATCGTTCGTGTTGTCCTTTTCACAATGATCAACATCCTTCTTTCACAGTGAGTAGAGAAAAACAATTATTTTATTGTTTTGGATGTGGCAAGCATGGAAATGTCATTGATTTTATAATGAATTGGGAAAATTTAAATTTTGTTGAAAGCATTGAAGAATTAGCAACTATTTATGGTTTTAAAATTCCATACGAATCTAGTAATTTATCTATTCTTACAATTCAGCGGAGAGAATATTTATTTAACATACTGAAAATAATATGTGATTTATATCAAAAATATTTATGGGATAAAACTATCAATGCCTTACAGGCTAGAGAATATTTAGCTAATAGAGGAATAAATTATAAAATAATTAAAGAATTTGCTTTAGGTTTTGCTCCCGGTAGTGGAAGTACACTGAAAGAATATTTTGATCATTATTATCCTCAGGATCATAAGTTATTAAAAGAAATAGGCATTTTAGGATTTTATCAGAAAGAAATAAATGATTTTTTTAGAAATCGTATCATGTTTCCAATTCGGGATAAAAGAGGTAGAGTTATGGGTTTTGGAGGTCGAAGCCTAAAATACTCTAATCCTAAGTATTTAAATTCGCCTACTACAAATATTTTTAATAAAGGCCATCAACTATATGGTCTCTATGAACTACAGAAAAAATGTCCTAGACCTTTTAAAGTGTTAGTGGTAGAAGGTTATATGGATGTAATTTCTTTAGTACAGAATGGAATTTATTATACGGTTTCTTCCTTAGGAACGAGTACATCAATAGATCACATTCAACTTTTATTCCGTAATACTGATAATGTTATTTATTGTTATGATGGAGATAATGCGGGTCGGCAAGCTGCTTGGAAAGTACTTAATAAATCCTTAACATATATGTTAGACGGAAGACAAATAAGTTTTATGTTTTTACCGGAAGGAGAAGATCCGGATAGTTTAATCCGTAAAGAAGGAAAAATTCTTTTTGAAAAAAGAATATTATGTGCTCTATCTCTCTCCGAATTTATGTTTAAAACTTTCTTAAAACAGGTAGATATTTCTAGTCCGGAAGGAAAAGCTAAACTTCTTACTCTCATAAGACCCTTAATTGATAAGATTCCTAGTCAAATAATCCGTCTTTCTATACGATATAGATTATTTCAAAAATTAGGTCTATTAGATTATAGAATCTTGAAATTATTATCTCTTCAGAGAGGACCAGTTATGCCCTATCCTCGCGAATTATATGTCAAAAAAAAAGAAGTAAAATGAGAGTGTTACTCAGTTTATTAGTGCAAAATCCACATTTTTCATTATTAGTACCGGAGTTAACTTTTTTAAAGCAGTTAAAACTGAAGGGATGGAATATTTTTTTAGAACTAGTAGTAAAATGTCAAGCTGAGCCGAAAATCAATACGGGATATTTACTAGAACAATATAGAGATACAAATTTAATAAAAACTCTTGAAATATTAGCACATTGGAACCACATGATTGATGATGCCCATTTAGAAAAAACATTTCAGGATTTACTTACTAGTATATATGAATTAGTTTTAGAACAACGTCAAGAAAAACTTATTGCGTTAGAACGAACTCAAGGTTTGAGTAGTGAAGACAAACATGAGTTGTGGTATTTAAACCAAGCATTAGCAAAAAAATAAATATGAAAAAATTGCCGGCTGTTATTTTTTGGGGAGAGAGGATAAGATGAGATATTATTATCGGTAGGAACAAGTGCAAAAAATATTTTTTATTTATAATTAGTAATCATTTCTCAATGAGATCTTTTTTTGTAGTAACATTTCAAGTAACTTTAGGATGGGTATCGTCTTATGGATCAAAATTCGCAGTCGCAGATAAAGATTCTTGTGAATCTAGGTAGAGAACAAGGATATTTAACATATGCTGAAGTCAATGACTATCTTGTGCCGGAAATTATCAATGTAGATCAGGTTATAGAGGCAGTTAAAATAATTAATGATATGGGTATTCCGGTTATGGAAGAAAGACCTGTTATAGATGATCCAATACTTAATTCGGGTACATCCAGGCAAGAAGATGCAGAAGATAACCAACCTAACGACTTAATAATATCGGGTGTAGGGGAAGGTCGTATTACCGATCCCGTTCGCATGTATATGCGAGAAATGGGTAGTGTAGAATTATTAACACGGCAAGGAGAAGTAGATCTCGCTAAACGCATTGAAGACGGTCTCAATCAAGTACAATCTTCAGTTGCTGACTACCCTGGATCTAGTTCATACATTCTTGACCAATACCAGGATCTTAACAGGAGTGGTATTCGTCTTAGTGATTTCATTATAGGTTTTGGCAATCCGAAAGCTGGTGAAATAGTGAAATATCATGCAAATATTCGGATTACTACGGAGGTCTTATCCTCTGAAGACAAAGTTAGAAAAGAAGATTCCGATAATGAAAATCATATTGACCCCGTATTGGCATGTAAAAAATTTAACTCCTTAAGGAATCAGTATGAAAAAACTTGCGCTATTATTAATAGTAAGGGGCGAGATCATCGTGATACTGGTCAAGAAATAAAATATCTTTCACAAATGTTTAGGCAATTTAGGTTCATGCCTAAAGTATTTAATCAATTAGTAGAAAATCTGCGCTCCATGATAGAACGAGTACGTTTGCAAGAACGAAAAATTATGAAACTTTGTGTAGATCAATGTCACATGCCTAAGAAAATTTTTCTTTCCTTATTTACTGGTAATGAAAGTAATGAAAATTGGTTAAAAAATGCCTTATTAAGAAAAGATCCATGGTCAAAAAATTTACATAAAGTAGCGGGTGAAATAGTAAGAAGTCTAAGAATTTTAGTAACAATTGAAGAAGAAACAGGTTTAAGTATTGAAAAGATAAAAGAGATCAATCGAAGGATGACTATTGGGGAAGCAAAAGCCCGAAGAGCAAAGAAAGAAATGATAGAAGCTAATTTGCGTCTAGTAATTTCAATAGCTAAGAAATATACCAATAGAGGCCTCCAATTTTTGGATCTTATTCAGGAAGGCAATATTGGTTTAATGAAAGCGGTAGATAAATTTGAGTATCGACGGGGATATAAATTTTCAACTTATGCTACATGGTGGATTCGACAAGCTATAACAAGATCTATAGCCGATCAAGCGCGTACTATACGGATTCCAGTACATATGATTGAGACTATCAATAAATTAAATAGAATGTCGCGGAAGATTTTACAGGAAATAGGTCGAGACCCGACATCTGAAGAATTATCAGATCGAATGTTAATTTCCCAAGATAAAATTCGTAAGGTTTTAAAAATTGCAAAAGAACCTATTTCAATGGAAACTCCCATTGGGGATGAGGATGATTCTCATTTAGGAGATTTTATTGAAGACACTAATATTCAAATGCCTTTAGAGAGTGTTACGTACGACAACTTACGAGATGCTACTGCTCACATTTTAACTGATTTAAAATTTCGAGAAGCTAAAGTATTACGGATGCGTTTTGGAATTAATATGAATACAGACCATACTTTAGAAGAAGTAGGTAAAGAGTTTTCTGTTACACGAGAACGTATTCGCCAAATAGAGGCCAAAGCATTACGCAAATTGCGTCATCCCAGTAGAGCAGATATTTTACGAAGTTTTCTGGATGATGATTAATGTCTCTAAAAAGAGAGATAATATTTATAATCCTCAGGCCCTTTAGCTCAGAGGTAAGAGCAGGCGACTCATAATCGCTTGGTCGCAGGTTCAAATCCTGCAAGGGCCATTATAGATGATAAATATGATATGTTTATTTTAGTTTTCTTTTTTCTCAGAGATAAGCTAATTTTAGCTATCGTATACTGTTGTATACGACATTAAATTAAAAGAGGGATAGAATTTCGTCGTTTTCTGTTTCTGGTACCGAAGGCCGGATTTGAACCGGCACGCTTATTATCAGCGGTTGATTTTGAGTCAACTGCGGCTACCTGTTTCGCCACTTCGGCCTATATTAAGAAAATTAAATTCTAGAAAATTTTTTCTCATTTTTTAGTTAATGTTAGGAATCTAATTTCTAATATTATTAGGAAACGATAATATTATCATATTGAATGTCTAATTATTAGGAGAAATTAATACAATACATGGAATTTAGACTCAAAAATAACAATTTTGAACTCGATCATACTGATTGTATTATTAGCGCAGTATTCGAAAATTGTCAATTATCTTCTAGTGCCGAAGATCTTGATAGAATTAGTAAAGGATATATTAGCTCTTTACTGAAAATGAGAGATATCCAAGGAAAAATGGGACAATATTTGTTATTATACCATGTTCCTCACGTGAGAGCTGATAGATTATTGCTTATTGGAGGTGGAAAAGAATATGATCTTGATGACTGTCAGTATCAACAAATAATTAAAAATTATATTGGAATTATTAAGGAAAGTAATTGTAAGGAAGTTTTATGTTATCTTTCCGAAATTAATGTAAAACATAGAAGTGTATATTGGAAAATACGACGTCTAATTGAAGAAACAGAAAAAAGTTTATATAATTTTGATCATTTCAAATGTCATATCAACAAAAAAATGTTTTCTCTTAACAAGATAATCTTGAATGTTCACCCAGAACATAATGAGATGGCGAAACTAGCAATCAAACACGCGCAATCTATATCTAGCGCAGTAAAAATAACTAAAGATCTTAGTAATCTTCCTCCTAATGTATGCAATCCATCATATCTAGCTAAACAAATTCAATCTTTAGCTAAGAGCTATAATAACATTAATGTAAAATTTATTAATGAATTAGAAATGAAAAAATTAGGCATGAATGCTTATCTAGCAGTAGGTCAAGCTTCAAAAAATGAATCTATAATGTCAATAATCGAATATAAAGGTTGTGCAACTAACTCATCTCCTATTGTCTTAGTAGGGAAGGGAGTAACTTTTGACTCCGGGGGATTATCTCTTAAACCCGCGAGTTCAATGGAAGATATGAAATATGATATGTGTGGAGCAGCTGCGGTATACGGTGTTCTTCAGGCAGTAGCATCTTTAGAGCTTCCTATCAATATAATTGGGATTATTGCGGGATGCGAAAATATGCCTGGAGGACAAGCTTTTCGTCCTGGAGACGTAATAACTACTATGTCAGGAATAACAGTAGAAATTTTAAATACTGATGCTGAAGGTAGATTAATATTATGTGATGTCTTAACATATGTAGAAAAATTTAAACCTAAAGTAGTTATTGACATTGCTACTTTAACCGGAGCTTGTGTTGTGGCACTTGGAACTCATATAACAGGTTTAATATCCAATAATAATGTATTAGCAAAAGATTTATTATCTGCATCAGAACAATCCGGTGATCTGGTATGGCAACTTCCTCTAAGAGAGGAATATAAAAATCAACTAATTTCTAATTGTGCAGACCTATCAAATGTAGGAGGCTCTAGTGCCGGAGCTATTACAGCTGCTTGTTTTTTATCTAAATTTACTCAGAATTATTCGTGGGCTCATCTTGATATTGCAGGTACCGCCTGGAAAAATGATAATATTGGCGCCGACTCCTCTAATATAAGAGGTCTTACTGCTACAGGAAGACCAGTAGAGCTGCTTGTCCAGTACTTATTAAATTACGTCCTAAAAATATAAGGACAAAAACAATTAATATTATTTTAAATAAAAATACTGAATAACTTTAATAGAAATGAATTAGAAAAATTGGTTATATATTTATCAATGGTTTATTTTCCACAGTATTAGAAAAAAAACGTTTTTATTAGTTATATATCTCTCAATAATAGAGAATTCGGTTCATTAAAATCCATTACCTCTAATTTAGATCAATCTTTTTGGAAACATTTGAATAACTTAAAATCATCAGCATGAAGAACAAATATTGTCCCTCTGATATAGAAGGTCCTATATATGAAAGATGGGAAAAACTCGCTTGTTTTAAAAAACAGGAGAGAGATAATCAGGAAAGTTTTTGCATTATGTTACCTCCTCCAAATATTACTGGTCATTTGCATATGGGACATGCTTTTCAACATTCTCTTATAGATACTCTTATTCGTTATCATCGAATGCAAGGAAAAAATACTTTATGGCAAGTAGGTACTGACCATGCCGGTATTGCTACCCAAATTATTATAGAACAAAATCTCTTCTTATCCACTGGGAAAAATAAAAAAGATTTTAAACGAAGAGAATTAATTGAGCAGGTTTTGCCATGGAAAAATGCGTTAAATAAACAAATCTTTCATCAGATGCAGCGACTAGGATGTTCCGCTGATTGGTCTCGATCCCGTTTTACGATGGATGAAGGTTTTACTAGAGCTGTTAACGAAGGTTTTGTAAAATTATATAAAGATGGTTTAATTTATCGGGGTAAGAGATTAGTTAACTGGGATCCAATATTAGGAACAGCAATTTCGGATCTGGAAGTAGAACACATAAAATCTCAAGGATTTATATGGTATATACGATATCCATTAGCAGATGGAGTGAAAACTTGGGAAGAAAAACAGTATGTGGTAATAGCTACTACAAGACCAGAAACCTTATTAGGTGATACCGGAATAGCAATTAATCCTCGGGATGAAAGATATCACAAATTAATAGGAAAATTTGTTATTTTACCTTTTTTGAATCGTCGACTTCCCATAGTCGCTGATAAAACCATTGATATGTCTAAGGGGACGGGATGTATGAAACTTACTCCGGCTCATGACTTTAAAGATTATGAAATAGCACAAAAATATAAATTACCACTAATAAATATTTTAAATTTAGATGGTACGATTCGTACATCTGCTCAAGTCTTTAATTATCAAGGTACCATGACTAATACTTTAAGTACCCAAATACCCAACGAATTTCATGGTTTATCCAGCAAAGACGCTAGAGAAAAAATTATCTTCTATCTGAAAAATAGAGGTCTATTGGAAAAACAAGAATTATGTGAATTAGTTCTGCCTTCTGGAGAAAAAAGTCGATCAATAATTGAACCCATGTTAACTGATCAATGGTATCTACGTACTCGAGATCTGGCTCAAACAGCTATAAAGGCTGTAAGACAAAAAAAAATTAATTTTGTTCCCGACAAATATGAAAATATGTATTTTTCCTGGATGTCCAATATTCAGGATTGGTGTTTATCCCGTCAGTTATGGTGGGGACATCGAATACCGGCCTGGTATGATGAAACAGGTAAAATTTACGTAGGAAGAAATGAACAAGAAGTGCGAAGAGCGAATAATCTCCATTCTAAGATCTTCTTAACACAAGATGATGATGTTTTAGATACATGGTTTTCATCTGGGTTATGGACTTTTGGTACTTTAGGATGGCCGGAAAAAACGGATTTATTACGACTGTATCATCCGACTAGTGTTCTAGTGAGTGGTTTCGATATTATTTTTTTTTGGATAGCTCGCATGATCATGCTTTCTATGTATTTTATTAAAGATGAAAATGGCAAGGGTCAGGTTCCATTTAAAACAGTTTATATTACAGGTTTAATTAAGGATGAACAAGGCAATAAAATGTCTAAATCTAAAGGTAATGTAATTGATCCTCTAGATATAATAGATGGAATATCATTAGAAGAATTATTGAAGAAACGTACTGATCACATGCTGCAACCCAAACTTGCTAATAATATTAAACTCCGGACGAAAAAACAATTTCCACACGGAATTAAATCTCATGGTGCCGATGCGCTACGTTTTACTTTAACTTCCTTATCTTATCCTTCTCGCAATATTAATTTTGATCTAAAACGGTTAGAAGGATATCGAAAGTTTTGTAATAAATTATGGAATGCAGGTAGGTTTGTTTTGCAGAATACGGAACCATCTGTTTTCATCTCTGATGTTGATCAGAACACAAGAACATTAGCAGATCGGTGGATTTTAGCGGAATTTAATCGGACAGTTAAAATATACCGGAAGGCTCTTGATAATTATCGGTTAGATTTAGCATCTAACGTTCTTTATGAATTTACTTGGAATAAATTTTGTGATTGGTATTTAGAAATTACTAAAATAGCATTCAAAAGTAATTCTAAATCAAAACAATATATAGCCCGTTGCACTTTAAGAAAAGTTTTTGAATCATTATTACGCCTCGCTCATCCTATTATACCTTTTATTACTGAATATATTTGGTTACGGCTTAATAAATTAAGAGAAAATAATGAATCTATTATGAGCCAGGAAATTCCATGGTATCAATCTTCTTCTGAAGATGAGTCCGCCATAAATGATATGAAATTAATGAAAGAAGTTATTGGATATATACGTAATATTCGTACTCAAATGAATATTAGCGTTAATCATAAAATTGATTTATTGATACGACCCTGTAATAGCACTAGAGTAAATTATAATATTATCCACGAAAATTTCGAATTATTACAAAGTCTTGCAAAAGTCCAAAATATGACTACAGTCAGTAATGATTCTCTCCCGATGATTCGAACCTCCACATTAATTGCAGACATAGAAATTCATATTCCATTATCCAATGTGAAAACTCCGAATATGGAATATAAGACATTGGATAACCTCATTACTAAATTAGGAGAAAGAATCAAGATCTTGGAAAGCCGTTTATCTAATAAAAATTTTTTATCTCATGCTCCGAAAGAAGTAGTATTAAAAATGGATGAACAGCTCAGAATATTACAAGACAAAAAGAAAATACTACTAATTAAACATAGTATGTTTAAAACTCACTCTTTGAGTTAATAAACTTACATTAGGCAGAAATTATCTCAATTAGAGCTGATTTATTTCTTAGTATAAATATACTCAATTAAATCCAGTACTTTATGGGAGTAACCAGTTTCATTATCGTACCAAGATATTAATTTTACAAAGTTATTATTTAAGGACATACTTGCTTTAGCATCAAATATTGATGTCAACATAGAACCATTAAAATCCGTAGAAACTACGGAATCTTCCGTATATCCCAGAATACCTTGTAGATCTCCTACTGATGCCCTTTTTATGGTATTACATATTAATTGATAACATGCAGATTTTTTTAATCTGACCGTTAAATCTACCACTGAAACATTAGGAATAGGTACACGAAAAGCAATTCCTGTTAATTTTCCTTTCAATACTGGAATAACTTCACCGACAGCATTTGCTGCTCCTGTAGAGGAAGGAATAATATTTTGTAACGCACCACGTCCTCCTCTCCAATCTTTATGAGATTGACTATCCACACTTTTTTGTGTGGCTGTAATTGCATGTATAGTAGTCATAAGTCCTTCTAGAATACCAAAATTATCGTTGACCACTTTAGCTAAAGGAGCAAGACAGTTAGTAGTACAGGAAGCATTAGAAATTATTTGTTGTCCGGTATAACAAACATGATTTACACCCATTACGAACATTGGAATATCGTCGCGTGGTGGAGCAGTAAGAACGACTTTTCTCGTCCCAGCAAGAAGATGTTTTCTAAGCAGTTCTTGTGTCAGAAATAATCCTGATGATTCTACTACAATATTTGCTTCTACTTCATCCCAGCGTAACTGCCTAGGATCTTGTATAGAAGTTATTCGAACTGAATGTCCATTAATAATAAGATTATTTTGATCAATCTCTATAGAGCCTAAAAATCTCCCGTGAGTAGAGTCATATTTTAACATATAGGCTATATAATCTATGCTCAGAACATCATTAATAGCTACGATTTTAATCATCTTTCTTTGTTGTGCCGCACGAAATATCATGCGACCAATGCGACCAAATCCATTAATACCTAATTTAATCTTCATACTCTTCCTCAAAAATATTTGATCGCCTATATCTAGCTAATAAAATTATGAATTAATCACTGTTAAAAAGGGTATGTATAAATACTATTTATTTTCAATCATTATGGATGCAAGACATTGTGCATAAATATTATATGAATCATTATTCATTAAAATCATATTTGGTAGAAAACTATCATAGTTGAAACTATAGTTAATTTGGTGAAGAACAGTGTTTCCTGACCAAGAAGGCAATAATGTGGAGATGAACTGACGTCTAATTTCCGGTTCTAACGCAGAAAATATAATAGAATTTATTAATTGTGATTTAAATCCAATATTAGAATTGCTGAACCACATTAAGTTCCAGTGTTTTAAGCCGGCTAATTCCGCTGCCTTTGATACAGCATCATCAAAATCCCCTAACTTATCAATCAATCCTATTTTTTTAGCATCTAGACCAGACCAAATACGTCCTTGTGCAATTTGATCTATTTGATTATAGGATCTATTTCGATCTTGAGCAACAAAATTAATAAATTTTCTATAACCATTCTGGATTCTTAGTTGTATTATTTCTTGCACTTCCTTAGGAAGGGCTTTAGAGAATGACACATCTGCTAATGGAGATGTAAATACTCCATCAGAATATACTCCCAAAGTAGACAGGGTATTTTCAAAAGTGAGCGTCGCACCAAAAATCCCTATAGATCCCGTTATAGTGCTGGGTGCCGCTATAAGATAGTTCGCAGGAGTAGCTATCATATATCCTCCCGAAGCCGCATATTGTCCCATAACGACTACAATTGGTTTACCAGAATTACGAGTAGTTACTATTTCTTCTCTTATAGATTCTGAAGCATCCGCACTTCCTCCTGGACTATTAATATATAAAATAATAGCTTTAATATGAGGATTTAAACGGGCAGCACGTAACTGTTTTTGTATTTTACTGCTACTAATCATATAGCCTGGATAATCATAATTTCCGGAGCCAATTATTCCAGTCATACTAATCACCGCTATTTTGTTCTTGTGAAACGATGAATGATTTTTTAAAGGATAATCATACATGCTTATGGCATTATAACTATTTTTAGTTTTATTAAATCCTAGTTTTAAAATCATGTTTTTCTCAAAACAGGAGAGACAAATTAATTTATCTACTAATTTATTATTATAGGCATATTGTGCGCTATCCCCCCCTTCTTGTCTTAACTTCTTTATAATTGTTGTTACTGCCGGAAAAATTTGATTTCTAGATACTTTGCGGTTCTGAGCTATTTGATTAATATATTCATTCCATAACTCATCTATTAAATTAGCGTTTAGTTTGCGTACTGTGGGAGACATATTAGTACGCATCAGAGGCTCTACCGCTGCTTTATAATTACCCACTCTAAATATATGAGAAGTAATATGTAAATTATCTATTAATTTTTTAAAATACAAGTTATTAATAGCGAATCCATGTAAATCTACCTCTCCATGAGGAGATAAATAAATTTGATTTGCAAAAGATGCTAGATAATACTGTTCTTGAGTATAATGTTCAGCCATTGATAAAATGCATTTTCCACTTCTCCGAAATTCCTCTAGAGCTTTTCCTATATAATGCAAAGATGGTTGACTAGCACCACTAAAATTTTTTAGATCTAAAATTAGATAATTTATATTACTATCATTTTTAGCTTGTCGAATAATTTCCACTATTTTGAATAAAGAGTTTTGCAAAAAAGAGTTATTCTGTAGTTTTAAAAAACGCAAAACTTTATTTCCCATGGAAGTACTTACCATAATAGGTTGATCATTTATTTTTCCTTGAATATCTAAAACTAAAGCATGTGGTGGAGCACTCGTTTCAATTGTAGGATGGATAAACTTTAGTACTAGAAGAGAGAGGATCAAAAAAAGACTTTTAATAAAATTAACTCGAATCCAATTGAGTGAGTTACATAAAAAGATCAAAATTTTTTTTATCCACCGCACTATGTGATGCATAATATCTCCGAATTATATATAATAAATCTAAAAAAGGTTTTTGTTTTCTATTTTTACTGTAGTATCAATACTACGGTCATTTATAAAAATAAATGATAGTTATTTTATATAAAATTTTTGTGCAGGTATATTTATATTAATAAAATTTTCAGATTTTTTTTGGGACCAAGAAGATCTTCATCTGTTTAATCCTATTAATGTACCATTGATCGTTATAAATAATTAACTACATATCCTAAGACTCTTAATAGTTAGAATGTTATCTATACTTAAAGAAGAAATATTTTGACTCTAATCTAGAAAGATTAGAGATCTTATTATATCCAATTTAAAAATAACATAGCAAATAAAAATTTTTAATCTCAATGAAGAATATTACAGGATAATTTTATGATTAAAAAAGATTATTTACAGGTAATTTCTCCTCCAGAAGATGAACAAACTCTAATAGAGAGAGCATATTTACTATCCGGATCTACTTTAAGTGAATTAGAATCCAAGATTCCTATAAAATTACAATATCATAAGGGATGGGTGGGAATGCTAATGGAAAAATATCTCGGAGCCGATGCCGGTAATAAATCCAAGCCAGACTTTACCCGAATAGGGGTAGAATTAAAGACTATTCCTGTAAATTCAGATGGAACACCATTAGAAAATACATTTATTTGTGGAGTATCATTAATCAATACTATTGGTCTGACCTGGGAGCAGTCTTCGGTACGTAAAAAACTTCTACGAGTATTATGGATTCCTATAGAAGGAAGTCGTAAAATACCCCTCTCTAAGAGAAGAATAGGGAACCCTTTTTTATGGAGTCCCAGTACACAGCAAGAATTATATTTACGTCGAGACTGGGAAGATTTTATGGATTCAATTACATTTGGTGAAATAGAAGATATTAGTGCTCGTAATGGGGAGTGTCTGCAAATCAAAACTAAATCCTCTTCCAGTCAATATTTTACTGCCGCATATGATAAATATGGGCACTATATTCGTACCCGACAGCGAGGATTTTATTTAAAAAAACGCTTTACTCATCTTATATTAAAGAGTCAATTTTTTGATTAAAATTCCAATAATTTCCTCTAATTTTTAGATATAAATTTCCCATAAATATGTTTACATGGATACTAGTTCCAAGTACATGGATATCATTACTCACTTTAATGAGTGTAGAAGTGATCCTAGGTATGGACAATATTCTTTTAATATCTTTGCAAATCTCTCATCTTCCTAGTCATCAACAAAATCCGGCTTTAATGTTTGGGTTAGGAGTATCACTGGTAATACGTATTATCTTATTAAGTATTGCCAGTTGGATGTTGAAATTTACTAACCCAATATTTACTATATTCTTTCATAATTTTTCATTTCGGGAATTAATTTTTTTACTGGGAGGAATATTTTTATTATGTAAATCTTTGAAAGAACTCCATAATACAATTATATTAAATTTTAATACCTCAGGCTTGTTTGCTAGAAAAAAAGAATGTTTTTCATTTGGCAAAGTAGTGGGAGAGATTATTGTGTTAGATATTCTTTTTAGCATGGATTCAGTACTAACTGCAGTCAGTATTTCTACCAATCAGACAGTAATGTTTATTGCCTTAATTTTTTCAGCCATTATATTGTTCTTTTTTTCTAGAAAAATAGCTAAATTTCTGCACTATAATATTTTTCTCAAAATATTAACCTTAGCCTTTATAGGTTTATTAGGAATAATTCTTATGCTAGAAGGAATTTTCATACATATTCCTAGAGGATATCTATATGCATCTTTATGTTTTGCTCTATTAGTAGAAGGTTTAAATTTTTTATATAGAAAAAATTATGTTCAATAATAGCAGGACTGTAAATGAAACTTAGTTTCTAATCATTTCTCTATTTATAGAAATGATTCTCCCTTTATAATTACTCTATTATTTGTCGTTATGGGTCGTAGGTATCCATTATCTAATAAAACTTCAGGGAATAAAAAGGTTATTATAATTTGATGATATTTAAGATTCGTATGATCCGTGATCATGAAATACTAAATAATATCCTCCTTTAAGTTTATTAAGTTGAGGTAAAGTTCGGGAAAAATATTGGTCCTAGATATCTAGCGTAAAAATAATATCGCTGGCTTCACATACATGTCTTCCTCCCACATTTGTTTTAGATCGAGCATTTTCTGGGACGATTAAAATATAATGATAACTTCCATACCTTGTAGGTCGCTTTAAGCGATTAAAATCCCATGGATTAATATCCCAATTAGATCTTCAGTATTTTTACTGTTCTTACTTGGGATAATAAACATCCGGATTGAGCTAGCAAAAAGGTAATGTCCTGATTAAATTTATAGTGTGACCGAATGTTTTAAGTAAACAAGAAAAGAAAATTTGTACGCGCTTTATTACATCCGTATAAGATTTAGTATCTATATATTTATCATCAAGATAGTATGAAAATAACCAACCCTATCGGAAATAGATATTCTGTCTTGATTAAAATAGCTCATCTGAGTAATTATACTATTACATACTTTTTTAATTAAAAAAATTTAAATTTACTCTTCAATCTATAGGCATGTGCAAAGCCCTTATTAGGTGTAAAAATTATATTAGTGAAAACCTCGTTCTCTATCACAGCAGAAGTAAATATAATATCATCATTATTAATTTTAGGTTAATATCCTGCTTCAATTTCTCGTTTAAGAGACTGCATCGATCTCTTTTACCGGCAGCTCGCAATCATTATAAAATATGATGTAACATCTGCTTTTTGGTTCCTAAGTTTTTTTTTCTTAAAAATTCGTGCATCCTGCATCTATCCTGAAGAATGAGAGTGGTACCGTGTGGAGTTAGTCAAAGAATTTTCTTTTCATTGTATCTAATGTGTTGACATCTTAAAAAAGGTATTCATCCTATTGTAGATTCAAGCTAATACTCTACTACTATAGAAATAGTATCGGAATAGTTGCCAGCAGTTACATTGGTCTGTTTATTATTAACTGATACTTGATAGGTAATCAATTGAGTACTACCTAAACCTGTAAAACCCAATTTAGTATTTTGATTCCAGATAAGATTGGTGTCAGGATGATAAATATTATATTGGATATAATGATCTAGTCCATCACTCATTTGTCTCCATCCTCCATGAGAAAAATTCCCATCTGTAAACCAAACATTGAAATGTTCTTTTTTAGTGCAGCTTACCGTGATATGAGTAGTTAATGGGGGAACCTTATCTAGTGAAGTTGTAGAACCCAAATCAATATCATTTATTGTATTTATTAAACATTCTTTATTTACTAAACCATGTACTTTGACAGTAGTAAATCCTTTTCCTTTCCAATTAGAAAAACATAGAAATAATGTACCTACTCGACAAATAGAATATTCCCATTTCATTTGAATCACGTCTTCATAAAGGCCCGAAGCGACGTTAGTACTGGGATGAGTTTTTATATAGAGAGGAATTTCACTATTATTTGAGGAAAATATTAATGACAGTAAATTTAATTTATCGAAGTCTATCTCTTGTCCTACTTTATAAGCATACTGATAATTTTTATCTGGATATATTAGATATGGAATATCTTCTTCTGTTGAAGTATCTTGATTTTTCAGCTTCATGTTATTTAAAGTAGAAAGAATCTGAGCTCTAATAGTATTATGAGTTAAAAATGTAGCATTAAATCCTGAACAAACCATGCCTGACTTTCCGGACGACTGGATAGATCCATGAAGTAAACTAAAGGAATTAGTCGGTCCTAAACTTACATCTCCATGAGAAAAAGTACAATCTCCTCTGGTTACAGGCAGATAGAAAAGAGCAATAATAATTGGAAAAATTTTTATATAATTACGGGGATAATAGAAATTATTATGGTCCTTTACTTGCATAGTTGTAATCCTGGAGTTGATATTACATCTTCTGATGGTTTATCAAATACTACTTTACAAGTATTATTATTGTCAGATCTAGTAATAAGAAGTAGATTATGCTTGTTCTTATTGATATCTTTAATGAAGACTTCTCCTTCTAATCCTGACCAAGTCATCTTGGAAGTACCTATTATCCTCACTAGACTACCGGGAGGTAAAAAGTGACCTTCTTTATCAATCACTGAAAAAAAAGCAGATTGAGTACTTGATAGATCAAAATTTACTATATAACCACTCCGTTCTTTAAGGATAAATTTTTTAATTGTCGAAGGAATATTAATGCCAGGTGAAATATTTTTAGGATCAAGAGCTATGGTACCAGGATACCAGGATTGTACAGATGAAACTAATAAATATCCCTTATTATTAGTTTTTCCAATCAATCTGTTTTCATAAAAAATAGGGATATTTGGATATCCATTAGTTGATATCAGTACGAATCCATCATTAATAGGTGAGGAAAAATTCATATATTTTCCTATAGCAACCAAGGCACCACTTAATTGCCACCATAGATTTGGAGAATTATTAACTTCATCTAAACCTGCTTGAGTAGAAAAATATTTATTTTTCCAAATAATATTAGCTTGATGAAAGGGATGATCAGTATTTTTCTTAGAAAAATTAACATTCCATCCTATCCCTTCATAAGAGGGAATACTTCTATTCCATGATTGACTTATGAAGGAATTATGCTCTTCATCTACCTCAGATACAAAGGATGTATTTCCAAAACTATTTAAAGGGATACTTAACATTAAGTTTGCTTTATAGCCGGATTTTTCCCCCGTATATTTATTTATTGAAGTCCATAAATTAATATTTCTTCCTAAGGAAGTACTATATGAAATATTAAATTCTTTTAATCTTTTTTTGTTTAGGTCTCGATGTTCCAGAAAACTTACACTCATATTGCTAGAATTACTCAAATTAATGGTCCCATTAATTTGAGTTAAATGCTTAACCAAGTAATTTGGTGACTGACTCGCATAATTTAATAACTCACTATAACTTCCCATTCGGTAGTTATATTGAGCATTTAAATTTAAGAATGTATTCTGGTAGGTATACCCTAAGTTTATCTGTTGTCCTGTATACTGCCAATTACTGTCATTCCATTTATTAATGTTAAATTTTAAGATAGATCTAATATTATGAGTGACTCCAGCAGGAACAGAATACACTGGAGTACTTTTTTCTTTGGTGGTACTACTGAGACTCCATGAAATATTTACTATTCCTAAAAGGAAACATTTTATATCCCCTCCTACTCCTATATTAAAAAAATTTTTAGTACTTTCTAGGATTGTATTAACTGTTATCCATGGTGCTAATCCATATCTTATAAATCCCCTTAAAGATATATCCGAATCATAATCAAAAGATTTTCGTCCGTAATGTCGTCGTAAAGATCCTAATGATAGACTAAAATCAGTGCTACCTACATTAAGAATATTTCTATCTACATAACAAGGCACTTGAATTCGTTTAGAGCGCCCTAATAAATCGGATGTTAGGATAGTAGCCATATTATAACCATTTAAATATCCTAAATTATTTATCAACTGAAATTTTCCGGGACTAATTGGTCTAGAGATTATTTTGTCATTATTCATATATACATCTAAGAGACTAGGCATAGTAGCGTATCCACTAATGTTAGGTAAGGAATACGTAATTTTCTCAGGATGGATAGTGAATTGTCGAGATACTTTAATGCCAACCATCCGCACTGGAGAATATCCGGTAAAAACATCCGTAGTATAATCACCTATTATATAGTGCAACATATATGGTTCGCTATTCATACTCCATTGAGTTTCATAACGTATGTAAGATGTTTTTTTTATATTTGGATTTAATAAACTGTTGATTCGTAATATTCCCGTATGGGAGAAGACACCTATGCGATTAAATAATCTAATCTCTGACCATAATGAAGATTGAACTCTTTTAGTATTTTTCAGAAAGGTATTGAAATACCAATCATAGTTTAATATTCCTCCGAAAGAACTTTGACCTTCGTCTTTGCTTATACTGGGATAGTTTATCGGCATAATTTTGTTTTCTGGCCACCAAGAATAAGGCACATCCATAAAAAATCTTTGCATCTTTGGATCATATTTAGTAAGTAAATTACTTACTAAATCTAGAGCTATCTCATTGTGAGAAAAATTGTGTACTTTTCCGAGTATTATCTTATCAAAATTAAATCCTATTTTTTTTAATGAGTCTATTGACATATAAAAATGCCTACTTTTATATTTTACGGGGAATATTTGGTGCGTAGCATTGCCATTCATCACTAGTTCTAAATATAACTGAGTACTGCTAGGAACGAAAATATTTGGCCTTATTTGACCTTCCGCCCGAGGGATAAAAAAGAGGAGTAAAAATAACCAACACTCAATTCTTAGTTGCATTGCACTTTTAGTGGCGTCATAATATCTGGACTAATTATTTGTTTTCAACAAAATTAAAAAAGGGAATAGTTTCAATTTCGGGTCGATCATTGATCTGAGCAGATAATATTTTTCTTCCTCTTAACGAGTCAGAAATTGGAACAATTATTTCATTGCCTGGTAGGACATAACCTAGTAATCCATCACTGACTAAATATTTATTTTTATTATCTTCTAAGTATACTTCACTAAGTTTAGCATGTACGATTCCTTCATTACGAATATGTAAGTAATTTTTATTTTTTTCATTAAGAATGAAATAATGTAATTTGGGAGTAGAAAGAACCAAATTATTATTGAGAGGATGTAAAATATCTGATGGAGATTTTATGTTAGAACCATACACAAATAATGGGATAGAATAACGCATTTTGAATTTTAATTCTATGTTCTGTTTTTCACCATTGTCTTGATAATTATTTACGCGAGGAATTTCATCAATAACTATACGATATGCTTTTTCCTCATATTTAGAAGGAGCTATTATCTTAACTAAACGTAGTAGTTGTTTTTGTCCAGAGGCAATCAATACTATTGGTGGACTAACTCTTATATCATTTTGTTTTTCTAGAAAGGATTGATTCTGTTTTTGTTGCCAGCTAAAAATGCGTATTTGTAATACAATATCATTTTTATCCACATTTTCTAACCATAATAAGGTAGTATTATCATTACATTCAATAATGGGATCAATTGGCCAAATATTTAATGATGCAGCTGGTACTACTGGAATAGTTCCTATTATTAGAGATACAACTATCCACCATCCGCTTACTCTTATTTTGTAATCCATACAATTAGGTTTTCTCCCTATATTCTGCTCTTTATTTTATCTCCAGTTAGAAAATTAGTATTTATATCTCATGCATATGCAGAACTTTCTATTGACACTATGTACTTTTTGATTCTTGAGACCACAGTTATGTAATCAAACTATTAACATAGTTATCTTCTAGGAAAGATTCTTCACTTAAATAAAAATTTTCTAGCAAGCAATCTTTTTGTTCTTCTTAAAGATAGATTTACCAGGTAAGTGTAATAGTCAACATATCTAGATATGTTCCCGCACTAGGAACCACTTGTTTGGGTACTCGACCGTAAATTATTAAGGGCCTATTTTCTCCATTGCCTTTGTTACTTAATATCTCCTTACTATTCCATAGTAAGGAATATGTTGCATCTTTATACAGATCATATTTTATAAATTCATTTTTTTCTCCTTTCATTCTTCTTTGTGTTCCTTCCGGTTGTAATCCATTACTTAGAGTTAGATGATAAGATACTCCTTTTGTACAATTTACACCCAATGTAACATTATTTACTGCCGTTGAGTTAGTAGTCGCATCTATTACATTATTAATATTTGGATGTTCTCCGAAATCTAAGTTGCCAAAGTTCAGAGCTTCTCCTCCAGTAATTTCACAACCATTTCCTATAATCATATGGACTCCAATATTACCTGATATTTGTCCGAGTGCATAAATGGAAGTGGAGAAAAATAAGCTCGTTATTAACAATAATATTTTGTTCATAATTTCTCTTCCATATTTAGAAAAAGTAAATATTGAATATAATTATATTATAACTTAAAAAAAATTATTTATTTTTTAGATTAGATGAGGAATTCAGCATATATGCTAAAAAAGGATCCTGTTTACCCCATAAAAACATATCTTTTTGACTTGCAAATCCCTTTTCATAAGCACGTAAACTTCTCACAAATGTATAAAAATCTAAATCTTGAGAAAAATAGGTACCATATAATTTTGTTACGATTGCATCTGCTTCACCTCTAATAATACGTGCTTTTCTTTCTGCTTCAGCTAATGTACGTGTTACATTATAATCTGATACTGCACGGATTTTTTCAGACTGTTCTTTACCTTGTGATCTGTGATGACGGGCATCGGACTCTCGTTCGGCTCGCATTCTGTTATAAATAGCTTCAGATACTTCCGACGGTAAGCTAATTTGCTTTATTCGTACATCAATTACTTCGATACCTAACATTGCTACACTATTCTGGTGAATATTATCGGTAGGAGCTATGTAATTTAGCGATCTGGACATAACTAAAGGATTGTTTTCAGCGTACAAATTGTGATGATGATTAGTACCGTCATTTAATGCTTGAAGAACGGTAGAAGTTAATTTTCCTCTCGAATCCGTTACAATATCTTTAACATTCAAGCGTCCTATCTCGGATCGTAATCTATCACTAAATTTTCGTTTTAGTAAATTTTCTGCCTGAAAAATATCTCCTCCCCCAGTAGTAGCATAAAAACTGCTAAAATCGCTAATGCGCCACTTAATATAAGAATCCACTATTAAATCTTTCTTTTCCTTAGTAACAAACCGATCTGCTTGATTAACCATGGTTTGAAGACGAGAATCAAAATATTCAACCGAGTCAATAAAGGGAGTTTTCAAATGCAATCCCGGAGAAAATAATAACGGATAATGATTATTATCCCGAAGTACTTTGCCAAAACGTAACAGAATTCCCCGCTGCCCTTCTTCTACTGTAAACACAGAAAGATTTAGGAAAAATGCTATTAAACTTAATAAGATAATTAAATATTTACGCATGACTTATTCTCTCTATAATTTACTCATCACTCCTTAATCCTAGTGCGCGCTTTATCCTCGAGTGATGAATGTAAATAATTAATGTTTTTTTTTATTGAGTGGAATTTGGATATTAGAAATTTTTCGTGGAATAGAAGAATGGTTATAATGACTCATGTTATTCGAAAAAAATTGTGGTACTGACATAATCACTATAGGATGATTAGTTTCATCATTAAATATAAAATTACGAGTATTACTTATAATATGTTCCATAGTTTCAATATACAAACGTTTTTTAGTTACTTGAGGATACGCTTTATATTGTGATAAAATTTTATTAAATTGCATCACTTCCCCTTGTGCTTCCAGGATAGAACGAATTTTATAAGCATATGCATTTTCAATAATTCGTTCTGCTTTGCCCTTTGATTGAGGTTGTACTTCATTTGCATAGGCTTCTGCTTCTCGTATGTATTGTTGTTCATTTTCTCGCGCAGCTATTGCATCATCAAATGATGACTTGACTTGTTCAGGGGGACGTGCGGCTTGAAAATTAACATCTAGTATCCTTAGTCCCATATCATATGGAAGGATAGTTTTTTCTAGTTCTATTTGAGTATCACTACGTATAATAGTACGACCTTCCGTCAGGATAGTATCCATACTATATTTGCTAATTACCCCACGTAATGCACTGTCAGTAGCTTGTCGCAAACTATCATCAGGATTAGCAACGGAAAAAAGATATTTACTGGGATTAGCTACCCGATACTGTATGTTCATTTCCACATGAACTACATTTTCATCCGAAGTCAGCATTATTCCTGATGCTACTAGTTGGCGAACAGTTTCAACATTAACAGTATGGACGTTATCAATAAATTTTAATTTCCAATTTAAACCGGGTTCAACGATATGATTTAATTTACCAAACCGAGTAATGACCCCCCGATCCGTTTCTTGAATAGTATAAAAACCACTAATTATCCAAATAATTAAAGGCACAATTATTAATATGACACATATCATTTTTTCTAATGAAAAGTGACTGGACGTCTTGTGGCTAGAACTCCTAATTATATTATTAGGGGATCGTAATTTAGAAAACAGCTTATAGAATATATAACTTAATATATTGTAATTATTATTACGATAATTGTTTTTAACATCTTTCATTTCATTGAAATGCACTCTTTGCCAGAAAGTAACTATATGTCGAATAGTCCATTGAAATATATACCACATTCTTTTTCTGTACTCCACTAGGTACTAGTTAATAATATAATATTTTACTTTTGGTAAAAAGAAAAATGTAATCTTTATTAAAAAGCAGTCCTAAATTTAACAAATAAGCTTAGTTAAATATTTTAATGAGAAATAATAGAATAATTCTATTTAGAATCTGTTTGACAAAAGAAAGATGTTCCGGAGATCAAGATCTAATAAAAAGAGATTTGAAGAAGATCAATAATGATACAGAGAAATTAGTTAAGATGAAGAGAAATTATTTATTAATTTATCTTTGTCATTAGTAGTTAGCATTTCTAATTACCAATCTTCAGAAGATTATAATAAATATATGTTGATAACTTCCCTTATGATATGAGAATTTAAAGAATTAAAATTATTTCTCTAAGATTTACTGAATAAATAATTCTGGGTAATTATATTTAATAATATTCAACACTTTATTACAAGCTAAATCTATAGTGAGGTCATTACTATCTATCCAATAAATATTTTTTCTTTGCCATTTGTTTAACCAAGTGCACTGATGTTTAGCTAATTGTCGTGTAGCACAGATACCTTGATTAATCATATCTATATAACTTATATTACCTTTAATATAAGACCACATTTGACGATACCCTACACTTCGCATAGAAGGCATATCTAAATGTAGATCTCCTCTCTCGATTAATTTTTGAACTTCAAGTTCGAAACCATTGTGAATAAAATTCACAAATCGCTCTTCGATCCTTCTATATAAATTGTGTCTACATGACGGAGCGAGTACAAATTGTACTATCTTATATGGTAAAGTTGGACCAGTTTTTTTCTTCAAGAAGGTTAAAGTTTTTCCGGACAATAAAAAAACTTCTAGTGCTCGTGATAATCTGTGATAGTCATTAGGATGGATGGATTGTGCAGATATTGGATCTATAATGGATATTATTTGATAAATATAATTCCAACCTTTTTGGTCTGCTTGCTGTTTAATATATTTGCGTGTACTATAATCAGCGGCCGGTAAGGGAGATAAACCCTCCAGTAAAGCTTTAAAATAAAGCATACTGCCTCCCACCAGTAAAGGAAAATTACCTTTTTGATAAATATTTTTCATTTCGGCTCTAGCTTCACAACAAAAATTAGCTACTGAATAATATTCAGAAGGATCTTTAATATCTACTAAACGATGCGGAGCATAACGAAGAACTTCTGGGGAAGGTTTAGCAGTTCCTATATTCATCTCCCGATATATGAGAGCAGAATCAACACTGATAATTTCCACCGGAATAAATTTCTGTAAGGCTATAGCTAATTCTGTCTTCCCCGAAGCAGTAGGGCCCATTAAGAAAATAGCAATTTTTGTGGGGTCGATTTTTTTATGCATAAGTTACTTCAAAAATTAA
This sequence comes from Candidatus Dasytiphilus stammeri, assembly GCA_041941795.1. GTDB lineage: Bacteria > Pseudomonadota > Gammaproteobacteria > Enterobacterales > Enterobacteriaceae > Dasytiphilus > Dasytiphilus stammeri_A. The sequence continues at coordinate 289,878 of CP145872.1, read as the reverse complement.
GTTTTTTTAATATCATTTCTAGATTTAATCGTTGTAAAAGATTACCAGGAGGATCCTGTACTAAATGAGGATACAATTGTGCAGTATTCACTAATAAATCAGTAGCTTGTGTAATATTCCATTGATTTTCTTTTTCTGCAACCTGATTTATAATCCATTGAGTAATTTTAATTAGAGAAAATTCAGCGGTATCTGAAATAAAACGTAATAATTCAGGTATCAAGTCACTATGTAATTCTTGTTTGAATAATGGTGGTGGCACGGAGCGAAGAATTGCACAATTCTTATTTAAAACTAAAATAATACCCAATTTTTTAAATATTGTACTATTATATAACCTTATAATTTCATGGAGATGATTATCTATTTTGAATTTGAAAGGAAAAATAAGATTTTTGGTCTTAATTGGATTTTTTTCGGGATCTAAATAAAATTGTAACATCCATTTCTTAGCAATAGATAAGGCGATTAGCATAAGTCCATTATTATCTTCTACTAATGCTATGACTTTTTTTAAAATAGTAAGAACGCGACCAAAACTAGAAGAACAATTATAATTCACAGTCTTATCGTTCCCATTTTTAGTATGAAAAGGTTTTAAATATAAAGAATTATCTAAAGTTCCCCAGTTCGGTTGTGAGAATAAAGACTCTGTTTTTTCTGGAGCATCATCTTGGGCTAGCAATTGTACTGGAGATAAAAAAGGCATATTCTGCGATGTTATTTTTATATTTTGATCTTTAATGAGAGTATTATTTATTCCTTGGTAAATAAAATCATGTACTAATCGAGCTTTATAAAAGCGAACATCACGTTTATTTGGATGGACATTAATATCTACTTCTTCGTACTTTATCTCTAGATAAAGTACGAAGTTGATGTTATGCTTTACGCTAATATGATTTGGGAGTTGATTTTGGTAAGCTTTTCGAATCGCATTATTCATAAGTCTATTTTGTACTATTCGACCATTAACATAAAAATATCTTATCTCCTGAGAAAGAGGTAAGATTGATAATTTGGTTATCCAACCAGATAATTTAAGATCTTCTTCATGAAAATTAACATAAATATTATTAGAATAAAATTCTCTTCCACAGATAGCGGCTAGTCTTCGATCTAGTTTAAGATGATCTTTGATCCGATAATAGTAACGAATTAATTTTCCATTATGTACCAGTTTAATAGTAATATCAAAACGGGCTAAAGCTACCCGACGAACCACTTCATCGATATAAGCAAATTCTCTAGTTTCAGTTCTAAGTACTCTTCTTCGGGCAGGAGTATTATAAAAAAGATCCACTATCTCTAGTGTAGTGCCTATAGGATGAGCGGTAGGTATAATTGGAATATTAGAATTCGATAGAACTGGATGTCCTTCTACATATGTAGAATATGCTATGTCATTATTCTCTATACGAGAAGTTAAATGTAATTTAGATACTGAACATAAACTGGCTAATGCTTCCCCTCTAAACCCAAAACTTTCGAGATGATTTAGATCATCTACAGTATAAATTTTACTGGTAGAATGATTTACTAAAGCTAATTGAAAGTCTTCTTTATGAAGACCACATCCGTTATCTCGAATTCGAATTAGCCTAGTTCCTCCTTTTTCAATAAAAATATCTATATGATTAGCACCTGCATCTAAGCTATTTTCTATTAATTCTTTTACCACGGATGCTGGTCTTTCTACTATTTCACCCGCCGCAATTTGATTAATTACCTGGGGAGATAGTTTGTGTATACGCATAGTTTATTATAATAATTAGAAATTTTAGTAACTAAGATTATATCTATCTATCCTAGATTCTGAATCTTAGGGAACAATAATAGGAGGATAATGATAATTATTAGAATTTTTTTAAAAATTTATTTTTTTAATGTCCGATTAAATTTTATTAACCTTTTTTCAAGAAGATCTATTACAGTTGACTAACTTAAATATTATTGGTAATAAATCAGAAGCTACCATTCCTCTGGTACCAGATGCTGATAATATATCAGCGGCGACCCCATGTACTATGCATCCTAAAATAGCAGCTTTATAAATAGAAAATTGTTGTCCTAAGAAACTTCCTATTATTCCGGATAATATATCTCCCATCCCTCCAGTGGCTAGACCTACATTCCCCACATCTGCAATAGCTACTTCACCACTATGACTCGCAATAACCGTGCCTGATCCTTTGAGAACCACTACCCCTCCATAATATTTAGCTAGTAATTTAGCGGCTTGTAATCTATCTTTTTCTACTTCGGAAATATGCATTTTAAGCAATTTTGCCGCCTCACCACTATGAGGAGTAATAATTCTATTCATTCTTATATTACGATTATTAGCTAAAAACGTTAGAGCATCGGCATCCCATAAGCTGGGTTGATGAGATTGTTTTATTCTAAACATGATTTTTTTTCCCCAACTTTGTTGTCCTATTCCGGGACCGATGATGATAGTATTTGCCCACTTTATGTACTTTTCTAAGGTATTCCTACTGTATTTTTGCACCATTAATTCGGGACAATTTGATAATACCGGAATTATATTCAACTTATGAGTAATAATTTTAACTAATCCAGTACCTGATCTTAATGCCGCTTTTCCGGTAAGAATAATAGCTCCAGCTGTCCCTATATCTCCGCCAATTAATAGTAACTTACCATGTTGACCTTTATGCGAGGTAGGTATTTTTAGAGGTAAGAATTTTTCTGTTAAGCAAGTCTTATCCCATCTCGATATGGAGGAATGATGTTTATTCAAAACTACATTAGTATCTAAGCTATGATAATGTAATTTTCCTACATATTTTCGTGCTTGTCCTGTTATAAGTCCCGGCTTAATGCCTATAAAAGTTATAGTATGTGCTGCATGAATGACTTCTCCAGGGGTGAATCCTGTGTCGGCTAGTAATCCCGAAGGAATATCTATTGAAAATATAGGGGCAGAATGTTGATTAGCTCGTGAAATAAGTATGTTATATGGAAATATGGGAATATTATTCATTTCAATACCTAGTAAAGCATCTATAATAATATCAACTTTATCTGGAAAAGGAGTATGAGCCGAATAGATACTTTCACCTTTTTCTATCCACTTTAATTGTGCATCTTGATATTTTTGATATTTATTGCAGCTCTTATGAAAAAAGGGACCATAACATCCCATTACGGTGACAGTAATTCCGGCATTACGGGCTAACTCGGCAATAATATAACCCTTTTGCCCATTAGAGCTATTTCCACATAAAATTAGCCAGTGTCTAGAATTCGGCCATAAATTTATAATACAGTCAAATGATGCCTGTCCTGCTCGGTGCATTAATTCTAATAAAGAAATATGCATTTTTTTTACTATTTCAGATTGTAGAACTCCAATCTGCTTTGTAGTCCAGATATCATCTGGTAACAACTGATGAGGATTATAAATCATTACTAATAATACCGAGATATCACTTTTAAAATTTAAATAAATTAATATTTAAATGTTACTTACTTTCATTTTAAAAAATAAAAAATATAAAAATATTGATGGAGCGGGAAACGAGACTCGAACTCGCGACCCCAACCTTGGCAAGGTTGTACTCTACCAACTGAGCTATTCCCGCCACGTCTAAAAAATAGTTTAGACTAAAAAATATTTTTCGCAATATTATTATTTTTTATAACTGAAGAAAATGTTCTCGATAGTAGGCAAGTTCCGCTACTGACTCTCGAATATCTTCAAGTGCTTGATGTTTAGCTCTTTTCTTGAATCCAGGTAGAATATGAGGTTTCCAGCGTTTTACTAATTCTTTTAATGTACTTACGTCTAAGTACCGATAATTAAAATAAGTTTCCAGTTCCGGCATATAATGTAGTAAAAAACGACGATCTTGTCCTATGCTGTTACCACAAATGGGAGAATAATTTTCGGGAACCCATTCTTTTAAAAATTTTAAGGTAGCTATTTCTGCATCACGTTCATTATATTTACTGACTATAACTCGTTCAATCAATCCACTGGCAGTATGGGTACGCACATTCCAATTATCCATTTGTGAAAGTATTCGCTGTGGTTGATAGACAGCTATTACTGGACCTTCAGCTAAAATATTTAGACTAACATCAGTTACTAAGGTAGCTATTTCAATAATTCGATTATTAATGGGATTTAGTCCGGTCATTTCTAAATCAATCCAAATAAGATTATTATTCTGCTTGATACTCATTAAAATCTCTTCTAATCCTTAGATAAATTTATGAGGAGGTTATTAATCTTCCGAAACTAATAGCAATATGGTACTATATAAATACTGAGTAAATTAACACCTATCTACGCTAAAAGCTATTACTTGACTTAATTCTTTCATTTTAAGTGCAAGCATAATTAACCGATCTACGCCTAATGATACTCCGGAACACTGTGGTAATCCTTGTTCGATAGCAGTTAGAAACTTATTATCAATTGGTTGTTTATTTTTTCCTATTAGATAACGAATCTTATTATCATATTCAAAACGGCGACGGTGTTCTATACTATCTGTTAATTCATGGAAACCATTAGCTAATTCCACTCCTTGGTAATATAGTTCAAAACGTTCTGCTACCCGCTCATCATCCAAATTAATAGTAGCTAGTGAGGCTTGAGAAATAGGAAAATTATATATGAAGAGAGGTTTTTCCAATCCTACTAATGAAGTAACCAGATGAGACAATAATAATTGTAATAATGTATCATAACTTTCGTTTATAAAATTAGACGAATCTCCAGGTAGTAATTTTACTATTTTTTTTAATTCTTTTAGAGAGATCGACAGAGGATCAATATTGAGATGTCTAATAAACACATCTTGATAAGATATTTTTTCAGCTTTTCCACAATGAATGATTTTATCTATGAGATCATTTACTTCATTCATTAATTGATATATATTATATTGTGGACGATACCATTCCAACATAGTAAATTCTGGATTATGAAGATTCCCAATTTCTCTATTACGAAAACAATGACATATTTGATATATAGGACCTATTCCTGCTACTAATAATCGCTTCATGTGATATTCAGGACTTGTTATAAGATATAACTCTTGTTTTGCTGTGTTACCTGGTTGAAAAAAGGTAGTTTTAAAAGAATCAATATGCACATCGGGTACTGTAGCTTGACTAAGCGACGGAGTATCCACTTCTAATATATTACGATCCGAAAAAAATCTTCTTATAGTCGCTATAATAGCCGCCCTGTTGAATAAATTATTTATTGATGCAGTGGGTTGCCAAGTATTGGCTCCTACATGTTTCATAACTTCTCCTATATTTTTTTCATGTAATTCTTTATAATTTACTTAACACGGGCAACATATTCCCCACTGCGAGTATTAACTTTCACTATCTCCCCTTCTTGAAAAAAATAGGGAACTTTTATTACTGCGCCCGTACTCAACGTTGCAAATTTATTTCCGGGTCCTATAGAATCTCCTTTTAAGGGGGGATTAGTAGATGTGATTGTCAAATCAACGAAATTAGGAGGAGTGACTCCTATTGGTTTTCCGTTCCACAAAGTTACTATGTAATCTATCTGATTAGACAGCCATCTAATGGTATCTCCTACTGCTTTTATATCTGCAGCTATTTGTTCAAAAGTATTTTTATTCATAAAATACCAAAATGTTCCGTCACTATATAAATAGATCATATTTAGATCTAAAATATCTGCTTGCTCTGCTGTATCCGTAGTTTTAAAGGTTTTCTCAATCAGCTGTCCTATTAATAACCGACGCATTTTTACACGCACAAATGATTGTCCTTTTCCAGGTTTGACAAACTCACTAGATTCAATAGAATAAGGTTCTCTGTCCCAGATAATTTTGAGACCGGTAAAAAAATCATTAGGATGATAAATCATCATAAATCCCTATAATTAATTTTGTAAGAGTTTTGTTCGATGAAATATTGTAGCCCTGGCAGAAGTACATCTTCTCGAGAACTTTGGTTACAACAGCTATCTGATGTTGTTACTGACACTTCCCAATTATTACAAATGTTAAATCTCGATCATGAGAACTTACTAATATTGAGTGATCAATCAGATAAATTCTTTCCTCTTAGAGTACCACGAACATTTATCGACCGTATGCGTCACGGTGATCCGTACGACCCCTTATTATTGCAAGTATTAATAAAACCGCAAGAATTTATTAAAGTACCTTCCTATTCTAGTGATCCTTTGCAAGAAATAGATTATATAGTTTGTCCCGGTTTAATACATAAATATCATAATCGCGCTTTATTATTAGTTAAAGGTAGTTGTGCTGTACATTGTCGATATTGTTTTCGTCGATGTTTTCCTTATCAAGAACATTCTTTAAACCAAAAAAATTTGCATTCTATCTTAGAATATTTACATCGACACTCCGAAATCGAAGAAATTATTTTTTCTGGTGGTGATCCACTGATGGCAAAAGATTCTGAATTAAAGAAAATAATTTCTAAATTAGAAAATATTAGGCATTTAAAACGATTAAGAATTCATACGCGTCTACCCGTAGTAATTCCAGCTCGGATTACTCAAACTTTATGTCACATTCTAGATAATGCTAAATTTCAAATAATCTTAGTGACTCATATTAATCATCAGCAAGAAATTGATCATACTTTGCTATCCGGGATGGAGTCTTTAAAAAAATCAGGAGTTACTCTTCTTAATCAAAGTGTTTTGCTCCGTGGAGTTAATGATAGTAGCGAGAAATTAGCGGCTCTAAGTAACGCTCTTTTTGATATAGGAATTTTACCCTATTATTTACATATGCTAGATCAAGTAGAAGGAGCTGCTCATTTTTTTGTTTCCGAAGAAAAGGCACAAGCAATTATGCGTAATTTATTTTCCCGGTTATCTGGTTATTTAGTACCCACTCTTATACGAGAAGTAAATGGAAAAAAAAGTAAAATTCCCGTTGATCTAAATTTTAGATTAAATAACTTTATTTATCACGAATAATAATATATTTAGCTACGGCTTGTAATGTTGTGGTATTTAAATATTTAAGGTTACTTAGAGCATCTAAAGCTTCGTTATATAAGGCCTTTAATTCTTGTTGGGAATTTTTTAGTCCTAAATTAGAAGGATAGGTACTTTTTTTTAAATATTTATCGGATCCTGCTACCTTACCCATAAGATTTCTGTTACCTACTACATTCAAGATATCATCTTGCACTTGAAATGCTAACCCAATAGCCTTAGCATATTTCTCTAAGGCAGGAAAAACCTCCAAATATTTATCTGAAGTTAATGCTCCTAAACGTATAGCTGCTCTAATAAGAGAACCTGTTTTATGTAGATGGATAAGAGCTACCGCCTCTTTAGTTATATCTTGACCGGTGGATGCTAAGTCCAATGCTTGTCCCATACACATACCCGATACTCCACTAGCATTTGATAATTCTTTAATCATTTCTAGTCGAGTGGCTATACTCACTCCAGACATAGGACTATGAGATAAAATGGTAAATGCTAAAGTTTGCAGTGCATCTCCCGCCAAAATGGCATTGGCTTCTCCAAATTTTACATGGCATGTTGGTTCTCCACGTCGTAAGATATCATTATCCATTACTGGTAAGTCATCATGAATTAATGAATAAGCATGAATACATTCAATAGCAACCGCTGGTACATCTAAACAATCGTTATCATTCTCTAACATTTCACCAGTAGCATAAACTAAAGTAGGTCGTATTCTCTTACCCCCTGTTAACAGGCCATATTTCATGGCTTCAACTAATTGGGTGGTTTGAAAAGGAATGTCTTTCATAAAACGACATAATGCTAGATTACTACGTTGATTATATGATTTTAACAATAATGGAACATTCATTTTTCTAATTTATTATCAGAAGTAAAATGGGATAGGATAGGATCATTATCTTTATTAAGTAATACTTGAACTCTTTGTTCAGCTTCTTGTAATGTCTGTTTGCTGATTCGGGCTAATTGGACACCCTTCTCAAAAGCTGAGAGTGCTTCTTCTAGTGGTAATTCTCCATTTTCTAAATATAACACTATTTCTTCTAGCTGCTGAATAGCAGCCTCAAAAGTTAGAGATTGATAATTATTCTCTTTCTGCATAATAATTTTGTTGAGATTATTTTAAGATAGATTAATTTTACTTCCCAAGTATCATAAAAGCTATCACTCATCTATATATTTTTCTATTTTCCAATACAAAAACTAGAAAATATTTGAGTTAAAAGATCTTCAGTAGTATATTCTCCTGTAATCTCATTTAATGCTTGATGACACCATCGTAATTCCTCGGCAAGCAATTCTTCACAATGAGTAGTAAAAAAAATTTTTTTACCGTTTTCTATATAATGAATAGCTTTTTTTAAAGCTTGTAAATGTCTTTGGCGAGCGAGGAAATTTCCTTCCCTTCCGCTATTAACTATTAGATTATGTTTTATATGATTACATAATAACTTTATTCCCTCTCCTGTGAGGACCGAAAGACTGATCACTGTTTGACCTCTAAATTCTGTAATTTTAGCTGGAATGCTTATCAAATCAATTTTATTTTTTACTATAGTCACCGGTACCGTCTTTGAATACTGATCCAGAAAATTTTCTATTGTTTGTCTACTCTGATCATTATCCCGGATATCTACCATAAAAATAATATGATCTGCTATTTTTGTTTGTTCCCAAGCTCGTGCAATACCTATTTGTTCGATAATATTATTCGTGTGATGTATACCAGCAGTATCAATAATTTTTATTGTTATTCCATCGAAATTGATAATTTCCTGTAAAACATCTCTAGTGGTACCTGCCACATCGGTGACAATAGCTGTATCGTGGCCAGTAAGAACATTAAATAGACTCGATTTGCCTACATTAGGATTACCTAATATTAATACTCGCTTACTCTCTCGTATTATACTTCCCTGAAAAGAATTATTATGTACTTCATTTAGTTGAATAAGAATATTATTTAACTGATTTTCAATATCCGTAATATTGACATTATAAACATTGTCATTAGGAAAATCTATGTTAGATTCTAATTTTACACGTAAATCAGTGACTACTGCTACTAAGCTATAGATTAAATTTGAAAATTTTCCTTGCAAAGAATTCAAAGCAGCGCGAGATGTTTCTTGATTAGTGGCATTAATAAGATCTTCTATAGCTTCCGCTTGTGTTAAATCCAGTTTTTTATTAAAAAAAGCCCGCTCGGTAAACTCGCCGGGATTTGCCAGTCGTACCTGTGAAATGGTAGTTATTCTTTTTAATAATATATCTACTATTATAGGACTCCCATGACAATGAAATTCTAATACATCTTCACCTGTAAAAGAATGGGGAGCCGGAAACCATAATACCATACCTTTATCTATAATATTACCTTGTTCATCATAAAACTCTCTATAATTAGCCTTTCTAGATACTGAAGGTAATAATCCTAAAACTTTATGTGCTACTAAAGTGGTGTGTATTCCCGAAACTCGTACTATACTAATCCCTCCATGTCCTGGAGGAGTAGCTTGAGATACTATAGTTTCATTAAATTTCATTACCTACTCTTAGCTTATAATCATCCATTATGCATTTTCTTTATTATTTGGTCGCCGATCTTGTTTTTGATTGATACTATAAGAGATAAGGATCTGTTGTAAGATAGTTAATAAATTACTGACTATATAATATAAAACTAATCCGGACGGAAACCAAAAGAAAAAAATGCTACATATAATTGGCATATATGTTAAAATTTTTTGCTGGCTAGGATCAGTCATGGTATTTGGAGACATTGTCTGTAGAAAATACAGTGTAATACCCATTCCTAGAGGTAAAATATAATAAGGATCATGTGCCGAGAGATCATGAATCCATAAGATAAATGGGGCTTGTCGGAGTTCTACTGAATTTACCAACATATAATAAAGGGCAAGAAAAATAGGCATCTGTATCATTAAAGGTAGACATCCTCCTAAAGGATTGACTTTTTCAGATTGATATAACGCCATTATTTCTTGAGATAAACGATATTTATTATCATCACCTATACGATCCCGTATTTCCTGTATTTTAGGTTGTAGAAGTCTCATTTTTACCATTGATGTGTACTGTGCTTTAGTGACAGGATACATAATCACTCTAACTATGAAAGTTATTAAAATAATTGAAAATCCCCAATTACCTATAATTTTATGGATAAATTTTAATAATTTGAAGAGAGGTTGAGATATAAACCATAACAATCCATAATCAACCGTAAGATCTAAATATGGAGCGACTAAAGACATTTGATCTTGCAGTCCCGGTCCCACCCATAGAGTAGCTGATAAAAGTTCTTTTTGATGAGGATAAATCGTAATGGGAGTTGCTTGATAACCTACACTGACTATATTCCCTTTTTCTTGCTCAGTAAAAAATTTATTTACTCCTTTAGTATGTGGAATCCATGCCGTTATGAAATACTGTTGTAACATAGCTATCCAACCTTTAGAGGTTTTAATATCTAAATTGGTATTATTACTTATCTTCTTAAATTTATATTTAACATATTTTTCTTTATCGGTAGAATATGCTACTCCACGATAAGTTTGTATATTCAAGTGGCCATGATTTTTGAGGCTCGATGGTAATTGAAGAGATTGTTTTAGTTTACCGATTAAAGAGACTTCTATCGAATCATTAGATTGATTATTGACCAAATAATTAATATCAATCGAATATTGGTTGCGATGTAAAACAAAAATTTTTTTATATATAATTCCTTTATTTTCCCAACTTAAGGGAATCTGAATTGTTTGCTGTCCCGGTTTTAAACAAAAGTGATTAGAAGTAGTCTTATACAAAGCATTATTTTTATCTATAAATAAATTTTTGGAGAAACTATTTCGCTGTTTAACAGCCACTAATAATTTGCTGTGTGCCTGATATAGAAAAGTGGAGGTAGTATCTAGAAGTTTAAGGGGATTTTTGATCACTGAACTTTCTGGAAATCCTAATAACTTAGCTTGAATTACATTTCCTCCCTTAGGAGAAATACTTAATTCTAAAACATCTGTTTTGACTGTTATAATTTTTTCTGGTGGATCGATATGATGTGTTATCTGTAGATTCTGATTATTTTTCCACTGTAGTTGGGTAGGTGCATATTCTACATGCCAAATTTGCCATATTTTAAAAGAAATCAGCACAAAGGCTATAAAAACTAAATTGCGTTGTAAATCCCTCATTAAAGTATCTCTAGTGGTTATTTATTTTAGGTACATCCTTACCACCTGCTGTCAAAGGATGACATCGGAATATACGTTTAACTGTTAACCAACTACCTTTGATTACTCCTAATTGACTTATAACTTCAATAGCATATTGAGAACAGGTTGGGTCAAAACGACAATTAGGACCTAATAGAATACTAATAAAATATTGATAGTGCTCAATTGTTGATATTAGCAGTCGTCTTCCATAATACGAAAATTTTTCCATAATATTTTTAATATGTTTAGAATTGAATTATTATTTTTATAAATTAAAGATTTTTTTATAATTACAATAAAATCTATCGATTTTAGAGAATTTTGATGTAAACGAAAACTTTCCCGGATAAGTCTTTTAATTCTATTGCGTTCATGTGCTCGCTTAATCACTTTTTTGCTTATACAGATTCCAACTCGTGGATATTCTAGAAAATTCGTTCGATATATAAGCGTAATATCTGTGATAAAAATTGATTTTGAATTTCGAAAAACATCTCTAAATTTTTTATCATTATCTAACCGCAATATTTTTGGAAATTTATATCTTTCCATTTTTACTTTTTAAGTAAAATTCAATTATGTATTACAAATACTCAAACAAGATCTTTTTTTAGCGCGACGTCGAGAAAAAATCTTCCGTCCATTTTTAGTAGACATTCTAATACGAAAACCATGACTACGATGTCGCTTGATTACTGAAGGTTGAAAAGTACGTTTCATAATTAAATTCACTTCTTTTTTAGATAAAAATATCTAATCTTAATAAGGTAGTCAATAAAATTTTAAAAAAATTTACTATAACTGACGACATCACGATATTATTTTAAATTAAAACAATGTAATTTAATATTAACTGTGATAAAATTTAATATTTAATTAGCTAAAAATTACAGGATAAAAAAACTCACACTAAATGAGTTATTTATTATAATTTTTGAAAAATATTTTATGAAATTTAATATAAAACGTGAACAATTACTAAAACCATTACAACAAACTACTAGACCTATTAGTAATAAACCTTTATTACCTATAATTAATAATATTCTTCTCAAAGTAAGTCAAGGAACATTATGGTTAACTTCTACTGATCTGGAAATAGAGATGAAAACACATATTCTTCTAACAGAACCATCTGAACCAGGTTTAATTACTGTCCCCGCCCGAAAATTATTAGAGATTTGTAGATGTTTACCCGCTAATTGCGATATAAGTGCTTCTCTCCAACCAGAACAAATGGTGTTAACTTCAGGCACTAGTAAGTTTTATTTAGCTACTTTATCAGCAGATAATTTCCCAAATTTAGACGACTTTATAAATGAAATCGAGTTTCCTATTCAACAAAATATAATGAAACATTTGCTAGAAGCAACCGCTTTTTCTATGGCACGCCAAGATGTCCGTTATTATCTTAATGGTCTTTTGTTAGAGGTGAATGGTCAAGAACTATGTACTGTAGCTACTGATGGACATCGTTTATCTTTTTGTAAGACCACTTTAAGTAAAAGTTTTTCTTACACTGCAATTATTATCCCAAGAAAGACAGTGCTCGAAATTTTAAGGTTACTAGAAAATAATGAACAATTATTAAAAATCCAGTTTAGTAAAAATAATATGAGACTATATCTCAGTAATTGTATTATTACATCTAGAATTATCGATGGACAGTTTCCTAATTATCGTACGGTATTACAAAATAATTATGATAAAATAGTATTAATAGAAGCCTCTTTATTGAGATCTGCTTTATCTCGTGCTTATATTCTGGCTAATGAAAGATTACACGGAGTGTGTTTAGATTTTAAACCAAATAGGTTAAAAATTACTGCTACTAATATGGCACAAGAAAAAGCGGAAGAAATAGTAGATGTTTTTTATAAAGGTGAACAGTTAAGTATAATTATTAATATTAGATATCTCCTAGATGTATTGCAAATTTTAAAAGATGAAAAGATTAGGATCGCTCTCCGAGATTCAGAATCTAGTATTCAAATTAAAAGACTTACGATTTATTCAGATGATATGTATGTAATAATGCCAATGCAATTATAATGTAACTAAAAATATAATTTTAGAGTAAAAAGTTTATTGCATATTTTTCGAAATACTAAATTAGTGATATATCCTCCTAAAAAGGATTTGTTAATAATTCTATTGTTATAGAAGTGAGAAAAATTAATGTCCAATACTTATGATTCTTCATCCATTAAGGTCTTAAAAGGACTTGAAGCAGTACGTATGCGTCCGGGAATGTATATTGGAGATACAGAGGATGGTACGGGATTACACCATATGATTTTTGAAGTAGTTGATAACGCTATTGATGAAGCTTTAGCAGGTTACTGTAAAAATATATTCGTTAGGATTTATGCAGATAACTCTGTATCTGTACAAGATGATGGTCGTGGGATACCTACTGATATCCATGAAGAAGGTATTTCTGCAGCTGAAGTTATTATGACGGTCTTACATGCAGGTGGAAAATTTGATCATAACTCTTATAAAGTTTCTGGGGGCTTACATGGAGTGGGTATTTCCGTGGTAAATGCACTTTCAGAGAAATTAGAATTAGTTATTCAACGAGAAGGAAAAGTGTATTCTCAATTTTACTTTAATGGTTTTCCTCAATCATCCCTACGTATAACTGGTTATACTAATCAAACGGGTACTATTATAAGATTTTGGCCCAGTTCTAAAATATTTAGTAATATTATTTTTAATTATGAAATTTTAGCGTCCCGATTGCGCGAACTGTCCTTCTTAAATTCCGGAATCTTAATTCGTCTAGAAGATCAACGTAATAATAGTAATTGTTGTTATCAGTATACGGGAGGAATAAAAGCTTTTGTAGAGTATCTAAGCCAAAATAAGCCGGCAATTCATCCTAAAATATTTTTCTTTTCTTCTGAAAAGAAATCTATTCATGTTGAAATTGCTTTACTGTGGAATAAAGAATTTAAAGAAAACATTACCTGTTTTACTAATAATATTCCTCAAAAAGATGGAGGTACTCACTTAGCGGGTTTTAGAACGGCTATTACGCGTACTTTCAATAACTATATAGAGAAGGAAGGATATAATAAAAAATCTAAAATTACTGTTACCGGAGAGGATACACGAGAAGGAATAGTAGCAGTCCTATCTGTAAAAGTACCCGAACCCAAATTTTCTTCTCAAACTAAAGAAAAATTAGTTTCTTCTGAAGTGAAGTGGGTAGTAGAATCCTTAATGCATGATCATTTAGTAGAATTTTTACTTGAAAATCCTCACGATTCTAAAATTATCGTCACTAAGATATTAGAATCTGCTCGATTACGTGAAGCATCTCGACGTGCCCGGGAAATTACTCGACGTAAAGTAGTTGATATATTAGGCCTGCCAGGAAAACTTGCTGACTGCCAAGAACGTACTCCTCATAATTCAGAACTTTATTTAGTCGAAGGAGACTCAGCGGGAGGATCTGCTAAACAAGGTCGTAATCGTAAAAATCAAGCAATTTTACCATTAAAAGGAAAAATTCTCAATGTTGAAAGAGTAAAATTTGAAAAAATGATTTCTTCACAGGAAGTAGCATCATTAATTACAGCTCTAGGTTGTGGCATAGGAACATCAGAATATAATATTGATAAATTGCGGTATCATCGAATTATTATTATGACTGATGCTGATGTAGATGGAGCTCATATTCGTACCTTATTATTGACATTTTTTTATCGACAGTTCCCCGAAATTATTGAACGGGGTTATCTTTATATTGCTCAACCACCACTTTATAAGATCAAAAAAGGAACGATAGAACAATATCTCAGAGATGACCGATCTTTAGAAAAATATCTTCTTTCTTTAGCAGTGGATAAAACGAAAATTTATATTTCCAATGGCAATTTTATTATTAGTGGAGACCAATTAAAGAATTTATTATATGAATATCGTAATATACAGAAAATCATAACTTTTTTAGACCCACGATATTCACGAAAATTATTAAATGTATTAATGTTTTACCCTATGCTGAAAGAAGTATCTGAGAAAGAAGAAGTGAACAAGTGGATTCAAACATTAGTAAATAAACTTAATGAAACAGTTACTTATGGAGATTTCTATGAGGCTAATGTAAATTACAATAATGACTTACATCTCTATGAGCCCGAAATCCTTGCTCGCATCCAAGGTAATATTATCAAATATATTATTGATGATTTTTTTCTCCAAAGTGAAGAATATAAAACAATGTGTGCGTTAGGAGAAAAATTACAAATATTACTCCACTCAAACCCCTTTCTTATAAAAGGATCTTATCGCCAGAATATTGAATCTTTTGATCAAGCTTTTGAATGGTTAATAAAAGATGCACAAAATGGATTATCCATTCAGCGGTATAAGGGTTTAGGTGAAATGAATCCCGAACAACTTTGGCAAACTACTATGGATCCTACTCATCGACGAATGTTGCGTGTAACCATAAATGATGCTGTGGCCGCTAATAAAATTTTTTCAACATTAATGGGAGATGAAGTAGAACCACGAAAAAAATTTATTGAGTTAAATGCGCTTAACGCATCTAATATAGATATATAAAAAATATATCTTTATTCCTCAGGACGTAAAGTAGGAAAAAGAATAACATCTCGTATATTGAACTTATTAGTGAATATCATTACTAGGCGATCAATTCCAATGCCCAGACCAGCAGTAGGAGGCATACCATGTTCTAAGGCTCTAATATAATCTTGATCATAGATATTATCATTATTATAGTGATGATTATTATGATCGGATTGATAATTGTATCTTTGTTGTACAAAGCGATAAGATTGTTCTTCAGGATCATTTAACTCTGAAAAACCATTCCCTATCTCATAACCATTAATAAATAATTCAAATCTTTCGCAGAGAAAGGGATAGTTATCATGACTACGTGCTAATGGTGATACTTCAGTAGGATAATCTGTAATAAAAGTGGGATATATTAAATGTTTTTCTACCGATATATCAAAAATTTCAGTTAGAAGACGTCCATGACCCCAATGACTTTTTACATTAATTCCTAAACGTTGCGCAAATTTTTTCGTGAGATGAATATCTTCTAAAATATTTAGATTAATTTCGGGAGAATATTTTAATATTGATTCTTTCATAGAAAGTTTATTAAAAGATTTATTGAAATCAAAGGTGTATTTTCCATACTGGATTATGGAAGTACCTAATATTTTTTGTGTTAAGTTTCTTAATAAGTTTTCAGTAATTTTAATAAGATCTTTGTAATCAGCATAAGCCATATATAATTCCATCATAGTAAATTCAGGATGATGTCGTGGAGAGACTCCCTCATTGCGAAAATTTCGGCTTAATTCAAATATTCTTTCAAACCCGCCTATTACCAATCGTTTAAGATAAAGTTCGGGTGCAATGCGAAGATATAAATTGATATCTAGAGCATTATGATGAGTAATAAATGGTTGTGCTCCAGCTCCTCCCGCTATTTTCTGCATTATAGGAGTTTCTACTTCTATAAAATTCTCTTTATCCATGAATTTTCGAATATTAAAGATAATTTTGGAACGTAAAATAAAAGTATCTCGTGACTGATCGTTAGTAATAAGATCAAGATAACGTTGTCGATAACAAGTTTCTTTATCTACTAATCGATGAAATTTATCAGGTAAAGGACGAAGTGATTTCGTCAAAAGACGTATTTTCGTACAAGATATGGAAAGTTCATTAGTGTTAGTTTTAAATAAAATTCCCTGAGCACCAATAATATCTCCTAAATCCCAACTTTTAAATTCGTTATAATAGAAATTATTATCATAAATATCATATTTGATATATAATTGAATTTTTCCCTCTCTATCTTGGAGAGTAAGAAAAGCTGATTTACCCATAATACGCCGGGTTATAATACGTCCTGCTACTCTAATAACAATATTGAGTTTTTTTAAATCCATCTTATTTTTATTACCAAATTTTAAATGAAGTTCACTCGAAAGATAAGAAGGACGAAAATCATTTGGAAATGCTATTCCCTGTTTACGTAATTGATGTAATTTTTTGCGTCTATTTTGGAACTCATTATTTAACTCATCTCTAAAGAGAGATGAATGTTTTTTTTTAGACATGATTATGCCTCATAATCTAGCTTTTAAATTTTCTTCAAGAAATAAGTCTATTTCTCCATTTAAAACCGCTTGGATATTACGAGTTTCTATACCCGTACGTAAATCTTTAATACGTGAATCATCGAGTACATAAGATCTTATTTGTCTTCCCCATGCAATGTCCGGTTTATTTTTTTCCTGCGTCTTTTTATCTGCATTTCTTTTTTTTAACTCTAGATTATATAATTTTGCTTTCATTTGTTTAATAGCTTGCTCTTTATTTTTATGCTGAGAACGAGCATTTTGACATTGTGTAACTGTTCCAGTAGGAATA
The DNA here is from genome assembly GCA_041941795.1 of Candidatus Dasytiphilus stammeri. Taxonomy (GTDB): domain Bacteria; phylum Pseudomonadota; class Gammaproteobacteria; order Enterobacterales; family Enterobacteriaceae; genus Dasytiphilus; species Dasytiphilus stammeri_A. The sequence goes on along the minus strand of CP145872.1, from coordinate 272,199 downwards.
TGTGTAATGCGTACTGCAGATTCAGTACGATTGACATGTTGTCCCCCTGCACCCGAAGCTCGATATACATCAATTCGTAAATCGAGCGCATTCAACTCGATCTCTATATTATCTTTAACTTCTGGATATATAAATGCAGAACTAAAAGAAGTATGTCGTCTTCCGCCTGAATCAAATGGGCTTTTACGAACTAAACGATGAATACCGTTTTCAGTACGTAACCATCCAAATGCATATTCTCCTGACACGCGAATTGTTGTACATTTTATTCCTGATTTTTCTCCTAACGATTCTGAAATAATTTCAGTACCAAATCTCTTTTTTTCCGCCCATCGTAAATACATTCTGCTTAACATATAAGCCCAATCTTGAGCTTCTATTCCGCCTGATCCTGCTTGTATATCTAGATAGCAGTTTTCTCGATCTTGTTGACTATTAAAAAATTTTCTAAATTCTAATTCTCTTATTCTCTCTTCTATATTTTTTAGGTCAGCATATATTACTGGTAATATTTCGAGATTATTTTCCTCGTTAGCTAATTCTAGTAAAGTTTTAGCGTCGTTTAACTCACTGAAGAAAGCTTGTACAGCATTTAAACTGGCTACTAGTAAAGACCGCTGCTTATTTAAAGCACTTACTAATGAAATATTTTTCCAGGTTTTATTTTGGGCCAAAAGAATATTAATTTTTGTTAGACTTTCTTGAGTAGAGACATAATCAAAGATTCCTCCACAGAATCTTACTACGTTTATAAAGTTGTAGTATCATTTCTGTTAAAGAGGCAATCTCGAAAACATTTTTTGTCATTACAAGCTCAAACTATCTTAATACAACTAAATTAGTTCACATGAGATGAATATAAAAGATGAGAATCAATAATTCAAGTATTTTGAATGTTATTCAAAATAATATTAAATATTAAACTATTTGAGTTATTTTTATATTCTTACGAGTCCTTACTTTTTTGGAAAAAATTAATATCTATTATCTCATCAGAGGAAAAAATTTCTAGTCCGATAATTTTTTTAATATTATCCATATGTTTTATGAAAAAAAACAGTTATATTTATAAAAATTATAAAATAAGTCCTCTTTATATGAAATTTAGAGATCATTTTACTTTACCTCTTTCATCTAGTGAATTACCGCTGACGTTAATTTCTATGGAAGAATGGTGTCTTATTACTACTACAGGATCTGATGCTATAAGTTATATGCAAGGCCAGATTACATCTGATATTAATCAATTACATGTTAATCATTATTGTCAAAGTGCTCACTGTAATGCTAAAGGAAAAATGTTGACTAACTTATTATTATTTTTTTATAAAGGACATCTATCTTGGATAATACGAAATTCAGTACGTAATATTCAAATAGCAGCGTTAAAAAAATATGCAATCTTTTCAGATTTTAATCTCACTGCACTGGATAGAACGGTTATTCTAGGTATTGCAGGACATGAAGCTAAATCTACCCTTAATCAAATATTTCCTGTATTACCTAGTATCCACTGTTCTGTAGTAGAAAATACTAGTAATAATACACTCTTGCTTTACTTTCCCCTGCCTCGTGATCGCTTTCTCATCATTACTAATCTGAGTAGAGCAAAAAAATTAAAACAACAACTCTCTCAAAGATTTATTATTAAATTTAATAATAGTAAACAATGGCTCGCTTTAGATATCGAAGCAGGGTATCCTGTTCTTGATCAGGATAATTCTGGTCAATTTTTTCCCCAAGCGGCTAACTTACATTATATGAAAGCTATTAGTTGGACTAAAGGATGTTATATAGGTCAAGAAATGATATCTCGTGTTCAGTATCGAGGAATAAATAAACGTGCTCTTTACATGCTGGTGTTTAACTCAATAGAGTTGCCTTCTTCTAACTATGTAATAGAAATGAAATGTAGCTTTGATAGCTGGACAAAGTGTGGTAAAGTTCTTGCTGCTTGTCGTGTACACAATGGCCAAATATGGGTCCAAGCCATTCTAGATTATAATATACCTTCAGGTACTGAATTACGCATTACCGGATGTCAAGATCTTATCTATATGAAATCTTTTTCTTATAAAGAAGAAATAAATGCTTAATTTTTTATGAGTTACTACTAAATAAGTATCTATACTTTCTTCTTCACTAAGAAGGATAATGGATGGGTACAGAGCAAATTTCTGTCTCCAAAGACATCATCTAATCGTTTGACAGGTGGCCAATATTTATTGGAACTTTTTAAGGGGAAAAAGGCTTGTTTTATACTATACGGATGATTCCATTTTGATGTTAAATCTGCTTGCGTATGTGGTGCATTCACTAGAGGATTATCATCGATTGGCCAGGATCCTTTGACTATTAAATTTATTTCTTCCCGGATAGCTATCATTGCTTCAATAAAATTATCTATCTCAATTTTATCTTCTGATTCTGTTGGTTCAATCATCATAGTTCCCGGTACCGGAAATGAGATGGTCGGTGCATGAAATCCATAATCTATAAGACGTTTAGCAATATCTATTTCTCCAATCCCTATTTGAGATTTTAAGGGACGTATATCAATGATACATTCATGTGCTACTAGATTATTCCGACCTGTGTATAATATAGGATATGTGCTACTTATTCTTTTAGCAATATAATTAGCATTAAGTATTGCTATTTCACTAGATAATCGTAATCCTTTTGTTCCCATCATTCGAATATACATCCAACATATAGGAAAAAGTGCAGCACTTCCGAAAGGAGCAGCACAAACGGGATGCTGAGAATCTATCAGTCCCTTAATTTTTGTTATTTTATGTCCTGGTAAAAAATTCGCGAGATGTTTTTTGACGCCAATGGGACCTAATCCGGGACCACCTCCCCCGTGAGGAATACAAAAAGTTTTATGCAGATTAAGATGAACAACATCTGCACCAATAGTACAGGGATTAGTAATTCCAAGTTGAGCATTCATATTAGCACCATCTAGATAAACCTGTCCTCCATATTGATGGATAATTTTACATATTTCAGTAATGTTTTCCTCGAAAATCCCATAAGTAGACGGATAAGTAATCATTAAACAACTTAAATTTTTACCCGCTTGGTGTGCTTTGTGTCGTAAGTCATTTAATTCAATATTACCCTGATTATCACAGATAATAGGAATAACCTTCATGCCCACCATTTGAGCTGAAGCAGGATTAGTACCATGAGCTGAATTAGGTATAAGACATATATTACGATTATTTTCCTTTCTACTTTCATGATATCGTCGAAGAGTTAGAAGACCCGCATACTCTCCTTGTGCACCCGAATTAGGTTGGAGACTGAATGCTTTATAACCAGTTAGAAGCATAAACCAATTAGATAACTGATAGATCAATTTTATGTAACCTCTTATTTGATCTATAGGACAAAACGGATGAATTTCAGTAAATTCAGGCCAACTAAGCGGAATCATTTCTACAGCAGCATTAAGTTTCATAGTACAAGATCCCAATGGAATCATTGAATAATTTAGAGCAAGATCTCTACATTCTAGTCTGTGCAGATATCTCATCATCGCAGTTTCACTATGAAAGCTATTAAAAATAGGATGAATTAATATCGGTTCAGTACGTAATAAATCTGGAGGTAAAGATATACTATCATGTTGTTTTAGATAATAATCCAGTAGTGTAAGATCTAATCCATGTCCGTCTTCTAAGAAGATAGAAAATAATGACATTATATCTTGGCTAGTAGTAGTTTCATCTAAAGTTATCCCTACAGCATTATTTAGGTCATTACGTAAATTCATTCCTAAATTTAGAGCACGTAATAATATCTTTTTCTTATCTTCTACTTCAATAGTGAGAGTATCAAACCAAGTTTTATTAGATAATTTTAAGCCTCCAATTTGGAAACCCAGAGCTAAAATATCTGTTAACCGATTAATGCGAGTAGCAATTTTTTTTAATCCTTTAGGACCATGATAAACAGCATAAAAACCGGCTACTATAGCTAATAGTGCCTGGGAAGTACAAATATTCGAAGTAGCTTTTTCCCGACGAATATGCTGCTCGCGAGTTTGAAGAGCCATGCGAAAAGCTATATTTCCTGATTGGTCTCTAGAAACCCCTATAATACGACCAGGCATGGAACGTTTATATTCTTCTCGAGTGGCATAAAAAGCTGCATGAGGACCACCATATCCCATTGGCATGCCAAAACGTTGTGCAGATCCAAAAACTATATCTGCTCCCTGTGTTCCGGGACTCTTCAAAAGAACTAAAGACATGATATCTGCAGCTACAGTGATAATAACTTTATTTTTTTTAAGTTCAGGTATTAAAGATGAAAAATTATGAATTTTCCCAGTAGTCCCTATATATTGGAGTAATATTCCAAAGATGTTTGTATAATTAAGAGCGTTATCAGGATGATCGATAATAATATCTATTTCTAAAGTACTAGCTCTAGTTTGAATGACATCTATAGTTTGGGGATGAACATCATTAGCTATGAAAAATCTCTTACTTTTAATGGAACTAATACGTTTGGCCATAGCCATTGCTTCTGCACCGGCAGTAGCTTCATCTAATAAAGAGGCAGAAGCTATAGGAAGTCCTGTTAAATCCACAGTAATTTGCTGAAAATTTAGCAATGCTTCTAATCGACCCTGAGAAATTTCTGGTTGATATGGAGTATAAGCAGTATACCAGCCAGGATTTTCTAATACATTACGTAAAATTACTGGAGGTATTATAGTGCCACAATAACCCATGCCAATCCAAGATTTAAAAATCTTATTTTTTTTAGCAATATTTTTTAATTCTAATAAAGCTAAATGTTCTGGTACTGCATTACACAGATCAGGAATGGTAGATATCTGTATTTCTGGCGGTAGTACTGCCGTAATTAATTCCTGAAGAGATGAAATTCCAATGGTGGAGAGCATAGATTTTTGTTGTGCCCAACAAGGTCCAATATGTCTCGATAAAAAGGAATCTTCAAGTTTTTTTAAAGATTTTTTCATATCTAAATAAACTTTATGATAAGTGTTTAAACTTATTTTATAATATTTTGATAATTAACTGCATCTAATAATAATTCTACTTCATCAGATTTAAAAGATTCTATTTTGAATATCCATCCCTGGTCATAAGGATGGATGTTAACTAATTCAGGATTTTTATTCAATAACATATTAATTTCTATAATTTTTCCAGTTAGAGGAGCATAGATACTACTAGCAGTTTTGACTGATTCTGCTACCGCACAATCTTCGCCGATATTAAACACGGTACTAACTACCGGTAATTCAATAAAAACTATATCGCCGATTAAATTTTGTGCATAATCAGTAATACCCACCATATAAATATCAGAGTCTAGAGATAGTCGCTTTACCCACTCATGAGTAGAGCGGTACTTATAATCGCATATAATTTGGGTCATGTTTATACTCTTATCTAATTAAGAAGTGTTTATTACGGGTAATCCATTACGAACAAAAACAGGAGGAGTCACTTCTACAGGAATTATTCTTTGATATTTAAGATTATGATTAAGGTATACTAGAGCGGACTTTCCAATGGTAGATGGCACCCTCGCTAGAGCTATGCTATGACCTAAGGTAGGAGAATAACTGCCACTTGTAATTATCCCTATTTGTTTCTCGCCACTTTTATCCATAAAACTAACCAGACAATTTTTTCTTAACATTCCTTTTTCTTTCATTAATAATCCTACTAACTTCTTTTTATTATGGTTATATTTAATTCTTAAAGCATTTCTACCTATAAAATTGCGGGGATATTTCCAACTAATTGTTCGTTCCATATTTGCTTCTAAAGGAGAAATACTTTCATCCATCTCATTCCCATAGAGATTCATACCAGCTTCAATCCGTAAGGTATCTCGGGCTCCTAATCCGACTGGTAAAATTCCTGCCCCTATTAATTGATGCCATAAATCTACCGCTTTTTCTTGCGGAACAGCAATTTCATAACCTTTTTCGCCGGTATAACCTGTATAAGCAATAAATAATTCATCAATTTGTACGTTCGAAAATGGTAATAACTTTACCACAGCATTTAGTTGTTTTTCATTTAAAATGCTATGCATTTTTTTTTGTGCATTGGGTCCTTGGATAGATATAAAAGCTAAATCGGTTCTTATTTTAAGTTTGACATTAAAATTTATAGCATGATAATTAATCCATGCTAAATCTTTACTGCGATTTGCCGCATTCACTACTAATCTAAAATAGCTTTCGTCTAGAAAATAGACCATTAAATCATCAATGATTCCTCCATCTTGATTTAACATTCCAGTATATAAAGCTTTGCCCGGATGGACTAATTTAGCTACGTCATTAGCTAATAGATACCGTAAAAATTTTAGAGTCTTGGAACCATATAAATCTAAAATTAACATATGAGATATATCAAATATCCCTGCATCATTCCGAACGGCTTTATGTTCTGTTATTTGGGAACCATAATGGAGAGGCATAATCCAGTTCTGAAAATGAATCATTGTTGCACCACATTTTTTGTGGAGATCGAATAAAATAGTAGGATGTTGCATTTTTATTTAGTTTCTTTTTAAGAAAAAGGGATTTGTATATTCCAAAGAATTTAATACTACTTTAGTAAAGGTAATTAAAAGAGTATTTTGTATTTATTAAATACAATTTATTCATCCTAATTATGTTTGATATTTTAGCTATTTATTTTACTGCATTAGAAGGTAAATTTTAATGTCCAGGGTTATTAATGATGATACACTATTTTTATATGAGTGCTCAACTTTTAGATAAGGTGATATAGAACCTGATTCTACTGTTAATACCATTCCTGGTGGCAAGATTATTACTATCATCACTTACCATCTCATTCACAATCAGCATCAACCAATATTAAATCACCATCATATACAAAAATATTATTATGCGTCGGATAATGTATAATCCCAGCATTATATTCAGCTTCTATAATCGTACAATAGGCAGTTATTAACTTCATATAAAATTTTACCTGTTTCTTCATTTTCTAACAACATTACAGGTTGAGCTAATTGCATAGCTCTGTGGGATGCTAGTAAACTGTGACGAATAACATTGTTCTTCAGATGATTTAATAAAACGCATTTCCTGGATCCAGGATATCCAATTACCTTATATACTATAATTAGTAATGGGATTGGAATATTTTTGTTCCGCGAAGCTTATCTAGGGCATGAAAAAAATTGTTTATTTTCATAAGATCTAATGAATTATGAGTTCTATAGAGACAGAAGATTTTTTTTTATGTATGAATAACACGGAGGTATATTTACAATTAGTTAAAAAATCACATAATTTATGATTAAATATTTTTAATATTAAGATATAGATAATATGAATAAAATATATTGAATAATATGTAATGGAATGATTACTCTTATAGAGCTGATAATTATTTGACTCACAATGCTTTCCTATAGGATTTTTGGCGTCTTTTAGTGATAAATAATTTCATTTTATAAAGAAATACTCTGAGTAGGTATTTGATCTCTTTTTTAAAGATCAAGCAGGAAGGGAGATATTATCAATAGGGTGCCGCCCTATCCTTAATTAAGGATAATTTAATTTTTTTCTTCTATAACTTTTTTGTTTTTATGTATAACATTCACCCCCTGGAGAGTGCTAATTAAAGCTATGTCGGCACTCCGTCGAGCAAATAATCCTACCGTCACAACACCACTTAACATATTTATTTTTTCTTCTATTTCCAGAGGATTTACTATACATAAATTATATATATCAATAATAATATTTCCGTTTTCTGTAATAATACCTGTACGATATTTAGGCATGCCTCCTAACTTTACTACTTCTCGACCAATATATGACCGTGCCATAGGTATAACTTCTATAGGTAAAGGATTTTTTCTACCTAAAATATTCACTAATTTAGTATAATCAGCAATACAGATAAATTGTTTCGATACTTCTGAAATTACTTTTTCTTGAGTTAGGGCACCTCCTCTACCTTTTATTAACTCTAAGTGTTTATTAATTTCATCTGCACTATCCACATAAATAGGAATCGATTCTACATCATTACAACTAAACACGGGAATATTTAAACTTTTAAGTTTATTAGTAGAATCATTTGAACTCGAGACGGTACCTTCTATTTGATTCTTAATCGTGCTTAAAGCGCTAATAAAGTAATTGACTGTGGTTCCTGAACCTATCCCTACTATTGAACCGGGAGTAACATACTTTAGAGCTGCCCAGGCAGCGGATTGTTTTAAGTTATAGGTTTTCATAAGCTATGATGATACTACTCCTTACATAAGGACTTAAATAATAGTGGATTTATTATTTTGTTCTTTTATAAGATGACGTTGAAAAGTTTCTAATAGATCCCAATAAACATTTTGTAAGTCTTGACCTCGACTCCACCATCTTACAATGAAATTTAAAGAATTACTGTTAATTTCATGTAATCTTATAGTAATTTCACGTTCTTTAATAATTCGGCAGTCTGCGTACACTATATCAGAGATAATTTTTTTTATTTTCTGAATATCTGAGTCTACAGATACTCTTATTATCATTTCATATCGTCGTATTGGTTCACGAGAATAGTTAATAATATTACCAGAAATAACTTTTCCATTAGGAACAACAATAGTTTTACCATCTGCCGAAAGCAGAGTAGTAGAAAATATTTGAATTTGTTGTACTATACCATTAATTCCTCCTAAGTCTACGTATTCTCCTACTCGTAATGGTCTAAAAATCACTAATAGGACACCCGCAGCTAAGTTAGATAGAGATCCTTGTAATGCCAAACCTACTGCTAAACCTGCCGCGCCTAGTACAGCTATAATGGAGGCCGTTTGTACACCAACACGATTTAATGCTGCGGTTACGGAAAAAGTAATAATACTATATCGTAATACCATAGATAAAAAATCAGCTACTGTAATATCTAGATGACGAGCTAAAAATATTCTGTTAATACTTTTAGCAAAAGTACTTGCTACTGCCATCCCAATACATATTATTGCTATTGCGGATATTACATTAATTATGTAACTAAATAATAGTGAATGATTATGCATCATCCAAAATCCGGCATCTTTAATACTTTTAATTACATCATTATTTTCCATACGATAATATCATTTTAAAACACTTTAATAGAAGTAGAGTTATACGCAAAATATAATTAAAAAAGATTAATGGCATTTAAGTTTCTAAATACGGTTTCTAACCGTGTACTCATACTGATCTGACCAGCTCTGATCCACTTGCGTGGATCATAAAATTTTTTGTTAGGTTGGTGCAGACCATCAGGATTACCTAATTGGCTTTGTAAATAGGCTTCATTTTTCTTATAATAATTCAAGATACCCTGCCAAGTAGCCCATTGGGTATCTGTATCAATATTAATTTTAACGACTCCATAACTAATAGATTCTTGGATCTCATTCAGAGAGGAACCAGATCCACCATGAAAAACTAAATTTAATGGATTTCTAGGGAGTCCATGTTTTTTACTTACATAAGCTTGTGATTTTTTCAGAATAGTAGGCATTAATTTAACATTTCCTGGTTTGTATACGCCATGTATATTACCAAATGAGGCGGCTATAGTAAAATTAGGACTAATTTTACTAAGTCTTTCATAAGCAAAGTTAATATCTTCCGGATGAGTATATAATTCTGTATGGACCGAATTATTATCTATTCCAACCTCTTCTCCACCAGTACATCCTAGTTCAATTTCTAGGGTCATATTTATTTTTGACATTCTAGTGAGATAATGACTACTGATGGCTATATTTTCTTTCAAAGACTCTTGTGAAAGATCAATCATATGAGAAGAAAATAAGGGTTTGCCAGTTTTCTTAAAGTACTCTTCTCCTGCATCTAACATACCATCAATCCAAGCCAGTAAATTTTTGGCACAGTGATCGGTATGGAGCATCACTGGCACCCCATAATATTGAGCCAGTTGATGAACATGGTGAGCTCCAGATATAGATCCTTGGACTGCTTTTGTTTGTACTGAATCTTTTTGCACTCCTTTTCCAGCGATAAACTCGGATCCATTATTTGAAAATTGGATAATGACGGGTGCTTTTACTCGAGCGGCAGTTTCAAGAACGGCATTAATTGAATCTGTGCCAATACAATTGACGGCAGGTAATGCAAATTGATAATTTTTAGCAATTTCGAATATTTTTTGTACATCACTTCCTGTAATTACGCCGGGGGTCACAAAAGCTAATATTTTAGACATAAAATCATCCCTTATTAAATTCTTAGTATTTTATTATATTTTTGATTTAAAATAAAAAGATTAATATATCGATATTTCATAATCCTAGATTATTATTAGTAATATAATGTTTAGCACGATCTTCTAGCATCCTAATAGCTGGTAATTTTTTTCCTTCTACAAATGACAAAAAAGCACCTCCTCCAGTAGAAATATAAGAAATATGTTTTTCTACTCCAAATAATTCAATTGCGGCTTGAGTATCTCCTCCTCCCGCAATAGAATAAGCATGGCTTTCTGTAATAGCTTCTGCTATCATTCTAGTTCCCGTGCTAAAATTGGGAAATTCAAAAACACCTACTGGTCCATTCCAAAGAATGGTTTTAGCTTTTTTTATAATGCTGGTCATAATTTGAGTAGTTTTTTCCCCCCAGTCCATAATTTCTTCATCCGAGTCTATTTCCGAAACACTTTTTGATAGTGCTGGTGATATTTCAGAAAATTCAGATCCTACCCGAACATCTATGGGAATAGGTATGTAATAGCTATCTCGTAATATTTTAGCAGCTTCTACAAAATCTGGTTCATATAAAGATTCTCCTACTCGATTCTCAATGGCAACAAAAGTATTAGCAATTCCACCTCCTACAATTACTTTATCCGAAACTTGAGCTAGATAATTTAAAATATCAAATTTGGTAGAAATTTTTGATCCTCCTATTATAGCAACCATAGGTCTCTGCGGTTGTGTGACTGCTTTACTTAAAGCTTCTAATTCAAATTCTAACAGGGGACCTGCACAAGCAATAGGGGCGAATTTAATTATACCATATGTGGAAGCATCTTTACGATGAGCAGATCCAAAAGCATCCATTACAAAAATATCGCATAGTGATGCATATTTTTTAGCTAATAATTCGTCATTTTTCTTCTCTCCCTTATTAAATCTCACATTTTCTAGAATTACTACTTCATTTTCAGCTAGATCTAATCCTTCTAAATAATTTTTTTCTAACCGAATAGGACAAGAAATTTTTTTTTTCAATACTTCGACAATAGGCCCAAGAGAAAATGATTTCTGATATTTTCCTTCTACTGGCCGTCCTAAATGAGAAGTCACCATAATTCTAGCCCCCTTTTTGAGGGCTATTTTAATAGTGGGGATAAAGGCGTTTATTCGGGCTTCTGATGTAACTATTCCCTCTTTATTAAGAGGAACATTTAAATCTGCCCGAATAAAAACTCTTTTTCCTGATAGATTCAAATGTGTCATTTTCATTATAGACATAACCGATCATCTCTTAGATAAATAAAAATAAGAATTTTATTTTTCACTAAAACAGTACATATTATAATGTACTCATTATCATTACTAAATGTGTATCTCATTAAGTTACTTCATTTATTATAACCTCATATGAATTTTTATGATCTGATTATTAGTTTTAGTGTAAATAATAACTATTTTTTGCAAAAGATAGGAGAAAAATATATTTAAACTAAGAATGTTCATCATAAATATTTACTATATTACGAAAAATTTTTAATTATCTCCTTACTTTTTCTATTTATTTTGATCATTAATTTTCCAAGATCCTTAATCTTAAGGTGAATAAAAATAGTACTTCTTTTTAGTGAAAAATATTTTGATCGATAAATGACTCACCACATTATTTAATTGTTCGGTACTTTTGTTTGATACCTCTCACTTACTAGTAGTAGGGACTGGTTCTGATCTAATCTATCTTTCTTAGTCATTGACTTATAAAACTACAAAAGTAGTATTAGTTACGGATTGATTCGATCAAGTCGAAGTACTACTTTTTTTCTATATTATGTTTATTTTATTTAAATATACTTATTAATTTTAAGGTAAGAAGTAAATAACTTTCCTACCATATAAATATCTTTGGATACTTTTAGTACTGGATTTTGAATCAGCAATATTCAGACTAAACATGATAAGAAATATTGGTAGTTTAAGTTTTTAATATAAAAATCTTCATAATGTTACTGAATTTTTATCATCATTTGTTCTTTCTCGTCTGATGTATATTTATTTTTAAATACCGATTCAGGTTTTGGACCGAGATCTAGCACTAATCTCCAGATAAAAATTCTCTCTTCTTTTATTACCATGTTTCTAGTATGATTTCTCTTAAGAACTATTTACTATCATTTGGTATGAGAATATTTCCTGATCTTTATCATTTTATTAAAATTTTTTATCCAAAAATGAGGATGAAAAAATCAGAAGAGTGTTCTTTTTACTCTAACATAGAGTAATTTTTACGGAAAATGTAAATATCAAAACATTGAAAATTTTATTTTTACCCTCACTCAAACACTATATTGCCTTTTGTTCTGAATTAATTTTTTTACTGTTTTAATAACTTCGGGTACTGTCAAACTAAAGTGTTGAAAAAGTTTTTCTGCCGCTCCCGATTCTCCAAAGGAATTAATTCCTAATATTGAGCCATGCAAGCCTATATATTTATACCAATAATCTTTAAATCCAGCTTCAATAGCTATACGTAGAATCACTCGGGATGGTAATACCCGTTCTTTGTAATCCGAATCTTGTTTATCAAAGACATCTGTAGATGGCATAGACACTACTCGCACTTTATATCCTTCGTTAGTTAATGAAGAATAAGCAGACGTAGCTAATTGGACTTCCGAACCGGTAGATATTAAAATAACCTCTGGGATTCCAATACATGTTTTTAAAACATATGCTCCTTTATTAATGTTCTTTATTTGTTCTGGAGATCTATCTTGATGAGATAATGTTTGACGCGATAATATCAATGCCGTAGGACCATTATTACGTTCTATTGCATATTTCCAAGCTACTGCAGTTTCGACTTGATCACATGGTCTCCATGTACTTAAATTCGGTGTCATACGTAAGCTCGATAATTGTTCTACAGGTTGATGAGTAGGTCCATCTTCTCCAATTCCAATGGAGTCATGAGTATAAATCAAGATTTGATGAATTTTCATTAATGCTGCCATGCGTACGGCATTACGCGCATATTCGACAAACATGAGAAATGTTGCTGTATAAGGTAAAAATCCTTTATGGAGAGCTATTCCATTTGCTATCGCAGTCATTCCAAATTCCCTCACACCATAATGAATATAATTTCCATTATTATTCTTCTGAATCGATAGACTACCTGTCCATGAAGTTAGATTACTCGATGTTAAATCTGCCGATCCTCCTAAGAATTCGGGTAACATTCTTCCTAAGAATTGCAAGGTATTTTGCGAAGATTGTCGACCTGATATATTATCAGGGTGGAGCTGAAGTTGTTCAATAAAATTTTGAACGTTATTATGCCAATTTTCAGGGAGGATATTATGTTGACGACGTAAAAATTCTGATGATAACTGAGGAAAATTTTTTTGATATTTACTAAATTTCTTATTCCATATTTCTTCCTTTTGTCTCCCTGCTTCTTTTGCATCCCATTGTGAATAAATTTCTTGAGGAATAAAAAAAGACGGATAAAACCATTTTAAAGAATGTCTAGTAGCTTCTACTTCATCTGCTCCTAAGGAAGATCCATGAATTTGATGTGTTCCTGCTTTATGCACTGAGCCAAAACCAATAATGGTTGTACATATAATAAGTGATGGCTTATCAGTAAAATTTTGAGCTACTTTAATGGCTTGACTTATAGATAATGAGTCATGACCATCTACTTTATCTATTACATGCCAGCCATAAGATTCAAATCTTTTTGCTGTATCATCTGTAAACCACCCCGATACTTTTCCATCTATAGATATACCATTTTTATCGTAGAAAACAATCATCTTTCCTAATTTTAAAGTACCTGCTAAGGAACACACTTCATGTGAAATTCCTTCCATAAGACAACCGTCACCTACAAAAACATAAGTATAATGATCTACTATTATATGTTCTGCTTTATTAAACTGCGCGGCTAAGGTTTTCTCGGCTATTGCCATCCCAACTGCATTTGCTAAACCTTGTCCTAAAGGACCAGTAGTAGTTTCAACTCCACTAGTTTGTAAATTCTCTGGATGTCCAGGAGTTTTAGAATATAATTTTCGAAAATTTTTTATTTCTCTTAGGGGTAAATTATATCCCGTTAAATGAAGAAGACTATAAATTAGCATTGAAGCATGTCCATTAGAAAGGACGAACCGATCTCTATTGAACCAATTAGGATTGGTAGGATTGTGATTTAAATAATCTCTCCATAAAACTTCTGCGATATCTGCCATTCCCATAGGAGCACCCGGATGTCCTGATTGGGCTGTTTCAACAGCATCTATAGTTAGGATACGAATAGCATTAGCAAGCATTTTACGAGAAGGTATTTTCATTTCTTCCATATAATTTTCATTTCAACCATAAAAAATATTCTTATTAAGAATTAATTCTAACATCTTAATTTTTTTTTTGATAAAGTCATCATATTTTTCCTGATCTAGATACTTAATTTTTATTGAAAATAATTTTTATGTTCTAAGATAGAAACAATCATAATTATTTTTTTTTACATAAAAAATAATTAATTAATAAAAATTTGAAAAATTATTTGATTATGATGATTATATCACCCAAAAATTGCAGAAGACCTAACAAGGAAATTGTTATCTCGGTAAACAGAGATAACAATTATTGAAAATTATATTTTCTAAAAATAAACTATTATTACCCTTAAGTTTTAAATCATTTTACTTTGTGATTTATGGAGAAAATATATATCTTTTAATTCAATAATACTGTCCTAGATATTTAATAGCAGGAAATAATATTCATGATGTCTTCGGGGACAATTAAAAGTTTTGTACAACGTGTTCGTACCCAAAAAAAATATCAACAAGCTATAGCTGATTATTGGCCTAAGATGGGAATAAACTATAAAAATAGGTTGCTGATAGCTAAAAATTTTTTTCTTAATGAACAACCATTATTATTAGATATTGGATTTGGAATGGGAACGGGATTGGTAACACAAGCTTTAACTAATCCGCGAACTAACTTTCTCGGAATTGAAGTTTATTTACCTGGAATAAGATCTTGTCTCAAATTAGCACATAAATCGGGAGTTATGAATTTACGTATTATATGTTCTGATGTAGTTGATGTACTTGAACGGATGATTCCAGATAACTCTCTCTTTAGAGTACAGATGTTTTTTCCAGATCCCTGGAAAAAAAGACGACACTATAAAAGACGTTTACTCCAAAAATATTTTGCTGAATTAGTTTTACGCAAGTTAATGCCACAAGGAATGTTTCATATTGCTACTGATTTGGAATCTTATGCTGAACAAATAATTACCATAATGAATAACATTTCGGGATATAATAATTTATCAGTTAATCAAGATTATGTTTCACGTCCTTTGACTAGACCTTTCACGAAATTTGAAATTAGAGCACAGCGTTTAGGTTATATAATAAGAGATATAATGTATGAAAAACTTTAATCGTTTATCTCTTCCTCAGAGATAAATTGATTAGATCTTTTATCAAAAATAATTTTTACTTTCTGATAACTATTTTTCTTCTTGCTAAAAATTATAATATTTTGAGGAAAATTATTTGTTTTACTCAAACTTCATTAAGTGATGCGTTAATAAGAAGTTAAATAAGGAAAATGTTTTTTTCGCTCCCCATATAAACCTAGTTTGAGTCTATATATAATATCTAATTTCTAAATTTTAGAAATGGAGAACCACATTTTCCATAATTTTATAAGAGTGGCCATAATGTTGGAAAAATAGTAAGTCCTAAATCATTTAAAAAATGGATTACTAATACTACTACCAATGGTGATAAATCAAGGCATCCTATAGTAGGAATATAATTACGTATAGGAGATACAATCGGTTCCGTTAATTGCGTTAAAATATAATCAATAGGATGATAATAGCCTTGAGTTATTAATTTTATAATACTTTTAAGGAGCATTATCCATAATACTAAAGATCCAGTTATTTTAATTAAACTGATAATAGCTATCATAAAAATATTCATAGATATAAATTCATATTCTTTTCCTAACAGGAAAATCATAGTCAGATATTTGATAACCGTCAGTAAGAAAGCTATTACAATAGAATGAATTTCTAAAGTTTGATAGGAAAGAGGCACGAAATATTGTAAAGGATGCAATAACGGGTGGGTCATTTTAATAATGAATTTAACTAGCGGATTAGAATAATCTTCTAATACCAAAATCATCCAACAACGAAGTATTAACATTATTATGTATAAATCTAGAATATTTTGAATCATAACAGATAGTATAAGCATTTATTTTAAACCTGAATCCTTTTATATGATAGATAACAACTAAACAATTATACATACATCCGAAACGACGAAATTTAAACTACATGTCCCAATCCATAATCTTCTGGAGCAGATAGCTAATAGACTCATCATTCTAGCTCCTCATATCCTCTTAATTCTATCCTCTTGTTCTCTAATTAGAAGAGCAAATTACTTCTAAAAATTTTGATTATATCTTCCTCATTTTATTGAGGACGTACTCTCAAGATATTAAGAGTCATTATTAATCGTAAATTTTTTCTAAAAAGTCATTTATAAAAATCATTATTGAATAAAATATTATCTCTATTTATCTATCTTCATTTGATAAGAAGAGAAATATCTACTCAATGTTGAAACATTTATTAAGAATTTGGTAACCTATTTACCATTCATTTACTGAATCATGTTACAATGTTTTCGTTGCTTAGTCGACTATTATGTTTTTATAGTGAACAGAAAAATCTCTTTTTTTTTAGATCTATCTTCTGGGAAAAAATTTTTTTTACATAAAATGAATTATTTCGAGATCTTGAGGAGGATATAAGCTTTATCCTTTCTATAATTTAGAAATTTCATTAACTATTTTAGGTAATTTTGAACATAAAAGGGTAGATGTCTAATAATTTATATTAGAGACAGATCTCTTGGGTAGGATTTTGATCCTTAAACCTATCTAACGTGTTTTGTTAGAAAAACAAATAATATAATAAAAACATTATTTGTAGTGAGTACTATTCATATCTTTCTTTATTTTTAAATTCCATAAAAAGCTTTCTAAAATTAGGGCAGCAGAAACCGAATCTATATTATTTTTAGTCAAAGCCTTCCATCCTCTGCGTAGAAATAATTGATGACGTGCTTCTACCGTGGTTAACCTTTCATCATGGAATTGAATAGGTCTTTTAAATCTAATTTTTATTTGATTTGCAAACCACCGCGTATATCTCGTTACTGATTGTTCAGTGCCATCCATATTTAATGGAAGTCCTATAACAATGGTATCGGGTTGCCATTGACACATATGTATCTTAATTTGCTGCCAATCTGGTCCCCGATGAATTTTTTTAAGAGATACTAAAGGAGTGGCAGTGTTAGTAATGTTTTGTCCTATCGCTATCCCAATACTTTTAGTCCCAAAATCAAATGCTAAAATTGTCTTAAATGTCATTTTATTATCTCTAATTTATTTTCTTTTCTATCATATCCATGATCATTCCGGTGATAGAAAAGGAACATTCGGCTTCAATTTCTTGAACTCCAGTTGGACTAGTTATATTAATTTCTGTTAATTTATTTCCAATAATATCTAAACCTACAAATAATAAACCCATTTCTTTCAAAGTAGAACTTACGCTCCTCGCAATATCCCAATCTGTTTTTGACAAAGATTGTACTTTGCCATATGCTCCTACTGCTAAATTGCCGCGTATTTCACCGACCGGAGGAATTCTGGCTAAACAATATTGGACTGGCTGGCCATCCACTATAAAGACTCTTTTATCACCTTTTATGATATCAGGAAGAAAAGATTGGACCATACAATAATTATTACCATAATTAGTCATTATTTCAATGATTACTGAGATATTAGGATCATTCTTAGTTAACCGAAAAATTGATTCTCCTCCCTTACCATCTAAGGGTTTCAAAACAATATCTCCATGAAGACAACAGAAATTATATATTATTTCTTTATTACTGGTTACTAAACTATCAGGAATAAAATGAGGAAAGCAAGAAGCAAAAATTTTTTCATTACAGTCCCGTAAACTACGTGGTTTATTAACTATTAAAGTTCCGGTATTTTCTGCACGTTCCATAATATGTGTAGCATAAATAAATTCTGAGTCTACCGGAGGATCTTTACGCATGAAAATAACATTCAGATCATTAAGATTAATATAATGGTCACGACCAAATGAATAACAAGGAGATTGATGTTCTAGAATAGAGATGGTTCTGGTTTTTGCACAAGCAACTTCATTACATAGATATATGTCGTGCAGTTCCATATAAAAAATTTTCCAATTACGTCGTTGAGCTTCTCTCACAAGAGCTAAGCTCGTATCTTTTTTCAGATTGATCTGAGATATAGGATCCATTACAATACCTAGTTTAATCATTTCTTAGTCTCTAATAAAATTTATAATTTTTCTTGTATTATGTGATCAAGAATGGATATTATGCCTATTTTTATGTTGATTTGATGTATTATTTTATAGAGATTCTGTCGTGATAACAATTAATATTGTTATTTGATGATTATAATTTTCACTAACGAATAAAATAGATATGTGCCAATTTTACTCTTAAGTAAATAAATTTACCTGAAATTAATACTGGTTGTCACTAATTTTAACTCGCAAGACATTGGTAACTTTCACTAATAAAAAGAAATAATTATTTTTGACTCTAAATTTAGGATTCTTCCTTTAACAAGGAAATTTTATCTGTTTGTTCCCAGGAAAAATGAGATCTACCAAAATGTCCATAAGAAGCGGTATCGTGATATATGGGTTGTAACAAGTCTAACATATTTATTATCCCATATGGTCTCAGATCAAAACATTTTCGTATCAGAGAAATTAAGTGTTCATTAGATTTTGTACCAGTACCAAAGGTTTCTACCATAATAGAAGTGGGTTCCGAGATTCCAATAGCATACGATACTTGGATCTCACAGCGCTCAGCTAAACCTGCGGCTACAATATTTTTTGCTACATAACGAGCGGCATATGCTCCCGATCTATCTACTTTTGAAGGATCTTTACCAGAAAATGCTCCGCCACCATGACGAGCCATGCCTCCATAAGTATCTACAATAATTTTTCGACCTGTTAATCCACAGTCTCCCATAGGACCACCAATTACAAATCTTCCAGTAGGATTTATAAAATATTTAGTATGATTATTTAACCACTGAGGAGGAAATACCGGTTTGATAATTTCTTCCATAATTGCTTCCTGGAGCTGAAGATAGGTGATTTCCTCACTATGTTGAGTAGAAAAAACTACTGTATCTACCCCCATAATTTTTCCACTATTATATTTAAAAGTTACCTGACTTTTGGCATCAGGACGTAACCAAGGTAGCATTTTCATTTTTCGTAATTCAGACTGTCTTTTGACCAAACGATGAGCATAAGTTAATGGAGCCGGCATCAATACATCGGTTTCATTAGTCGCATACCCAAACATTACCCCTTGATCTCCTGCTCCTTGGTCCCACCACGATTGAGAACGATTAATACCTAAATTAATGTCGGTAGATTGTTTTCCTATTGCATTGATTACTGCACATGAATTAGCATCAAAACCCATGTCGGAGTTAACATAACCAATTTTACGTACTGTATCACGAACAATATCTTCAATATCTACCCACGCAGTAGTAGTAATTTCTCCCCCTACTAATACCATCCCAGTTTTAATGTAGGTTTCGCATGCCACACGTGCTCTAAAATCTTGCTGTATTATTGCATCTAATACGGCATCAGAAATTTGATCGGCAATTTTGTCAGGATGACCTTCAGATACAGACTCAGAAGTAAAAAAGTATTCAGACATTTTATTACATTATCCTTATAACATCCATCTTGAAAAGAAAAAAAATTAATACGAAAAAGACCATTTATAATCTGACTCAATATAAGTTTTAATATGTAAGCAGATAAAAATATAAAATACATTTTAATTTTAAAATAAATTATATATTTTCACAATTGACAAATTATCTCTTAGGAAAAAAGAGAAAAAAATATGGTGGTTAAGAAAATTTTTTTCTTGAACCCCTTGATGAGTTCAAAAGGAGCCCCACTTTTTAAGTATTAAAGTCCTGAACCTATATAGATAAAGAAAATAGGGTCGATTGAAAAAAAAATAATTTAGACCTTATAAAAGGTTCACAGCTATGTTGACGACGAAATTAGTGGAGACGGTAAGATGAGTAAAATTATTGGTATTGACTTAGGTACCACCAATTCTTGTGTGGCAATTATGGAAGGTGGAAAACCTAGAGTATTAGAAAATGCTGAAGGAGATCGTACTACACCTTCAATAATAGCCTTCACTCAAGACGGAGAAACCCTAGTAGGTCAGCCAGCTAAGCGTCAGGCCGTCACTAATCCACAAAATACGTTATTTGCTATTAAACGGCTGATTGGACGAAAATTTAAAGATGAAGAAGTCCAACGGGACGTAAATATTATGCCATATAAGATTATAGCTGCTGCTAATGGTGATGCTTGGTTAAATATTAAAGGAAAAAAAATGGCACCGCCTCAAATTTCTGCCGAAGTTTTAAAAAAAATGAAAAAAACAGCGGAAGATTATTTAGGAGAATCTATTAGTGAAGCAGTAATTACTGTGCCCGCTTACTTTAATGATGCACAACGTCAAGCCACTAAAGATGCAGGTAGAATTGCTGGTCTTGAGGTTAAGCGTATTATTAATGAACCCACTGCCGCCGCATTGGCTTATGGGTTAGATAAGACTAAGACTAATCGTACTATTGCTGTCTACGATTTAGGAGGAGGAACTTTTGATATTTCTATTATTGAAATAGATGATGTAGATGGAGAAAAAACTTTTGAAGTGCTAGCTACTAATGGCGATACTCATCTAGGGGGAGAAGATTTTGATAGTCGTCTTATTAACTATTTAGTATCCGAATTTAAGAAGGACCAAGGCATTGATTTACGTAATGACTCCCTCGCTATGCAGCGTTTAAAAGAAGCTGCTGAAAAAGCTAAAATTGAACTTTCGTCTGCACAACAGACAGATGTGAATCTACCCTATATAACGGCGGATTCAAGTGGTCCAAAACATTTGAATATTAAAGTTACTCGTGCAAAATTAGAATCTTTAGTAGAAGATTTAGTCAATCAATCTATTGAACCAGTAAAAATTGCATTAAAAGATGCCGGATTATCGGTGGGTGATATTGATGATGTAATCTTAGTAGGGGGACAGACTAGAATGCCAATGGTTCAAGCAAAAGTGGCATCTTTTTTTGGTAAAGAACCGCGGAAAGATGTCAATCCTGATGAAGCAGTTGCCGTTGGGGCCGCAGTTCAAGGAGGGGTATTAGCAGGTGATGTTAAAGATGTGTTGTTATTAGATGTTACTCCTTTGTCCTTAGGCATTGAAACGTTGGGAGGAGTAATGACTTCTCTTATTGCTAAAAATACTACTATTCCTACTAAACATAGTCAAGTCTTCTCTACAGCAGAAGATAATCAATCTGCTGTTACTATTCATGTATTACAAGGAGAACGCAAGCGTGCAGCAGATAATAAATCTTTAGGTCAATTTAATCTTGATGGCATATATTCAGCTCCACGAGGAATTCCACAGATTGAAGTAACCTTTGATATTGATGCTGATGGTATTTTACATGTTTCAGCAAAAGATAAGAAAAGTGGCAAAGAACAAAAAATTATTATTAAAGCTTCGTCCGGATTAAATGAAAAAGAAATCCAAAATATGGTGCGAGATGCAGAATCACATGCTGAAGCAGATCGTAAATTTGAAGAATTAGTACAATTACGCAATCAAGCCGATCATTTATCACATAGCACACGTAAACAACTACAAGAAGTAAGTAGTAAGTTACCTTATGATGATAAACAGAACATTGAAAAAGCATTAGAAGAACTCGATTCAGTCGTGAAAGGAGAAGATAAAGCTTCAATAGAGGCTAAAATACAATCCTTAATACAAATCTCAAGTAAATTAATAGAGCTTTATAATAAAACAGAACAACCATCCCAAGATGATTCCGTAACAAGAGGATCAGAATCACAGAATGAACCCCGAAAAGATAAAGATGTGGTAGATGCGGAGTTTGAAGAAGTCAAAGAAGATAAAGATAAAGATAAAGATAAAAAATGAAAAAACATTTACCGTTTTAGATTGATGAATACGGTATAATGATACCATTATAATCTTAATAAGACGGTTTAGACAGAAGCATCTAGTGGTACGTATTTGCAGTACCCTTTAATTATATTAAGGATAGTAGGATCTTCGAAATGGCAAAAAAAGATTATTATGAAATTTTAGGCGTTTCGAAATCAGCAAATGAACGTGAGATAAAAAAAGCCTATAAACGATTAGCTATGAGATATCATCCGGATCGTAATGCCGGTAATAAAGATGCCGAAGCTAAGTTTAAAGAAGTTAAAGAAGCATATGAAATTCTCATTGATTCTCAAAAAAGAGCTGCATATGATCAATATGGACATGCTGCGTTTGAACAAGGTCCAGCCAGTTATGAAAGTGAATTCAGTAACTCGAGTACAGATTTTAGTGAAATTTTTGGAGAAGTTTTTGGAGATATTTTCGGAAGTAGTCGTCGTCCACATCGTCCATCCAGAGGTTCTGATTTACAATATACTCTAAGTCTTACTTTAGAGGAAGCGGTTCGGGGGGTAACGAAAGAAATACGTCTTCCCACCCTGGAACGATGTCTTCATTGTCAGGGCAAAGGTTGCAAATTAGGTACTGCTCCCATCCCATGTTCTACTTGTCAGGGGAGTGGGCAAATTCAATTACGTCAAGGTTTTTTTACTGTCCAGCAAACTTGTCCTTACTGTCACGGACAGGGAACCCTTATTAAAGATCCATGTATATATTGTCGAGGCAAAGGAAGAACAGAAAAAAATAAAATTCTCTCCGTAAAAATTCCGGCGGGAGTAGATAATGGAGATCGAATTCGTTTATCAGGAGAAGGAGCAGCAGGAGAGCGTGGATCTTCAGCTGGTGATTTATACGTTCAAATTGAAGTAAAAAAACATCCTCTCTTTGCCCGAGATAAAAATAATCTGTATTGTGAGGTTCCAATTAGTTTTGGAATGGCTGCTCTAGGAGGAGAAATAGAAGTGCCTACTTTAGGAGGACGTATAAAAATAAAAGTTCCGGCCGAAACTCAAACTGGAAAATTATTCCGGATGCGAGGTAAAGGAGTGAAATCATTACGAGGAGGATTTACGGGGGATTTATTATGTAAGATTGTAGTGGAAACTCCCGTGAATTTAAATGAACGACAGAAAGAAATGTTGCGTGAATTAGAGAAAAATATTAATTATTCTTCGGGAGAACATAATAACCCCAGATCAAGAACTTTTTTTGAAGGTGTAAAAAAATTTTTTGATGATTTAACTCGCTAAACTTCTCAAGTGAGAACGGTCTTCATCTTACATCTTAATAATATGGTTCATTAAGTTAGATTTATGACGAGCGGCTTTATTTTTATGTATCAATCCTTTAGTAGCTAGTCTATCTACAATAGGTTGCATAATATTAAAGGCGTGGGTTGCTGATAATTTATCACCTGTCTTTATAGACGAATAAACTTTTTTAATAAAAGTTCGTAACATAGATCGATGACTCACATTTTGTTTACGACGTTTTTCAGATTTAATGATTCTTTTTTTAGATGATTTTAGATTAGCCAATGTTTAATATCCTCTTTCTTACTTCTTAACAAGAAGTATGCATTGTTGTTTTAGTTTGTCAATATTATTTATTAAGTGATAATTAATCAGAGGTATATTTTACTACTACGATCGAATTAATATCGCATTAACCAACCTCAAATAACGAGGAGGTTTAGGATGTTGTTTAGATATTAAATCTCCCTAATAGGGAATAATATAATTTCTTAATATTATCTCGATCAGATAAATATTAGGTAATAACTCACATTAGTTTACCTTACATAATAATTTCGTAGTGATTATTAGTATCCATTATTTAAGTTATATAAAAAAGTAAAAATATTGATTCTTAAATAAGAAAAATTTCTCAAAAAAATTAGATTCTATTTAACAAAATAGATTATGTTATTATGAATATAATAATTAGCATTCTTTAATGAAAAGACATTATAACTTAGGCCATGAAAAATAACTTTAAATCTACATTAAATCTTCCTGAAACCAGTTTTTCAATGCGAGGCAATCTTGTTCAAAAAGAACCTAAAATAATTCAGAAATGGGATGATGATAATCTCTATAAATTAATACGTAAGGCTAAAAAAGATAAACCGTTATTTATTCTTCATGATGGTCCTCCATATGCCAATGGTAATCTTCATATGGGGCATGCAGTTAATAAAATTATTAAAGATATTATTATCAAAGCAAAAGGTTTATCCGGTTTTGATTCACCATATATTCCCGGTTGGGATTGTCATGGATTACCTATTGAATTAAAAGTAGAAGAAAAAATAGGCAAACCCAATTATACAGTAAGTGCCAAAAATTTTAGAAAAGAATGTCGTACATATGTAACAGAACAAATCAAGATTCAAAAAAAAGATTTTATACGAATGGGAGTCCTGGGAGATTGGAGTCATTCATATCTCACTATGGACTTTGTTACTGAAGCTAACATAATAAGATTATTAGCCAACATAATTTCTAAAGGTTATATCGTTCGAGGTGATAAACCAGTTTATTGGTGTATTAAATGTTGTTCCGCATTATCAGATGCCGAAGTGGAATATCAATTGAAATGTTCACCAGCTATTGATGTATTTTTTTATGCTAAAGATAGAGAAAAAATTAAATCGCTCTTCAAGGTCAGAAATGTTAGAGGACCTATTGGATTAGTTATTTGGACTACTACTCCATGGAGTTTACCCGCCAATAAAGCGGTAGGGGTTCATAGGGACGCATGTTATCAGTTAGTACAAATTAAAGATCATGCTATAATTATAGCAAAAAATTTAAGTGATAAATTTGTACAGCGCATAAATCTCCAGACTTGGAAAGTCATTGGGGAAGTTGCTGGAACGGCATTGGAATACCTGCAGTTACATCATCCTTTTATGGAGTATGATGTTCCCATAGTCTTATCCCAACATGTAAGTTTAGATGAAGGAACGGGAATTATCCACATAGCTCCGAGTCTGGGAGAAGAAGATTATCTTGTCGGCATCAATTATAAACTTAATCTAGAAAATATAATTGAACCTAATGGATGCTATAAAGATAATACTTATCCGGATCTAGATGGGGTGAAAATATTTAAAGCCAATCCAATTATCATAAATATTCTGCAACAAAAACGAGTCTTATTAAAGATAGAAACTATTGAGCATAGTTATCCCTATTGTTGGAGACATAAAGAACCTATTATATTTCGCACTACTGGTCAGTGGTTTCTTAATATAGAACACCAACAATTAAGAAAAAATTTATTAAACCAGATAAGTCAAATACAATGGAAGCCTAGCTGGGGAAAAAAACGGATGAGACATCTAATTAGTTCTCGACCAGACTGGTGTCTTTCTCGACAACGTACCTGGGGCATTCCCATTCCATTATTTATTGAAAAAAATAATGGTCAGTTACATCCAGATACTGTGTGTATAATCGAAAAAGTTGCTCAATTAGTAGAATCTAAAGGAATTCAAGCTTGGTGGGATTTAAGTTCCCAATCTCTGATAGGGAAGAAGGATGCGGCAAAATACATTAAAGTATTAGATACCCTAGATGTATGGTTTGATTCTGGTTCAAGTCATATAATTTTACTGGAAAATTTTTATAAGATGACGAAAAAAAAAGAAGTAGATCTTTTTTTTGAAGGTTCAGATCAATATCGAGGGTGGTTTATGTCATCCCTAATAATTTCCACAATTTTAAATAATAAAAATCCTTGTCAAAAAATATTAACACATGGTTTTGTAGTAGATAGTCAGGGAAGAAAAATGTCTAAAAGTTTAGGCAATACTATTAGTCCTACAGAAATCATGAATAAATTTGGGAGTGATATTCTACGATTATGGATTGCCTCTACAGATTATACTCGGGAAATAGTGATGTCTCAAGAGAGTATTAATCGTTCGGTAGATATTTATCGTCGCATTCGTAATACAATACGTTTTTTACTAGCCAATATAAATGATTTTAATCCTGATACACAGCAAGTAAATATTAAAAATATGATAGCATTGGATCGGTTGATGCTACAAAAAGTCTACTTAACTCAGAAAAATATTATTACTGCTTATGAAAATTATGAATTTCATAAAGTAGTACAAAATTTAATGCAATTTTGCTCTCTCGAGCTAGGTTCTTTTTATCTCGATATAGTAAAAGATCGACAATATACAAGTAAAAAAAATAGTTTATTACGTCGCAGTGGTCAAACAGCTATGTTTTATATAGTTGAGGCTATGGTACGATGGTTAGCTCCTCTTATATCTTTTACAGCAGATGAAATATGGGCTGTCATGCCCGGTCATCGTGCTCCATACGTATTCACAGAAGAATGGTTTGATCATGGGTACAAGGATCTTAATGAAGATTATCTTGGGAATAATTCTTTCTGGGAAGAATTAATTGTTCTTCGTAATGAAGTAAATAAAGTTCTGGAACAGATGCGATCTAGTAAAAAAATTCAGGCATCACTATCCTCAGTCATTGAGTTATATGCATCCGGTTCAATAGAAGAAAAATTAAAAATATTAGGAACAGAATTAAAATTTTTTTTAATGACTTCTAATACTGAAATTTTCAGCTATGCAAGAGCTCCAACAACAGCATATAAAAGCACTAAAATAGAAAATTTAAAATTCATGTTATCTAAAGCTACCGGTGAGAAGTGTATGCGTTGTTGGCATTATACGCCAGATATAGGAAAAGACGTTAATTTTCCTGATATTTGCAATCGGTGTGTAATAAATATAGCGGGTCCAGGTGAAAAGCGTTTTTTTGTCTGAGTAATATAATGATTCATTCTAGTCTGCGTTACTTATGGATAACATCCAGTATTATTTTAATAGATTGGATTAGTAAACAATGGATCATACATTGTTTTTTTCTGAAAGAAACAGTCGAAATTTGTCCGGGAGTAAATATTTTTTATACTCTTAATTATGGAAGTTTTTTTAGAACTCTCCTACCTCGACAGGAATTATCACGACAAATTTTAATAATTCTGGATATAAGTGTGATATTAATTTTGCTGTTAATTATAGCAATGAAGGCAAATGATCCTGATTATTATTGGAAGAATATAGCTTTAGCACTAGTGGTAGGTGGCGGATTAAGTAATCTCTATGATCTGATTATATATGGCGGCATAATAGATTTCATTAATTTTGTTATTATGAAATGGAATTTACTAACTCTGAATATTGCAGATATCGCTATAGGTAGTGGTTTATTTTTAATAATATCATCATTATAGATAATAAATTTTCAGATTAAATTATGTCCAGAGAGAAATAAAATGAATATTTTTTTAGCCAATCCCCGAGGATTTTGCGCTGGAGTGGTAAGAGCTATAAATATAGTAGACCGAGTCCTAGAAATATGGGGTCCCCCAGTATATGTATATCATGAAGTAGTACATAATACACATGTAGTGAATAATCTCCAAAAAAAGGGAGTGATTTTTATAGAAAATTTATCGACAGTCCCGACAGGATCAATTTTAATATTTTCTGCTCACGGAGTTTCAAATGAAATACGTACATTAGCCCAGAGGAAAAATTTAATTTTCTTTGATGCTACTTGCCCCTTAGTACGAAAAGTGCATAATGAAGTTAAACGAGCTAGTATCCAAGGAAGAGAAGCTATTCTAATTGGTCATGCTGGTCATCCAGAAGTAGAAGGTACTTTAGGACAATATACAAATCCTAAAGGAGGAATATATCTCGTAGAATCCATAAAGGATATTGCTAACTTACAGGTCAAAAATCAATATAATTTATGTTTTATAACCCAAACAACTCTGTCCGTCTATGAGACCACAGATATGGTGAATGCCCTTCGCCATCATTTTCCTAAAATAGGAGGACCTCGTAAAACGGATATCTGTTATGCCACTACTAATAGACAACAAGCAGTACGAAAATTAGCACATAAATCAGATTTGGTATTAGTAGTTGGTTCACATAATTCATCTAATTCTACTCGTCTAGTTGAAGTAGTTCAAAGACTAGGCAAAAATGCACATTTAATTGATTCAGTACGAGATATCCATCCAGAGTGGTTCAACCACTCCTCAGTCAAATCTATTGGGATAACTGCGGGAGCATCTGCTCCAGCAGATGTAGTAAATGAGGTAATTCAATATTTCAAGAAATTTAATATAACTAAAATAGAAGAAATTCCAGGTGAAAAAGAAAATATCATTTTTGAATTACCAAAAGAGTTAAAGAACAGTAGTTATTAATATTGCGTCAGAAATAATCTTCTTTAAAAATTATTACATAATATTAGTTATAGGACGAGGATATGAAGGTAGCTATCGCTGGTGCCGCCGGACGGATGGGAAAACAAGTTATTAAAGAAATACAAGATACAGGAGAAATGTATATAAGCGTAGCAGTGGATAACAATAGTTCTGTTATTGGTAAAGATGCTGGAGAAATTGCTGGAATAGGTAAGATTGGGGTGAATATAGAAGATCACCTTCTACCTGAAAAATTTGATCTTTTAATAGATTTTACAATGCCGTCAGCAACATTAAAACATATTGAAATATGCCGACACTTTAAAAAAAAAATGATTATTGGCACTACTGGTTTTAATAATGAATCCTTTATTAAAATTTTAAAATTAGCATCTCACGATATTGCCATTGTATATACAGTGAATTTTAGTATAGGAATAAACCTAATGTTAATGTTGTTAGAACATACCACTCGGATCCTAGGAGAAAAAAGCAATATTGAAATAATGGAAATCCATCATCGTCATAAAAAAGATACGCCTTCTGGAACATCCTTAGTTATGGGTCAATTAATTGCTTCAACTCTGGGTTATAATTTAAAAGAATGTGACATGTTTTACAGAAATAGCAATCATTCTGAAGAAAAAAAGAAAATTAAATTTTCTAGTTTTCGGGTCGGAGATATTATAGGTGAACATACAGTTATTTTTTTAACTCCCGAAGGAGAGCAAATAGAAATTATTCATAAAGCTTATAATAGAAGAATATTTGCGAATGGGGTCCTACAGGCAGCAAAGTGGATAAAAGGAAAAGTACCGGGACTTTATAATATGCAGGATGTTGTAAAAATAAAATATAAAAATAACTGATGATCCTAATAGGATCTAAAATTGAGATAGATAGAAAAACAAAAATTAATTTAATCCTCAGCACATTTCTTAGAAACCGTTTTAATTATTATATAGTGATTAATTAATTTAGAGGGAAAACCACATAAAAACACCGAAAAGTCTCTCTATTAGAGAGATGTTCTATCCTCCTAAATAGACGTTAAATATAAGTTTTCATTATCCAGTTCTTAACTACTGGTCAATTATATAAAAAGATATTCCTATAATATTCATGGTGTAAAACATTTAATATTTATATGTGTACATAGTATCCTAATGGAATAGGAAAAAATAATTTTTACTTTTCAGTTATTAAAAATTTTTATCTTCTTCACAAGCAGGAACAATTTTTTTATATAAATGTGTGATAATCATCTTATAATGATAATGGAGGGATAAAAGTCTTTTTGATCCGATTAGTACGTAAAAAACCTTCATAAAGAGCTGTAAATTGCGTAGTTCAGCCGGCGGATTCCTTAATTTTTGATACTTTGGATGAAAAAAATATATCTTTCGACTAGAGAGGAAAAAGAGATTGATCTGTACGGCGAGAACATTAACTCATTTGGCATTACAGTAGTAGGTGCTAATTGAATTAGAAGAAGGAATTGATTTTATGACGCTGTATCCTTCTGGAATTGCAGCAACATCACATCCAATTTTATCATTTGTAATTCGAGTAGATAATATTTTAATTAGTGGCATGCCTATGAAACTACACAGAAATGTGGTCCCAAGATTCTTAATAAGATGCAGTTAGATTGGTTGAGAGAGAATGAAATTAGTGATAAAATTACCAATCCTACCCCAAGAGCATTTATCTCAAAGCAGGGATCTATAACTATGCAAGTACAAGATATTGCGGATCTAATATGATTGTTCTTGATAAGACTTGGGATGTCGGGGATCCTCTTTCCTTAAGATTTTATTGATATAACTCTTCAACAAGCAGGTAATAAATACTTAAGTGAGCATTCGGATTATATGATTATAACCTAAGTAGCTAATAAACAATGTGTGCCAACTTTACGGAATAATTCTTATCTGATGGGGAAAAAAATTATTGATGCGGCTATCGCTTCTATGTCCTCGCGGGTATTACGTACTTGACATCAAAAAGAGTAGTATTATAGCTCGCCCGGTTATTATCACCACGATTCGAATCAGTACAAATTTCTCATTCCGCTTTACCTCAATCTTCTGGATATAAATTTTGGAAACGCGATTTTAGTGTAAGTAGTGTTCTTTTTGCTTGTTTTTTTCAAAACCAGACTAAAAGATCAAAAATTAAGTTTTAATCTTAATAATTTTTAAATATTTTAGTATTTCTTTCTCTAGGGTAGAATATGAATCATTATCATTACTCCTCAACCGGATTGAAAGAAGAGTGAAATGAATAACGAGTAAATTAAAATTAGAGGAGTAAAGCTTACATGAGTTCTATAAAAAAAAAATTCAGCATTCTTTTTTTGATAAATTTTCGATCTTCATCTTTTAACATATTCAGTTTGTTTTCATTTATAATTCTAGTTTGGATGGTTAACCATTGTAACCAAGCTTCTTTAGAAAAATTATTATAGATTAGATTTCCTAAGGTCCCAGGATAAGGATTCGAATCTAGTCCTTCTGATTTTTTTTGAAGATACTGACAGTAAATAATTTTTTTCATCGTTCATCCTATTTTATATTGAAATTAAAATAATAAATTTTATCAAAAATCATCCATTCTAAGTTAATTAAATAAAAAAGTAATCCAATCTGGGTTATATTCTACAATTTATAAGAGGAGTTATCAATGAGTAATCCACTGTTAGAATCGTTTCTTATTCCTCAATTTTCATTAATTAATAATGAAAAGATTCTATCTGCTGTTAATATTTTTTTATGTTATTGCCGTAAAAGAATAAAGCAAATTCTGGAACAAAATGATTCTTATACTTGGAAAAATTTATGTTCTCCCTTAGAAGATTTATCTTCAGATTTAAATTGTATTGTGAACCCACTGCAACATTTAAATGCAGTTAACAATACTATGGAATTAAGAAAAATGGTCGAAATCTGCCAATCCTTACTTGCTGACTATGACACCTGGTTAGGACAACATAAAGAACTTTATAATGCGTGCTTAAATATTAAACATAACCATAATTACTATCAAGATC
Organism: Candidatus Dasytiphilus stammeri; assembly: GCA_041941795.1. Classification (GTDB taxonomy): domain Bacteria; phylum Pseudomonadota; class Gammaproteobacteria; order Enterobacterales; family Enterobacteriaceae; genus Dasytiphilus; species Dasytiphilus stammeri_A. The sequence goes on along the minus strand of CP145872.1, from coordinate 240,384 downwards.
TTTCTATTGAAAAAAAGAAAACTATAGATAATACCTTACGAGATTTTAAATTATCAGGTATTGAATTACCTCAAAATCAAAAAAAACGATATAAGGAAATAGTATCCCGTCTTTCAGATTTAAGCTTACAATACAGCAATAATGTTCTGGATGCATCCCAGGCATGGCAAAAATTAATTACTAATAAAACTGAACTAGAGGGAATGTCGGAAAAATTATTATCCTTGATCCAAGAAAATGCTAATAAAAAAAATTTGCACGGGTGGTTAGTAACTCTTGATTTACCTACGTATAAATCAGTTATTACTAGATGTAAGAATAGAAACCTACGTGAAGAAATATATTGGGCTTACAATACGCGAGCTTCTGATACAGGCCCAAATAGGGGAAAATGGGATAATAGTAAAATTATTGAAGAAGAATTAATGCTACGCGATGAACTAGCACAATTATTAGGATTTGCTAGCTATTCTGATAAAACTCTGGTATCTCATATGGCACCCAATTCCCAAGCAGTCATTAAATTCTTAAATTCACTAGTTAAACGTATCAAAGCTAAAGGAGAAAAGGAATTATTTTCTTTAAAAGAATTCATAAAAAATCATTATAATGTTCAGGAATTACAACCTTGGGATATTGCTTATTATAGTGAAAAACAAAAACAATATCTGTATGGCATTAGTGAGGAAAATATTCGTCCCTTTTTTCCTGTCGAAAAAGTTTTATATGGAATGTTTGAAGTAGTGAGGAGAATTTTTGGAATTACTACTAAAGAACGTTATAATCTTAATCTTTGGCATCCGGATGTACGATGTTTTGATATTTTTGGAGATAATTTAGAACTTTGTGGCAGTTTTTATCTGGATCTTTTTTCGAGAGATAATAAAAAGAATGGTGCTTGGATGAATGTAGCTGTAAATAGAATGAAAAGAGGAAATGGAAAAATACAAAAACCAGTTGCTTATTTAATCACTAACTTTCGACCTGCAGTAAATTCCACCGTTTCTGCCTTACTCACTCATGAAGATGTTATTACATTATTTCATGAATTTGGTCATGTACTACATCTCATTTTGACGAAAGTAGACATTTTAGGAGTCTCTGGTATCAATGGTGTACCCTTAGATGCAGTAGAATTTCCTAGTCAATTTCTGGAAAATTGGTGTTGGGAACCACAAGTATTAAGTTTAATATCGGAGCACTATCAAACTGGATATCCACTTCCCAAAACAGTAATAGATAATTTAGTATTGGCTAAGAATTATCAAGCATCCTTATTTCTTTTACGACAATTGGAATTCAGTTTAATAGATTTTGTTCTACATACGAAAGTAAAATATAACCAAAATGTTCGTCAACAAATATTGGATATAATAAAAGGAGTACAACAACAGGTAAGTGTTATAATGCATCCGAAATGGTATCGAATGGAGCATGCTTTTAGTCATATTTTTTCAGACGGTTATGAATCTAGTTATTATAGTTATTTATGGTCTAAAGTGTTAGCAGCGGATGCTTATTCAAGATTTAAAAAAGAGGGAATTTTTAATAGAGAGACTGGAAAAGATTTTTTGGAAAATATTCTTAGCTCGGGAGGTTCAGAAGACATCATGATATTGTTTAAACGTTTTTTAGGAAGACCACCAAAAATTGATGCCCTTTTAAGTCATTACAATATTTAATTAGCCAATTAGGTAGTAATAAGTTATAAGATTAAAATTTATTTTTTTTTAAAAATTCAGAACCTAAATTTATCTTTTTATTAGATCATATAGATCAAAGTTTTTGATCTTAATTGCTAATTTTGGTACTAATAAGTATCTCGGGAATAAAATCTTATCACCTAGAATAACGATACATAAGTAAATTACAGATTAAGGTAGAAAAAGATAGTTTTCATTATAGATGATAATAACTAATACAATGATCAAGAAAAATTCTTTCTTATTTATCTTGATAAATAGGATCAATAATATCGATGTTCGTAAAATCTTTATTAATTATTTCCTATAAAATAATAGTAGGTTAAGGAACTCCCAGCTATCCTCCCATAACAAAAATAGATATGGAGTAAAATAATGTGTTGAATAAATGAATGTTATTCTAGTTATAGATGGATGATCAAAAATTATTAAAAATTTATAAAAAAACATAATTATCGTTAAATTATAATATTATTCATATGATTTTTGATTATCGGAAAAAATAAATACGTTCCTAATCACATTTCAGTGACTATCATTTTCATAAAGTAATCTAATTTCTCAACTAAAATTAGTGTGCGATTATTTCTAGATTAGAAGAGAGATATGATCCATAATTTTCATTTAATCTTAAAATGCAAGAAAATTTCTTAAATATTTTTATTTAAAATAAGAAAAAAAGAGCAGGAGAATTAAAAGAGGAAGGAATGTAATAGATAGTGAAGTAAAACTTAATCGATAATAGACTAGAATAATTTATATAAATTTCTGCTATTATCAGTATGGATTCTTTTCTTAACTAGAAAGAATTACACTTTTATTATATGAAAAAATTATAATTTTGAGAATGTTTTTATAAGATGATCCTAAAAGAAGGATAGGTACACTCATTGCTACTAGCTAGCGTAAGTACTAGTGTCTCTTAACTCTTACCGTAAGATAAGAACTAAAGGAATAATTATAATGACAAAAATAAATATTATCTTCTTTTTGAAGAAAAAGATAAAACTTTAGTCTTAAAGACTAAGGAGGAAGATACTTACTGATTTTAGATAAAAAAAACAGGATAAAGAATGAGATATAGTATCCAAAATATCCAAAAATGTCGCATAATTATGTACTACTCTACATCAGGAGAGTAGAAATATTTATTCTTACTAGATAACGAATTTTTTAGATAAAAAAGATATCTAATATCGGATAGATAGTTAGATTCTATTTTTAGATTTTAAAAAAAACATTTTAATATAGAGAGATTCCATGACTAGTGAACAAGTAGTGTATCGCATACAGTTTATGAATAATAGTAAAAATTATCAGCTCTATGTACGTGAACTAGCCAATAGTAGTTTATTTGGATTTATAGAAATAGGCGATTTTGTATTTACTACACCATCGTCGGTCTTAGTAGATCCGGGAGCAGAAAAAATAAAAAGTGAGTTTACTAATGTTACTCGTAGTTATATACCGGTACAGGCAGTTATTCGCATTGATATGGTTCCCGAAAATAACAGTAAACGTATTCATCATAGAGGTGATAATGTGACTATTATACCTTTTTTACCTATAAAAAAGTAATCAATCTAAATTAACGACGATAATATAAACTATAAGATACTTGACCAGTAAATGCTTGTCTATACAGTAACCAATTAGAAGGGCACTTTAAGACTGGGTGATAAATAGAAGTTTCGATATAAATAAAGGCTCCATTTGTTAGTCTTTTATATTCTTCTAGTAGTTTAATAGTTATCTCTACTAATAGACTCTGAAAGGGAGGATCTATAAAAACTATATTAAATGATGTGCCGTTTTGAGATAACCAACTTAATGTATTAGTATGAATAACTCTTATTTTAGTAGTACGTAAAGATATTCCAAGTGTTCGGCAATTTGTTTTTATTTGTCTTACTGAAGATTTATGTAGTTCTAGTAAAGTGACTGTGTTAGCATTACGTGATAACGCCTCAATAGCGAGAGCACCACTTCCAGCATAACAGTCAAGACAATCTGCCTTTTGAAAATTAAAGGCATGTGTTATCCAGTTAAAAACGGTTTCACGTACTTTATTAGGAGTCGGACGTAATAAAGGATTAGTAGGAAGGATTAATTTTCTACCTCCCAAAAATCCTCCAATAATTCTAATTTTTCTTACTGAACGTGTCATTGATTATTAATCCTTTTTCACTACTAGTTATCTGCCAAAATGATTCCTAATTTTTAGGTTTGAGATAAGTCAATATTATCATACAATATAGACAACTTTTTGTTTGAAAAATAAGGAGAAGGAGCAGTCAACGTGAAAAATTTTTCTACTATTAAAATATCTTCTTAGAAAGAATGCTAAAGTATTTAGATATTCTCCGGGGATATATCTAATAATAAATTTTCAACAAATCATATCTTTTGTATTCTTAAAATTTATGCCATTATCTATAGATAATACTAATTAATAGAGTAGGACTATTTTTTTACAAAATAAAAATTTACTGTTCCTTGGAGTAACGAGTATTACTAGATAGAAAATTATTAACGGAAAATTTGTGGAAAATAATTTTAAATAATATGTTAATCTTCTTATCCTCTTAGGAGAAGACAAATAAAATTATTGAATGATATGTCTCGTTTAGATAAAAATAGGAAGATATAAGTTCATAATATTCATCAATATTGCTATTATTAATAGAGTCTGCTAATGATTAATGCATAAAAAGGTAGAATAAAATTCAGCACTACTAAGGGGGAGAAATGATTAAAGAAATGAAACTTTTAGCCGTTGCCCCATTAGGAAATTTAGACTCTTATATCCGAATTGCAAATTCTTGGCCAATGTTATCCGCCGAAGAGGAAAAAAACTTAGCAAAAAAATTGTATTATCAAGGTGATTTGAATTCTGCTAAAACTTTAATTTTATCTCACTTGCGTTTTGTAGTGCATATAGCCAGAAATTACTCTGGTTATGGTCTATCGCAGTCTGATCTTATTCAGGAAGGCAATATTGGTTTAATGAAAGCGGTACAACGATTTAATCCTGAGGTGGGAGTCCGGCTGGTTTCTTTTGCGGTCCATTGGATTAAAGCTGAAATACATGAATATGTATTACGTAATTGGCGAATGGTGAAAGTAGCCACTACGAAAGCACAAAGGAAATTATTTTTTAACTTACGTAAAACTAAACAACGTCTAGGTTGGTTTAATAAAACTGAAGTAGATATAGTCGCCCGGGAATTAGGAGTATCGAGTAAGGAAGTACGTGAAATGGAATCACGGATGGCCGCTCAGGATATGACTTTAGATCTAGGTGCAGAGGAAAATACGGCCGATAAAAAAACAGTCATGGCGCCCATTCTATATTTAGAAGATAAAACTTCTGATTTTGCAGAGATCATTGAACAAAATAATTGGGATAATCATGCATGTCGAAAGCTATATGATGCAATGGTCAATTTAGATTATCGGAGCCAACATATTATCCGTTGCCGATGGCTAAGAGATAATGATGCTAAAAAAACATTACAAGATTTAGCGGAAGAATATGGAGTATCAGCTGAAAGGGTTCGTCAACTTGAACAAAATGCTATGAAAAAATTACGTAAAGCTTTTGACTGTTAAAATCCATATAATAAACGTATAGAAGAGAAATTAGAAGATGAAAATTTCCATTCTGGGAGCTGCCGGGAATATTGGTCAAGGTCTTTCTCTTATCTTGAAGAGAGAACTATCTAGTGTCAAAAAAGAGGTTGAATTGTTTCTTTATGATATAAACCCAATAATATTAGGAGTAGGACTAGACTTGAGTCATATTCCTACGAATGTCAAGGTACAGAGTAGCCGAGATATTATAAACACATTATATGGTGCAGATATAGTAGTCATCACTGCGGGAGTAACACGTAAACCCGGCATGAATAGATCGGATTTATTCACAATCAATGCGGCACTAATTTATAATTTTAGTCAACAAATAGCTAAAATTTGTCCCGAAGCGATGATAGCAGTAATAACTAATCCCTTAAATACCACTGTTTGTATTCTAGCTGAAGTATTAAAAAAATATGGTTATTATAATAAAAAAAAGATATTTGGTATTACTACCTTAGATTTCCTTAGATCACTGTATTTTATCTCCGAATACAAAGCAATTTCCTGTAATAATTTACATGTCACAGTAATAGGTGGACATTCTAGCGTTACTATTTTACCTTTGTTATCAAAAATTTCAGGAGTGAGTTTTACCGAAGCAGAAGTTATTAGTTTAACTAATAAACTGCGAAATGCTGGAACCGAAGTAGTTAATGCAAAAGATGGACAGGGATCCGCATCATTGTCAATGGCATCTGCCGCTGCCCAATTTATAATCTCTTTATTCAGGGTTTTAAATGGAGATAAGAATATTGTAGAGTGTGCGTATATAGAAGGAAATGGAAAATATGCAAAATTTTTTTCTCAGCCTTTTGTCTTAGATCAAGAAGGAGTATCTCAATTGAAAAATTTAGAACCTTTAAGTTCTTTTGAAAAAACAGAGATAAAAAGAATTGTTCCTTTCTTAGAAGAAGATATTAAGATGGGGGAAGAATTTGTGAAACAGCAATTAACATAAACGAAAAATTAAATTTTCTAGATTAGAAACTTTGAATTATAAATTTATTATAAATTATATTTTTTAATTTCACTACTGTATCTTAATGAAGGATATATGTTTTATGAAAACTCTTGTCGTGAAATCAGGCGTTATAAAACGAAATTGGTATTTAGTTGATGCTAGTCGAAAAATATTAGGACGTCTTTCAACTGAAGTATCTCGACGTTTAAGAGGTAAACATCGAGTCGAATATTCTCCTCATGTAGACATAGGAGATTATATAATTATTATTAATGCTGAGAAAATTCAGGTCACTGGTAATAAATATTACGATAAAATTTATTATCATCATACCGGCTACATAGGTAATCTTAAAAAAATTTCTTTCAAGGAAATGATCCAACGTAATCCCGTGAAAGTCATTGAGTACGCGGTGAAAGGTATGTTACCTAAAGGACCTTTAGGACGTCTCATGTTTCGTAAACTGAAAGTTTATGCAGGATGTCAACATTCTCATATAGCACAACAACCTCAAATACTAGATATTTAATGGAATTTTATATGGCAGAAAATCAATACTATGGTACTGGCAGACGCAAATCTTCGTCAGCCCGTGTTTTTCTCACTTTAGGTCAAGGTTACATAAGTGTTAATCAACGAAGCATAGAAAAATATTTCGGTCGAACAACAAACCAAATAATGGTGAAACAGCCTTTGGAATTAGTTCAACAGATTGATAAATTTGATCTTTTCATTACGGTTAAAGGAGGAGGTTTATCGGGACAAGCGGGGGCAATTCGCCATGGAATTACGCGAGCTCTCATTAACTATGATTCTACTCTTCGGCCGTTATTGCGCAAAGCTGGTTTTGTAACTCGAGATCCACGAAAGGTAGAACGTAAAAAAGTAGGTTTACGAAAAGCCCGTAGGCGTCCACAGTTTTCTAAACGTTAGAATAAGAGATCCAATCAACTGCTTCTAATTTAAAGAATTTTTAATATCATTGTAATATTATCTATAATATAGAACTACATAAGTCTCTTAGAGAGGGATTTATTATCATTACTCTCATATAGAGTTTATTAAAATGTAGGATAAGGATAATAATTATCCTATTTAATTATTAGTTAAACCATAAAACATCAAATGTATTTAAATAAATAGTTATTTGGGTTGTCTTATATGACCACTCTTTTTTTGAGTTTCAAGAAAATTGATTTGGATAGCATGAAATTAATTAGAGAGATAAAATTTAATCGTTATCCTCATCTCAAGGATGATTAACGAAATTCTTCTAATTTTTTTTCGGCTGGAAGATATTTTTAATATTTATAATTCAAAGATGCTTATTAGAATAATTTATTATTAGATAAATATTTTTATCTAATATTAACTAGATCGTTAATCAACGTCACATTTATAATATTTAATTAATAATGATTTTAGATAAATTAGAGAAAACCTAAAACACAAAATGTTTCAGTAATGATTGAGTCATCATTAATTCTTTATGAAGCAATCAATGATTTAAGAGAGCGATAATGATGTCATTATATTAGCAATATTACTAACTATCATTAGTGATGATAAAATCATCTCCCCACAAACTAATCTCGTTTACCTATTCATTTTATTAATTAAAACTTCCTAAGAAATTATTATAATTAACAAATTATGTTTTTTCTTAAAAAAAATTTTTTATCTAAAATGTGATTGAAAACATTAAGTCCAATTGAAGATGGATAAATTATATATAGAAGGTGGCACTCAACTACAAGGAGAAATTTGCATCTCAGGAGCAAAAAATGCTGCATTGCCAATTTTATTTGCTTCTTTATTAGCAGAAGAACCGTTATATATTAAAAATATACCGTGTATTAGAGATGTAGAAACTACAATTAAATTACTAACTCATTTAGGTGTAAAGAATAGAGTATTAAATAATATAGTCTTTCTTGATTCTAGTAATATTACTACATATTCTGCTCCTAATATATTAGTTAAAAATATGCGAGCATCTATCTGGATTTTAGGAATATTATTAGCTAGATTTGGGATAGCTAAAGTAGCTCTTCCCGGAGGTTGTCCCATAGGAAACCGCCCGGTAGATTTACATCTGGCAGGACTGCAACAACTAGGAGCTACTATCTCCTTAGAACAAGATTATATAAATGCTGTAGTCAAGGGAAGATTAAAAGGGTGTGAGATTATCCTGGATAAAAAAAGTGTAGGCGCAACATTAACTTTAATGTGTGCTGCCACTCTAGCGGTAGGTAATACTAATATTAAAAATGCTGCTAGGGAACCAGAAATAGTAGATACTGCTAATTTTCTTAATTGTCTAGGAGCTAAAATTATTGCAGGAGGAGATAATATTTCTATCACAGGAGTTACGCGTTTAAGGGGAGGTGCTTATAATATAATTCCTGATAGGATAGAAACGGGTACTTTTCTAGTAGGAGCTGCAATATCGCGTGGTCATATTTTATGTCAGAATACTAAACCAAAATTATTAGAAATAGTCCTGAATAAATTACGTGAAGCGGGTGCTGATATAATCACCGGTAATAACTGGATCGAAATTAATATGCATAATAAACGTCCAAACGCAGTTAATATTCAAACATCTCCATATCCAGGTTTTCCAACCGATTTACAAGCACTCTTTACTCTGCTAAATATAATAGCTAAAGGGACCGGAATAATTAAGGAAAATATTTTTGAAAATCGTTTTTTACATGTACCTGAATTAATTCGCATGGGAGCATGTATTAAAGTAGAAAATAATACTTTGATATCTAATGGGGTAAAAAAATTGTATGGATCTCGTGTTAAAGCTTATGATTTACGTGCTTCTGCATGTCTAATCCTGGCGGGATGTATAGCAGAAGGTACTACAGTCATAGATAATTTCAATCATATTGACAGGGGATATGAAAACATCCAGAAAAAATTGAAGATACTAGGAGCTAAGATTAAAATTTTACCCGAAAATTTAGAATAATATTATCGTAATAAGAAAGATTGTATCTTTCCCCAGATTTACGGAGTATCTATCCTCCAATTAAATATCTCATTCAGATAGGAATCATCTAATTCTCCAGGGAGGTTTTATGTATGCTGTTTTTAAAACAGGCGGTAAACAATATCGTGCAGGCAAGGGACAAGAAGTATTGATAGAAAAATTAAATATCCCGGCAGGAAATATTATTGAATTTAGTCAGGTTCTTATGATTATTAAGGATTCTGAGATGTTAATTGGTACTCCTTTTGTAAGTGGTATATCTGTCACAGCAGAAGTACTGGGTCATTTACGTGGAGACAAAATCAAGATATTAAAATTCAAACGTCGCAAAAACTATCGCAAGATCCAAGGTCATCGTCAATGGTTAACTTCATTAAGAATCACTGATATAACTACCAATTTAAAATAAGGAATTATAATGGCACATAAAAAAGCGGGAGGTTCTACTCGAAATGGTCGCGATTCCCATGCCAAACGCCTGGGGATGAAATGTTTTGGGGGCGAACTAGTCCAAGCTGGCACTATTATTGTCCGTCAGCGAGGTACCAAATTTCATGCCGGTAAAAATGTAGGATGTGGACGAGATCACAGCTTATTTGCTTTGGTACCAGGAAAAATACAAATATGTGTTAAGGGGCATGATCATAAAGATAAAAAAAAATATATCAATATTATTGATTGTAATTAACAGTACAAGAGACCCAATAATAAGCCAGTGATTAGCTAATCATGCTATAGCATTCCGGAGTATTTCATATGAAGTTTGTGGATGAAGCTACTATTTGTGTTAGTGCTGGAAATGGAGGAGATGGATGTGTGAGTTTTCATCGAGAAAAATATATCCTCAAAGGAGGTCCTGATGGAGGGAATGGAGGAAAGGGAGGCAACGTTTATATTATAGCCGATGTCAATATGAATACTCTTATTGATTTTCGTTTGAACCGATTATTATCGGCCGAGCATGGTGCAGCCGGCAAAAAAAGGAATAGAACAGGAAAAACCGGTAAAGATATCCTCATTAAAGTTCCCATTGGAACAAGAATTACTGATTTGAATACTAATGAAATTATAGGAGAGATTCTTCACACTACTCAACAAATTCTTGTGGCTAAAGGCGGAAGTAATGGATGGGGTAATATGCATTTTAAATCTTCTAGGAATCGTACTCCTCGATTTAGGTCGCTGGGAAAAAAAGGAGAACAACGATTTCTAAAATTAGAAATGATGTTGTTAGCTGATGTCGGGATGGTAGGATGTCCCAATGCAGGAAAATCTACCTTCTTAAGTGTTGTATCTACAGCTAAACCCAAAATTTCTAATTATCCTTTTACTACCTTAGTACCTAGTCTTGGAGTAGTAAAAATAGATAAAAATTTGCGTTTTGTAATAGCAGATATTCCAGGTCTAATTAAAGGAGCCTCTCAAGGTATTGGTCTTGGAGTGCATTTTCTTAAACATCTAGAGCGGTGTAGAATATTGTTACATTTAATTGATATTGCACCTATCGATGGTTCCGATCCATTAAAAAATGCATTAACAGTAATTAACGAACTTCAGAACTATAGTCGTAAATTTTCACAGTTGCCATGCTTCCTAGTTTTTAATAAAATTGATTTATGTAATAACTCTGAAAATGCTAAAGAAATTGCAAAAAAAATTTCGACAATCTTAAAAGTTAGTAAGTACTACTTAGTGAGTGCTAAAAACAATATAGGAATTTTACCTCTTTGTAGAGACCTAATGTTCTTTATAAAAAAGCTTAATTGAAATAAGAAAAGGATTTGCCCAACTATGATCCTCTATATTAAAAATTTAAGATTTAATCCAACCTTTCCTGATTGGAAAAGAAAAGAAATACCGATAAATTTTTAATATCCAATTGCAAAGGTTGATTCCACATATAGACCATACATATTGGGCTAAACAACAACTAATTAACCCTACCAAAAGTGCTATGATCATATCTAGTGGCCAATGTAATCCTAGATATATTCTCGACCATGATATGACAATTCCAATCATAAATAATACTACACCCATCCATAATAACCTCGACCACCAAAGAAACGAAAGAGAAAAAGCAAATATAACTGTTCCATGATTACTAGGAGTAGAAGTGGTTGAAGAGTGTTTTATAAATAGATAACCTATTCCTTGTTGAAAAGGACGAGGATGTGGAAAAGATTGTCTAATGCAGCTCGAAATTAATAAACCTATACCTATAGCAAGTATACTTTTCAAAACTATTTGCCGGTAATAATAAATAGAATGATCCGCACTCCAAAACCATAAAAAGATTACTACTACTGGAATAGTATAAATTAAATATTTAGCTAAATATATAGTGCCAACAATTTTCCAATGAGCAGTATAATAATTAGCATTAAAAAAAAGAAAAATTGTTCGGTTAAGATGTTCTATCATCTAGTTATCACTAGGATATAAGATAATTGTTCTCGAGAACCCGTTTAACCTGATTAATTCAGTCCCCCTACATGCCAAGGCCAGAGGAATACTACTAAAGTACCTGCTAATGTAAGCATAACATTAGCAATAGCATATGTGCCGGCATAACCTAAAGCAGGAATATTACTATGTGAAGCTTCATTAATAATTTCCATAGCTGGAGCACAAGTACGAGCTCCCATAAGAGCTCCAAATAACAGAGCTCGATTCATATGTAGAACCCAAGCGCCTACGAAAAAACAAATCAATACTGGTAATAAGCTAATAATTATACCAGAGATTAACATCTGAATTTCTATAGCTGCTCCTCCTCCATGGATTAAACTACTGCCCGCGTTTAAACCCACTCCGGCCATAAATATCATTAACCCAAATTCTTTAACCATAGTTAAAGCTCCGGGCGGAATATAGCCAAATGTAGGATGATTCGCTCGTAAGAAACCTAGCATAATTCCTGAAAATAAAAGACCAGCCGCATTACCAATACTAAAAGTATAGCGGTGCAATTGAAAAGTTATCATTCCTAATGTTAAGCCTAGTACAAAGAAACAGCAAAATGCTAGTAAATCGGTAACTTGACTATGCACAGAAATAAAACCAATACGATCTGCTATAGTTTTAACACGACGTGCTTCACCACTGACTTGTAATACATCTCCTTTATTAAGGATAATATTATCATCTAAAGGCATCTCAATTTGACTGCGAATGACATGATTTAGAAAACAACCATTATCCGTAAGCTTTAGATCTCTTAATCTTTTATTAACTACCTTATGATTTTTTACTACAATTTCTTCAGTAACAATGCGCATATCGAGCAAATCACGATCAAATACTTCTTTACCATTACGAAAACTAGGATCTAGACGAGCATGTGCGTCGGGATAACCTACCAGAGAAATTTCATCTCCCACTTGTAACACGGCATCTCCATCAGGACATGCAAGTATCTGATTACGACGTAAACGTTCAATATAACAACCAGTTTTTAAATAAAGACCTAATTCTCGCAGTGTTTTTCCTCCCGCCCAAGCTACTAATTCGGGTCCTACTCGATAAGCACGAATGACTGGTAACCACACTTTACGTACACTATCTAGTCCTCTTTCACGAGCGATTTGTTGAGCACTAGTTGATAAATCATGTTGTTGTAATTTTGGTAAATATCGAGCAGCAAAAGTTAAACTTACTAATCCTATTAGATAAGTTAACGCATATCCTAAACCAAGATGGCTTTGGGCCACTTTTAAGATATGAGAATTCATTACCGTTTGACGAAGTGTATCATCGGCACCTACTAATACCGGAGTAGAAGTTAAAGATCCCGCTAATATACCAGCCGTAATACCTGTGTCCCAATGAAATAAATATCCTAGGATAAAAGTAGTGAATAGAGCTGTCGAAATCATTACTATAGTAAGAAGAAGATAATTTTTGCCATCCCTAAAAAAAATAGAGAAAAAATTTGGTCCCGCTTCTATTCCTACACAGAATATAAATAATGTGAAACCAACATTTAAGGTCTCCGTAGTGACTGAAAAGTGATGTTGTCCTAAAATTAGCGCAACAAATAGAATTCCAAGAGAATTACCTATCTGGAGAGAGCCCACCCTAAATTTACCTACGCACAAACCTAAGGCGAGAATAAAAAAAATTAAAAGAATATAATTGGTAGTTAGTAAAGTTGTAATATTTATATTCACAATGTTAAATCTTCAATGATTTATATATTTTTTTTTAAAAAACACTATCAAGTTTCATAGTATTTTATGGAAAACAAATTATATGAAATGACATCATTATTCAAGTTATAAAAATTTACTAGTATACTAGAATAGATTTGATAGCAAGTAATAATTGATCTGAATCATAAGTTTAATTTTTTCCTAAAAGAAACTGAGATTAAAAATAATCTTTATAAAAAACTTTTAGCGTTTAATGACTTTTGATGATTTAATAATCCCCCAGCAAAATATTACTCCTAAGATCAAAATAGGAGGATTACCGATCTCATCACCTGCTTAGTAATTTTAGCATAAAACTGTAAAAATAAACCGTGGTACTAAAAATAATATTTTCCAATAAATTTTTGGTATCTTCCTAATTACTAATAATTGTATTCAATAGAAATAATTTACTCATTTATTTTGCTTACTCACTACTACAAAAAAAGTTATGATCGTTAAGAGGATGTTTAAAGTTAACTTAACTCTTCTTTACGAGAAGAAGAAAACTTAAGGAAAGGACATTTGAAAATAAATTTTTTATGTTAATATCAATTAATACTTACCTAAGCTACTATTTATTGATTATATAATCCAATTATAATCTGCTTATGCAGAAAGTTATAAGAGAACATCCTCCTAGTTATGAACTCTATACAAAAAAAAATTAATGATTTACGTACCTTACTTTTACATCATCAATATCAATATCATACACTCGATGATCCAGAAATTTCTGATGCAGACTATGATAAATTAATGGGAGAATTACAATCTTTAGAAAAAATCTTTTCTGATCAAATTGATAGTCTAATGTCTCCTACCAAAAGAATAGGAGCCACTAATTTAGATATATTTGAGACCCTAAAACATGAAAGTTTTATGTTATCGCTGGAAAATGTTTTTAATGAAAATCAAATTTTAGAATTTCTTACCAAAATTAAAGACCGTTTAAATATACTTAACAGAATTCCGTTATGCTGTGAACTAAAATTTGATGGGTTAGCTATAAATTTAATTTATAAGAATGGATTTTTAATTAGAGCTGTTACTCGAGGAGATGGTACTACTGGAGAAAATGTTACGAACAATATTCGTACAATTCCTGATATTCCTCATAACATAAACATTCCAATCAATAATAGCACTTCTTCTCAGATAGAAATAAGAGGCGAAGTATTTATGACTAAAAGTCGTTTTGAACAACTTAACCAGCAAGTTTATAGAGACAATAAAAAACTATTTGCTAATCCTAGAAATGCAGCAGCAGGATCAGTGCGACAAATAGATCCAAAAGTTACGGCTAACCGTTTCCTTTCATTTTACAGTTATGGTCTTGGAGTATTGACAGGATTTCAAAGACCGGATAGCCATTTTTTAACATTGAGAAAATTAAAACACTTTGGGATGCCGATATGTGATTATACTTGTCTTTGCTTTTCTCTAGAAGAAATAATGATTTTCTATCACCGTATATCTAATCTAAAATCTCAGTTAGATTTTGATATTGATGGAATAGTGATCAAAGTAGATTCACACCAACTCCAAAACCGACTGGGTAATCGTACCCATGTACCTCGATGGGCAGTAGCACTTAAATTTCCTGCGACTGAAAAATTGTCTTATGTACACAATATAAAATTTCAAGTTGGTCGCACAGGCCTTATTACTCCTGTAGCACAGTTACAACCAGTAGAAGTTGATGGTATTGTAGTCAGTAATGCTACACTACATAATTTTAATGAAATTAAACGTTTGAACTTGTATCTAGGTGATCAAGTTGTAGTACGCCGTGCTGGAAATGTAGTACCTCAAATAGTCAAAGTTAACCCACCAGAAAACACTTTTTTAGAAAGAAAAACCATTATTCTTCCATCTCACTGTCCTGTTTGTCATTCTAAATTGGAAACTATTAATCAAGTATTAGTACGTTGCACTGGAGGAATAATATGTCCCTCCCAAAAAAAACATTTTTTAAAACATTTTGTATCTAGGCGAGCTTTAAATATCAAAGGTCTGGGAGATAGGATTATTGATCAATTAGTCAATAATAATTATGTATCAACTCCGGCAGATCTTTTTCGTCTGACCATTCCAAAAATGGCCAATTTAGATAAGATGGGAGAAAAATTATCCCTACGTATTATTACGGCAATAAGGAGATCCCAAAAGACTACCCTCTCTCGTTTTATATACTCATTAGGTATCCGGGAAGTGGGAGTGGTAACTGCTCTTAATTTAGCCCATTATTTTGGTTCTTGGGATAAATTTGTAACGGCTGATTTGAAAACTTTCTTAAAAATTAAGAATATTGGACCAATTGTAGCAGCACATATTATAAATTTTCTTTCTGAAAAGAAAAATAAAATAATAATACGGCAATTGGTAGAAAAATTAGTCTTCAGGGATCCAGGATAATATATCCCATAATTAAGATCATTAATGATCTAATGCCCTCTTACATTCAGAGAGTAATTAATTTGTTTTTATTTTAGATAAAAAATATTAATATTTACTTGGTTATTATCTACAGCTGGTACTACTACAATTAGTAATAAAGAGATTTACTAATTTTATATTTTTTTCGGATTCTGGGGATTTTTAATGTTAAGGTATTTATTATTGGTTGGCATCCGAATTAGCTAATGATGATTGCTTAGCAATCTCAATTAATAAGCTACTGGAATATATCGAGGCTAGGCAAGTGAAAATATTTTCATATTATTTTTATCAGTGAAAATAATTATCTATGAGTTTTAGATTTACTAACGAACTATGAAAAATATTAGAAATTTTTCCATTATTGCTCATATTGATCATGGCAAATCTACTTTGTCAGATCGTTTTATTGAATTATGTGGAGGATTATCTAAACACGAAATGGAATGTCAGGTTCTTGATTCTATGGAGTTAGAACGAGAGCGAGGAATTACTATAAAGGCTAGAAGTGTCAGTTTGCAATATTATGCTAAAAATGCACAAACTTACATGCTTAATTTGATTGATACACCTGGTCATGTAGATTTTTCTTATGAAGTTTCTAGATCATTAGCAGCATGTGAAGGAGCTTTGTTATTAGTAGATGCTACTCAGGGCGTCGAGGCACAAACTGTAGCTAATTGCTATACTGCTTTAGATATGAATTTAGAGGTAATTCCAATTATAAATAAAATAGATTTACCTACCTCTAATCCTCAAAGAATATCAAAACAAATTGAAGATATTATAGGAATTTATGCTCGTAATGCAATTTGCTGTTCGGCTAAAACAGGAATAGGAGTAGTAGAAGTTATTGAGCGCTTAATTCTGACCATTCCTCCCCCACAGGGAAAACCACAGGAAACATTACAAGCACTTATTATTGACTCTTGGTTTGATGATTATCTAGGAGTAGTATCACTTATAAGAATTATAAATGGCATTATCCGTACAGGGGATAAGATTCTTCTTATGAATAGTAACCAATCTTATCAAGTGGAACGTCTAGGAATTTTTACTCCTAAGGTACGAGAAAGATATTATTTAAATTGTGGTGAAGTTGGGTGGTTAGCTTGTTCAATTAAAAATATTATGAGGGTGCCGGTCGGCGATACAATAACACTAGTTAACCACCCCGCAAAAAAAACTTTTCCCGGTTTTAAAAAAATTCAACCCCAAACCTATGCAGGATTCTTTCCGATTAATAGCGTGCACTATATGTCGTTACGTAATGCGTTAGCTAAACTTAGCATTAATGATGCATCATTTTCTTATGAACCGGAATTTTCTCATGCTCTAGGTTGTGGTTTTCGCTGTGGTTTTTTAGGTATGTTACACTTAGATATTATTCAAGAGCGGTTGAAAAGAGAATATAATTTAGATTTAATTACTACTGTACCTACAGTGATTTATGAAATAGAAACCACTAACGGAGAAATAGTTCACATCGATTGTCCTCATCAACTTCCCCTCTTTAATAAAATATCGATATTAAGAGAACCAGTAGCGGAATGTCGTATTTTTACCCCGCAAAAATACTTAGGAAATGTGATGGGTTTATGTATAGAGCGCCGGGGTATTCAAATGAATTTAATATATCATAAGATGAATCAAGTAGAATTAATATATGAAATACCCCTGGCTGAAATAATAAATAATTTTTTTGATCGACTGAAATCTCTTTCGAGTGGTTATGCATCTATGGATTATCAATTTAAGTCTTTTAAAGTAGCAGATATGGTCCGGTTAGATATTTTAATTAATAAAAAGCATGTAGATGCATTATCTATGATCATTCATCGCAAGAATACTACATGGTTAGCTCATAAATTATTAGAGAAAATCATCAATATTATTCCACGTCATCAATTTGATATTAAGATTCAGGCGGCAATAGGAACTAAGATTATTGCGAGTTCTACTATAAAACAATTAAGAAAAAACGTGCTGTCTAGATGTTCTGGTGGTGATATAAGTCGCAAAAAAAAGCTTTTGCAGAAGCAAAAGCAGGGAAAAAAACGTATGAAAATTTTAGGAAATATTGAACTTCCTCCAGAATTATTTCGTCAAATGTTACATGTAGATAGATAAAAATTCAATTTATGCCGACTAAATTTACCTTCCTATTACTAGGAGCAATTTTTTTTTCCGGAATTCTTTGGTTGCTGAAAAAATGTCAATTAATCAAATTGATTTATTCTCCTTATTTAAGAGAAGGAATAATATTTTCCATTTATAAATTCATTGAATATTATAGTTCCCTATTTCCGATGTTATTACTAGTATTTATAATAAGATCTTTTATATTTGAGCCATTTCAAATTCCTTCCGGATCGATGATGCCTACATTACTTATCGGAGATTATATATTGGTAGAAAAATTTTCTTATGGATTGAAAAATCCTCTTAATAATAAGACAATCTTGTTTACTAGACATCCTAAAAGGGGAGATATTGTAGTTTTTCAGTATCCTAAGAATCCTCACATTAATTATATTAAACGAATTATTGGATTACCTGGAGATTTAATTACCTACAATCCAAGAGAGAAAAAACTCATGATAGAATCCAGTTTTATTGATCCTCACAAATCTCAAAGAATACATATAGATTATTCTCCTCTGAAAATTAGCAATTTTGTACAAACATTTAATATAGCTAAAGGAATAGTGAACACTTGTTTTTATAATATTTCACAGAATGATTTTCTGGACCACAGTTTACGGATGTGGGAACGATTAGAAACTTTAGATAATATAACACATAAAATTTTTCTTCTTCCCCAGGTATCTCCTGTTAAAACCAATGTGTTTTATAAACAACCTAATCATCCTCCAGCCAGTTGGTTAGTGCCTAAAGGTTACTATTTTATGATGGGAGATAATCGCGATAATAGTGCAGATAGTAGATATTGGGGATTTGTCGCAGAACACCATATTGTGGGAAAAGCAATAGTTATCTGGATGAGTATCAATAAAAACAATTGCCACTGGGTACCTAGTGGCATTCGTGTAAATCGAATTGGAATCATCATTAAATAATTGTCTAGAGGCTGATAAATTTGGTATTGGATGAAGATGAGAGTTATGAAAACACTTCAAGAAAAATTAGGATATAATTTTAAAAACTATTTTTTATTACAGCAAGCTCTGACTCATCGCAGTTCCAGCAGTCAACATAATGAACGCTTGGAATTTTTAGGTGATTCTATACTTAGCTATGTTATTGCCAATGCTCTTTACCATCGTTTTCCTCGAGAAAATGAAGGAGAAATGAGTAGAATGAGGGCGACATTAGTACGTGAGTTTACTTTATCGGAAATCGCCCGGACCTTTAATATAGGTGCGTATCTGTATTTAGGAGCAGGAGAGCTCAAAAGTGGAGGAGAACACCGAGATTCTATTTTAGCTGATGCTATTGAAGCCATTATTGGGGGAGTATACTTAGATAGTAATATTGCTACTGTAGAAGCAGTAATTCTCCAGTGGTTCCACTCAAGATTAGAACATATAAGACCAGGACATAAACAGAAAGATCCTAAAACTCGATTACAAGAATGGTTACAGAGTCAACGTTTGCCCCTTCCCACTTATTTAGTAGTGGCTGTTCATGGGGAAGCCCATGATCAAATTTTTACTATTTGCTGTAAAGTAAGTAATATCAATGATCGGGCTACTGGGAGTGGATCTAGTCGTCGTAAAGCTGAACAAATAGCCGCAGAGAAAATGCTTCTAAAGTTAGGTATTGAATGAAAACTAATATGACTTATTGTGGTTTTATTTCTATAATTGGTAGAACTAATGTAGGAAAATCTACCTTATTGAATAGGTTAATAGGACGTAAAATATCTATAACTTCCAATAAAAAACAAACTACTAGAAATCGAATTCTAGGGATAGCTACAGAAGGTGGTTACCAATCTATATATATAGATACTCCAGGATGTGATTCTAAAAAAAAACTCTTAAATATTTTAATGAATTCTATTACCAGGAAAAGTATCAGTGATGTATCGATAGTCATTTTTATGGTAGGAGGAACCATATGGAATTCTGAAGATCAGAGAGTATTAAGTTGGCTCCAAGATAAAGAAATTCCCGTCATCTTGGTAATAAATAAAATTGATATTATT
This sequence comes from Candidatus Dasytiphilus stammeri, assembly GCA_041941795.1. GTDB lineage: Bacteria > Pseudomonadota > Gammaproteobacteria > Enterobacterales > Enterobacteriaceae > Dasytiphilus > Dasytiphilus stammeri_A. Next base: position 220,271 of record CP145872.1, on the reverse strand, counting down.
TATAACAAAAGTTTGCTTTTACCTCATATTAAATTTTTAAATCAGCAGAAAAATTTTAGAGATATTATCCCTATCTCTGCTATTACAGGTTTTAATGTAGATAAACTATCCCAAATTATCCGCAATTTTTTACCTTTATCAGAGCATATTTATGCTCCTGAAGTGTTCACAGACCAACCTATAAATTTTACTCTTGCGGAAATCATTAGAGAAAAATTAATCCGAGTGCTAGGGGACGAGATACCTTCTTCACTGAAGGTTAAAATTGAAAAATTTTATGTAAAGCAAGATGAATATTGTGTTATTTATGCATTGATAATGGTTAATCGAAGAAGTCATAAAAAAATTATTATTGGAATAAATGGAAAGAAGATAAAAAATATTGGGATAAAAGCTCGTTTCGACATAGAAAAAATAATGAAGTTAAAAGTATATTTAAAATTATGGATTAAAGTAAAAAATGAATGTACTCAGGATGAGATGGTTTTACCAACAAGAAAAATTTTACTCTCATTAGAGAGTAATTAACTATTGGAAGTATATTATAGATGATAATTATCTGATCTTGAAATAAGATAGATGATCTTATTTAAGTAAGAGGTAGTCTATCCTAACAGTTCCTGATGAACTAAAAATTCCACAGATCCTATGAGGAAGAGTAAAGAAAGATCTCTAGGAGTTAGAGTAATAAAAGAATCATAATTAGTATTAACTAATATTTTACTACATTTAATTAAGTGAACTTATTATTCTAGTTAAGTTATGCAACTAGTCGTCATCATAACTAAAATGATTCTCAAGATCGTATGAGATAAAATTTAATGAGAAAGTGAATAAGAATGGGAATTATAGGGGTAGGTAGTGATTTAGTTGAAATAAAAAGAATTGCAGAAGTAGTCTCTAAATACGGAGAAAAATTTTCTAACCGAATATTATCTGATTATGAAAGGAGAGAATTTAATAAAAATTGTTATCCCGTTCATTTTCTTGCCAAACGTTTTGCAGTTAAAGAAGCGGCCGCAAAAGCATTTGGTCTCAGATCTGGTAAAATATTCCAACAATTTGAAATTTTTCATGATGACTATGGTCAACCACATTTAAAATGTTGGCAGACTGTAGCTTTAATAGCAGAAGATATAGGGGTAAAATGTATTCATGTTACCATAACAGATGAAAGAGAGTATGCTTTGGCAACAGTAATTATAGAAACTAATTATTAGTTTTAATTCTAGTAATAGCATTATTAATGGGACAAACTTTTTGACAATTAGGACGAGAATAAATACCTATACATTCAGTACATCGTTGGATATTGATGGTATAAAAATCTTTCGACATTGATATGGCATTACTTGGACATTCTGGAACGCAAATATCACATTGTATACACTTTTGGGTTATTATTAAAGGCATTGAGTTAATCCACCAGTTAGTGCTAATAAAACAAATTTAAAAAAAGAATATTCATGTTTTCTATTAACATAATTTCTTTTTGATAGGAAGTACGTTCTTTAATAAAGTTCAATATTACCTAGGAAAAAATAATAAAGATATCTTTTCTGATTTTTCTTGTGAAGAAATTAACGGAGTGAGGTGTTAAAAATTTTGTCATTACTATTGGAGGAGAGAAATATAAAGTTATTATTAAAACGGTGAATATAAACTTTGATTGTGCTTTTTACTAATTTTTAATCTCCAGTTGTATTGTGATTTGATTAACTCAACTTATATTAATACTGTCAAAGTTTATAATATTTCCAATATAATTAATCTTTTTGGCTTTAGTGATGGATGGAATTAATAATATGTTTGAACAAATAGAAGCGGCTTCTCATGATCCTATTTTAGGATTAACTGAACAGTTTTCTGCAGATTCCCGAACTAATAAAATTAATCTCGGTATTGGTGTGTATACCGATGAAACAGGTCAAACTCCCATTTTAAAAAGCGTAAAAAAAGCAGAAAAAATTTTGTTAGAGCAAGAAAAGAGTAAAAATTATTTGAGTATCGATGGTATGACTAATTTTTCTACTTATACTCAAGCATTATTATTTGGGGAGAAAAATAAAATTTTCGAAGAAAACCGTATTAGAACTGTACAAACTCCCGGAGGAACCAGTGCTTTGCGTATTGCGGCCGATTTACTTGCTACAAAAACTAAAAATAAGCGGATCTGGATTAGTAGTCCGAGTTGGCCTAATCACAAAAATATATTTATGGTTGCAGGTTTAGAAGTTTGCGAATATCCTTGGTGGGAATCTAATACTCATACTTTATCATTTGATAAATTAGTATGTTATTTGAAAAATAAAGTTCACCCAGGAGATATAGTACTTTTTCATGGCTGTTGTCATAATCCGACTGGTATTGATCCTAATAGAGAAGAATGGAAGGAATTGGCTCTTTTCTGTCAAAAAAATCACTGCTTAGCATTCTTTGATTTTGCTTATCAGGGATTTGATAAAAATTTAGAAGAAGATGCAAGAGGTCTGCAACTTTTTACAAAGTATAATGAAGAATTGTTGGTTGCAAGTTCATATTCTAAAAATATGGGGTTATATAATGAACGGGTTGGAAGTTTAACATTGATAGCTCAGAATAATAATGTAGCAAATAGGGTCCTGAGTCAGTTAAAAGCTATTATCCGTACTTCTTATTCTAATCCTCCGGCTCATGGAGCAGCTATAGTTAGTACTATATTAAAAAATGATAATCTTAACCAGCTGTGGCAGAATGAACTTTCATGGATGCGTGATCGAATCACCAAAATGCGGTCTTTGTTTGTCAGTTCTCTAAAGAAGAAAGGAATTCAAAGAGATTTTAGTTTTATCACTAAGCAACATGGAATGTTTTCTTATAGTGGTCTATCTTCACAACACGTTTTACGTTTGCGTAAAGAATTTGGCATTTATTTTTTAAATAACGGCAGAATAAATGTAGCTGGTATGACAACACAGAATATGGACTTTTTATGTAATGCTATTGGTTCAGTTTTATTTACTAAAGAGTAATATCGGCTCACAAGGTTAGAGAATGGAATATTACGACTAGCTAATAAAAAAAAGTATTCTATCCCCATCGAAATATACTTTTATGAATTAGTGTTTGTGAGTAGAACTGAACTACCCAAAATAGGGAGTGATCAATTGATTAAATATAGATAATCTAATAATAGATACGAATTCGTAACTGAAAACGCTAAATATAGCGGCGATTCGGCAGCTACTACTGACCATCGTAAGTCAAAGTTTAAAAAGTCAAAATTATTAGAGTATTTAAAAATTGATTATCCACATAAATATCATTTAGAAAAAAGTTTCAAAAGGAGTGAAGAGGATTATCTTCGAGGATAAGAAGAAAAAATATTTTTTTCGTTCTTTGATCCCCAGATTCTTCTCTTCTCAACTCATCCTCTATCTGGAATAAGAAAAAATTATTCGTTTCGTTGTTAAATCCGAGAAAATTTTCTTACTTAGGAAGACATTAACGTGAAAAATTTATTTAGTATTATTAACTACTATGTTAGTGATTAAAAAAGTCTTTTTGGAATATTATTCCTGTTTTTTGAAGATGCTCTCTAAGATAGAGGAATATTGATGTATTGAAAAATATTATTTCGATATGATCGTTGATCAGAACCAAGAAGAATGTCATCGGGTACATAAATTATAAGTCAAGATGTTAGAATATATATATTTGGATAATGATCCTAGTACCAATTACTAAATAACATTGTTAATATCGAATATATATATAGATGTTGTTAATTGTACCTATAATTAAAAATTATAATCGTCAATCTTACTGAAGATAAAAAAAAGTATTGGGTCGGAAAGTAAAGTGAGAAAGAAAATTGCAATCTGTATTGAATATGATGGGACGAGATATTTTGGTTGGCAAAGACAACATAACGTACCTACGGTGCAGACTGCTTTAGAAGAAGCATTAACAATGGTCGCTAATCATTCTGTTAGCACAGTAGGAGCGGGTAGAACTGATGCGGGAGTACATAGCTTAGGACAGATAATACATTTTGAAACTACTGCAAGTCGTAAAATAGTTTCTTGGAGTAGAGGAGTTAATAGTTATCTTCCCAAAGATATTGCAGTCCGCTGGGTACAAAATGTTTCATCTCATTTTCATGCTCGATTTAGTGCTATTTCTCGTCATTATCGTTATGTGATATATAATCATATGTTAAGACCAGCACTGTTAAATTCACGAGTATTACATTATCCTCTACCTTTAGATTATGAGGTCATGCATCGAGCGGGACAATATTTACTGGGAGAAAATGATTATACTACTTTTCGATCATTGCATTGCCAATCAACAACTCCTTACCGTAATATTATATATCTGAATGTCTATCGATATGGTTCTTATATTATAGTAGATATGAAAGCTAATTCTTTTTTGCAACATATGGTACGCAATATTGTAGGATGTTTAATAGAAATTGGATCTGGTAAACACCCAGAAGAGTGGATGGCTCAAATATTAGCAGGGAAAAAAAGAACTTTAGCTGCTTCGACAGCTAAGGCAGAAGGATTATATCTAGTATCGACTGATTATCCAGAACATTTTCTTTTACCTAAAATTACATTAGGTCCATTATTTATAGCTCTCTAAGATAGAGGATACTACTTGAATCAGCATCCACCTAACGCATCATCTTCATTAACTACATGGTTGAAGTTTATACAAAATAGATATCCATCTCAAATACTATTAGGTCTGGAGAGGATTAGAAAAGTAGCGAAGAAACTAAACTTACTTCAACCAGCTCCTATAATATTTACTGTAGGAGGAACGAATGGTAAGGGTACGACGTGCAGGGCAATGGAAATGATACTGTTAGCTGCTGGTTATCGTACCGGAGTTTATACTTCTCCTCACTTACTACGTTATACTGAACGAATTCGTATAAAAGGTCATGAGTTAGAAGACGAAGCATATACATTAGCTTTTTCAGTAATAGAATCCTACTGTAATAATATCTTAATCTCTTGGTTTGAATTTACTACATTAGTAGCACTCTATTTATTTACCCAATTTACTTTAGATGTAGTTATTTTAGAAGTAGGATTAGGAGGTCGTCTTGATGCTACTAATATCATTGATTCTGATATATCAGTAATTACTTCTATCGGTTTAGATCATACAACCTTATTAGGGACAGATATAGTCAGTATTGGCCGTGAAAAATCGGGAATATTCCGGTCCCACAAACCTGCTATTATTGGTGAATTAAATAATTCCATTAATATTCTAACTAAAGAAGCCTATAAAAGTCAGGCTGTTCTGTATATAGTTAATTATCATTGGATCTATATTCAGAATACTGAGAACTGGAGTTTTTATGATGAAAAAGATTGTATTAGAGATCTACCTTTCCCTAAAATTCCTGTAGAAAATGCTGCTACGGCAATAGCCGCTTTACGTTATTCTTCTTTAAAGATCAGTAAAAAGATTATTATTTCTTCTTTACCCACTATTGCTTTACCAGGAAGATTTCAAATTATTGACCTTAAACCTAAGGTTATTCTAGATGTGGCTCATAATCCACAGGCCGCCCAGCGGTTGGCTAAACAACTAGAGCTATATTACTCCTCTACTAGAACAGGTGGAAAAAAACATGCGGTAATAGGAATTCTCTGTGATAAGGATATAGAAGGTATAATAAAAAATTTAGTTAATCAAATTGATTATTGGTATTGTGCTTCTACTCCCGGTTTGCGAGGTACATCAGCCGTTAAGTTATCGAAATATTTACCACAAGCGAAAATTTTTAATAGAATTTCACAAGCGTGGAATTATGCAATGCATAAAGCTGATAAGAATGATATTGTGCTTGCTTCTGGTTCGTTTTATACTGTTGCGCAGGTGATATCTTGTCTGAATAAGGAATACAGTTCAATCTTATAAGAAAAATTTTTAAAAATGAATAAGATAGATTTTTTCTTAGATATAAGATTAGATTTGAAAAATCTTGTCTGAAATTAAGATCGTAGTATTCAATAAAATATAACTGTTGTTCTCAAGGATCGTAAGAACTTTTTGGTCCCCAAATACTATTTAAACTGGAATAAGGAGCTTATTCCCGAGATAGGTATAATTTTAGTCATGAAACGCATAATTATAGGGATATCAGGTGCAACAGGAATAATTTATGGGATACGTATATTACAAATATTAAAAAACATTCATGGGGTAGAAACTCATTTAGTCATGAGTTTATCGGCTCGTCACACTTTAAATTTAGAAACTAATTATTCTTTAAAAGATTTAAAAGTTATGGCTGATAGTGTACATGATGTTCGTAATATCGCCTCATCTCTTTCATCTGGATCTTTTAAAACTGATGGAATGGTGATTGTTCCGTGTTCTATGAAAACTCTTTCTGGTATTGCTCATAGTTATACTGATAGTTTACTTACTCGAGCTGCAGATGTGATATTAAAAGAACGTCGAAGATTAGTCTTATGTATAAGAGAAACACCACTGCATTTAGGACATTTACGATTGATGTCTATGGTAGCGGAAAATGGAGCAGTCATCATGCCTCTTGTACCGGCATTTTATCATAATCCTAAAAGGATAGAGGATATTTTAGATCAGAGTATCATTAGAGTATTAGATCAGTTTGCCATAACCACTAAAAACGATTTATTTTATCGGTGGACAGGAATACCGTTAGATTTAAAACGATAATTGGATCTTTTTTTAAGATAAAATTCAGTAAAAACAGGTGTTGTTGATTCACCTGTTTTTTTATTGAAAATTTAATTTTTCTTATCTATTATAAAAGAGATTTTTATTACGATATCCTAGTTGAGCCATAGTACCAGCTATTATAGCTTCTACTATTAGTAGAAAAAATAAAAACCAACTTGCTTTAGATATCGTATGAGCAGTTTTATATGCCGCTTTTTTAGCCGTAGATCCTACCTTACTTTTCCAAGTATGATATATTTCTTCTACTTTTTGTACTAAAGTGTCTGCTTGAGTATCACTTATTCGGAGATGTGATTTTAATATTTTTTTGAAATTTTCTCGATCTTCAGTTTGGAGAGAACTTTTATTGCCTTGGAGAAAAGATTGTAACCATTGAATAATCTCATTATCTATAGATTCTTTAGATGGCAAAACCGGAGCTTGAGAGGGAGATAATATTTGATCAGATCCAGAGTTCTGTGTTAATGATTTTTCATAAACATCATGCATAGTATTAATTAGTTCCGATTTTAAATCCTCTAAGTTAATGTTATTATCTTGAAACTTTTGGCTGGCTAATTTAGAGGCGTGTACAGCGATAACAGAAGCACTTTTACTGGCCGCTTGTAAACCTGTTCCTAATAAACTCATGGTTCCACTGATAACTTGTGTAAAAAGTATGCTTATTAAAGTTAAACAAATTAATGTTTTAATTGCCCACACCAACATTCCATGTAGAACTCCTTCACGAGCAGCAATCATTCCTGATAGATATGATCCTATTGACAGTGCAATCATCATGCTAATTGATGTCCATATGATTGGACCCATTGCTATATTAGCAAGCGGATTAGTATCATTCAAAGGAAAAATAGAACTTGCCCCTACTGCAGTTCCTAATAGTAATAATACAAGCTCTATTACTAAGGTAGATATTAAACCGGCAAATATTGCATCCCATGAAATTTTCTTTAAATGCATATTTGCTTCTTCATGGATAGTATTTATAGAGTTATCTGCTGACATTTTATTCTCCCTAGTGCAGTATAATAGAGAATTATTGACTTACTCACTGTTGTGATTAAGAGTATAGATGTGATTCTCTTGTAACGATGTTTTATTACATAAATATGTATATATTTTACCTGAAATTTTCTAATGAGTTAGAATGTTAATTCTAACCATAGTATAGATTATATATTTGACTATTGCTGTCCTCTATTAAGATTTACATCTTAGGAAATATTTAATAATATAAAAGAAGTTTATTTCATAATAATGTTACTAGTCTATCTAACATTGAGATAGAATTTTTCAATTAATCGTAAATATTACTCAAATTAAGTATGCAGAAAAACTTTTATTTACCTTTATCTTTACTAGATAAATTGAAGAATTTTCTCTCTATCAATGATATTCTGTCAATTAACGATTTTTTACGAGCCATAAAGTCCATTAGAATCTATTTATAGAGAAAAAGAAGAGATGAGCGAATTTTCCAGATAAATCTAATGCTCATAAACTATCATCAAAACGTCAGTTTATATTCATCTTACAATTCAAAATTAATATCGAGAAAGTTAATTACTTAAAAATATATATTTCAAGAATTTATGTAATATTTCCAATAAGGAGGATGAAAATATATGCTCAATTTAGGATCATTTATGATTTATTGCATGGTCTCTTTAGGAATATGTACTATCATTCTATGCATTTCATGGTTATTGGGGGGGAAAAGTACCGGTTATAGTAAAAATATTCCTTTTGAATCTGGAGTGCAGTCTGTAGGTAGTGCTCGCTTGCGTTTTTCGGCTAAATTTTACTTAATAGCTTTATTATTTGTAATTTTTGATATCGAAGCACTTTATTTATATATTTGGGCCATTACTGTTCGGGATAGTGGGTGGCTAGGATTTTTTGAAGTATCTATTTTTAGTATAATCCTAATATCAAGTTTAATTTATTTAGTACATAATAAGGCTCTTAAATGGAAAATATTAATGCGGACTTCTATTCCCAATAAATTTATTAATATACGTTAGTTATAATTTCGTCGAATCATATTAAGTCTCCAGGCACTAAGATGAACTATACAATTACTAAAATACAATCAAAAGCCAATTTATCGAAAAATTATTCTGATCAAGAGAGAGATAATTTAGAAGAAGTAGTTCAGCAGAATGTATATATGGGAAAATTAGAACAAGTTCTTCATAAATTAGTAAATTGGGGTCGAAAAAATTCCTTATGGCCGTATAACTTTGGTCTTTCATGTTGTTACGTGGAAATGGTAACGGCATTTACTGCTGTACATGATATTGCGAGATTTGGATCTGAAGTTTTGAGGGCATCTCCCCGACAAGCGGATTTTATGGTAGTAGCAGGAACTCCATTTATCAAAATGGCTCCTATCATCAAACGTCTTTATGATCAAATGTTAGCTCCTAAATGGGTTATATCAATGGGATCTTGTGCTAATTCGGGTGGAATGTACGATATATATTCGGTAGTGCAAGGAGTAGATAAGTTTTTACCAGTAGATATCTACATTCCGGGTTGTCCCCCGCGACCGGAAGCTTATATCCAAGCTCTTTTACTGTTGCAAAAGGTAATCACTAAGGAATCGCGTCCTCTCTCGTGGATGATAGATCCCGAAGGTCAATATTTTTATCGACGTCCCAGTTTTATCTCCGAACGTAATATAAAAAGAACGGAACGCATGTCAGTGACTACTTTACCTAGTCCTGATAAAATTTCATAAATAATATAAGAAAAATAGCTGCTATATAATATTCTTGTGAATAAATATAATAATAACTATAAACATTTCTTACCCATGGAGGGCGTCAATAATTATAAGTATCAAATAATTAGTGAACTCTCTAATAATTTTGGTAGAGAATGTCTCAAATTACAGACTACTTGCATGGATTTTCCAGTTATTTGGATTGATCGTCATAAACTTATAGAAATAGTGAATTTTTTACGTAATATTGTTCGAGATCCTTATCTCATGCTCTATGATCTTCATGCAATAGATGAGCGTGTTAGAACTCACCGAAATGAGTTACCTCCAGCTGATTTTACTGTGTTTTATCATTTTATTTCCATTGAAAGAAATGCCGATATCATGATAAAAGTGGCATTATTGATGCATAATCTCCAGATATCATCATTGACTAATTTATTTGTTAATGCAAATTGGTATGAACGGGAAATTTGGGATATGTTTGGTATTACTTTCCTAGGTCATCCTCATCTAACGAGAATCCTGTTGCCATCCCAATGGAGTGGTTTTCCCTTAAGAAAAGATTATCCGGCTCGAGCTACCGAATTTCAGCCCTATCATCTAACTAAAATAAAAGAAGAGATAGAAATGGAAGCATTGAAATTTATTCCAGAAAATTGGGGAATGTCACGTGGAAATGAAGAGAGAGATTTTATGTTTCTTAATTTTGGACCTAATCATCCTTCTGCCCATGGAGCTTTTAGGATAATCCTACAACTTGATGGAGAACAAATTATTGACTGTGTTCCTGATATTGGTTACCACCATCGGGGTGCAGAAAAAATAGCTGAACTACATACCTGGCATAACTTTATTCCTTATACGGATCGTATCGAATATCTGGGAGGTTGTGTTAATGAAATGCCTTATATTTTAGCGTTAGAAAAAATGGCAGGAATCAAAGTACCGGATAGAGTGAAAGTCATTCGTATTTTGCTTTCAGAATTATTCAGAATTAATAGTCATTTATTGTATATTTCTACTTTTATTCAAGACATAGGTGCTATGACCCCAGTGTTTTTAGCTTTTACTGATCGTCAGAAAGTTTACGATGTAGTAGAAGCTATTACAGGGTGTCGTATGCATCCGGCTTGGTTCCGGATCGGAGGAGTAGCTCATGATTTACCGCAAGGTTGGCAATATTTGGTACAGAATTTTTTAGATTGGATGCCCAAAAGGTTGGATCTATATATCAAAGCAGCATTACAGAATTCTATTTTAATTAGTCGTGCTAAAGGTATTGCTTCTTACCGTAAAAAAGAAGCTCTTGACTGGGGAATAACCGGAGCAGGATTACGTGCTACTGGGGTAGCTTTTGATGTGAGAAAGTGGCGCCCCTATTCAGGGTATGAGTTTTTTGATTTTGAAGTTCCTATAGGAGATGGAATAAGTGATAGCTATAGCCGAGTTCTGCTTAAAGTAGAAGAATTACGTCAAAGTTTAAAAATTATTCAACAATGTCTTAATCACATGCCCTTAGGACCATTTAAGGCTGATCATCCTTTAACTACTCCTCCGCCAAAAGAATTTACATTACAGCATATCGAAACTCTTATAACTCATTTTTTGCAAGTTTCCTGGGGTCCTATAATGCCTGTGAATGAATCTTTTCAGATGGTGGAAGCAACCAAAGGTATTAATAGTTATTATTTAACTAGTGATGGTACTAGCATGAGTTATCGTACTAGAATTAGAACTCCTAGTTTTGCACATTTACAACAAATACCTTCGGTAATTAGGGGCAGTTTAATATCGGATTTAGTGGTTTATTTAGGTAGCATTGATTTTGTTATGTCCGATGTGGATCGATAATATGTCTTATAACAAGAAGAATGCTTTTGATACCGAACGCCAACAGATTGAAAAAGAAAAACAAAATTATCAAACTCACCCGAGAGCATTTATAATTGAAGCTCTCAAAATAGTACAAAGATATCGAGGGTGGGTGTCAGATGAATCTCTCGAGGAGATAGCGGAAATAATAGGCATCTCACCCACTGAAGTAGAAGAAGTAGCTACTTTTTATAGTCAAATTTTTAGACGTCCTGTAGGACGTCATGTTATTCGATATTGTGATAGTAGTATATGTTATATTAATGGTTATAAAAAAATAGTGTCGTATATTGAAGAATATCTCCAGATCACAAAAGGACAAACAACCGCAAATGGACGTTTTACGTTGTTACCAATATGTTGTCTTGGTAATTGTGATAGAAGTCCCACGATGATGATCAATAATGATACTTACGGGCCTGTGTCAACTGATGTTCTAGATATTATATTGGAACATTATCCATGAAAAATCATTTTTATCCGTTACCAGAAACACATCCTCTAACTTGGAGAATGCGCGAGGATAAACAACCAGTATGGATACAGGAATATTGTAGAAAAAATGGTTACACGGCGGCAAAACAAACATTAGTCAAAATTAGTTCCGCTGAGGTGATAAATATAGTGAAAAAATCCGGTCTTAAGGGACGTGGAGGATCGGGTTTTCCTACGGGTATCAAGTGGAGTTTAATTCCCGATACAGAAGATTCCATTAAGATACGTTATTTAATATGTAATGCAGATGAGATGGAACCGGGCACCTACAAAGACCGGATTTTGTTAGAAAATTTACCTCACCTGCTAATAGAGGGAATGATAATAAGCGCTTATGCATTAAAAGCGACTATAGGTTATATTTTTCTTCGCGGTGAATATATTATTGCCGCTGGTAATATACGACGTGCTATCTACGAAGCCCGCGAAGCGGGCTTTCTTGGAAAAAATATTATGGGTTCGGGATTCAATTTACAAATAATTTTACATACAGGGGCTGGAAGATACATTTGTGGAGAAGAAACAGCATTAATGAATGCAATTGAAGGAAAACGTGCTAATCCTCGTTCTAAACCACCTTTTCCTGCTACGTCAGGTCTCTGGAAAAAACCTACATGTATTAATAATGTGGAAACGCTATGTAATATCCCCTGTATTCTGGAAAATGGAGTGTCATGGTATAAAGGTCTTGCGATCAACCACAGTTATGATATGGGAACCAAACTACTGGGTTTTTCAGGTAGAGTTCAAAATCCTGGAATCTGGGAATTACCTTTAGGTATTTACGCTCGCGAAGTTCTGGAAGATTATGCAGGAGACATGATGAAAGGATTTAAATTAAAAGCATGGCAACCCGGAGGATCAAGTACTGCTTTTCTTACTCCTCATCACTTAGATGTACCTCTAGATTTTACTACTTTAAGTAAAGTTGGCAGTCGGTTAGGTACAGGAATCGCATTAGCAGTGGATGATAAAATTAATATGGTAGAACTTTTATACAATTTGGAGAAATTTTTTTCTAGAGAATCTTGTGGTTGGTGTACTCCATGCCGAGAGGGATTACCATGGAGTGTAGAGATATTGCGAACCCTTAAAAAAAGAGAGGGTCAAGAAGAAGACCTGAAAATGCTTGAAAACATTTGTAATCTTTTAGGAGCTGGCAAATGTTTTTGTTATCTTGCTCCCGGAGCAATAGAACCATTGAAAAGTGCTTTAAAATATTTCAAAAAGGAATTTGAAAACGGAATAGCATCATGCCGCACAAATTAAAAATATTAGTGTTATTCATAGGATAGAACCTCATATCAATAAAAATAGAATTTCATAATTAGAGGATGAGGAAAAGAGAATACTTGTAATATGACTGTTATCCATGTAGACGGCACTAAATATGTAGTAGATGGATCGAAAAATTTATTGCATACGTGTTTATCACTCAAACTAGATCTTCCTTATTTTTGTTGGCATCCGGCTTTAGGGAGTGTAGGATCTTGTCGTTTGTGTGCAGTTAAAAAATATCATAACGATCAAGATTATCACGGTAGTATAATTATGGCTTGTATGACAAGAGCCATCGATAATATTTGCATTTCTATTGAAGATCCAGAAGTCAAAGAATTTCGACGAAATATTCTGGAATTGTTAATGATAAATCATCCTCATGATTGCCCAGTATGCGAAGAAGGAGGGAATTGTCATTTGCAAGACATGTTAGTAATGACAGGACATTATAAACGACGTTATAGATTTAATAAACGTACTCATTACAATCAATATCTCGGACCCTTTATATCTCATGAAATGAATCGTTGTATTGTATGTTACCGTTGTATAAGATTTTATAAGGATTATGCTCAGGGTAATGATTTAGGAGTATATGGAATCCATAATAATATTTATTTTGGCAGAGTAAAAGATGGAATCTTAGAAAACGAATTTTCGGGAAATTTAATTGAAATTTGTCCTACCGGGGTTTTCACTGATAAAACTGCCTCAAAACAATACACTCGAAAATGGGATCTGCAATTTGCTCCTAGTATTTGTGCGCATTGTAGTGTTGGATGTAATACTAGTCCGGGAGAACGTTATGGCAATATAGTAAAAATTGATAATCGTTATCATGGCGCCATTAACAACTATTTTTTATGTGATCGTGGACGGTTCAGTTATGGTTATGTCAATTTGTTAGATCGACCTAGATGGCCTCGTGCACTTCGTCCGGACCACACATTAGAGTTCAATACTTTAGAGATAGTGAACCAAACTACCACTATCTTAAGAAATGCTAAAAAAATTATTGGAATTGGATCGGCGCGTGCTAGTCTTGAAAGTAATTTTGCTCTTCGTGAATTAGTGGGAGAAGAAAATTTTTATCTAGGTATGACAGGTTCAGAACAAACAAGATTATCACTAATCTTAAAAATATTAAGCAAAAGTGGTATTTATTCACCTACATTACGAGAAATAGAAAATTATGATGTTATATTAGTATTGGGTGAAGATCTTACCCAAACTAGTCCTAGACTTGCTCTGTCGGTACGGCAAGCAGTAAAAAATAAGTCTCAGCAAGAAGACAATTTTGATCAAAATGAAAAAATTTTAGCTGGTTTATTTCTAACTAATATTGACTCTACACGGTTGGATGATATTGCGCTTTGGAAATATTATGCTTCACCTGAAGAACAAGCTAGAATAGGATATGCTATTGCTCATCTATTAGACCCTAACTCTCAAAAAGTTTCCTTACCAATTACTCTTAGCGATCAAGTTAACTTGATTGCTAAGACCTTACAACAAGCTAAAAAATCTTTAATTATTTCGGGTAGTAATGCTGGAAGTGTCGAAATTATAAAAGCGGCCGCTAACATAGCGACTGCGCTCAACAATACTTCAGAATCTGAAGTAGGATTAATTTTATTACCCGCCGAAGTAAATAGTATAGGATTAGGTTTACTTTCTAGTAATATTAAACCATTAGAAACTGCGATAGAACAATGCCAAAATGGAGAAGCAGATACTGTGTTAATTATGGAAAATGATTTATATCGAATTTTTTCTCATAATATCATGGATGAAGTACTGACTAACATATCAAATGTTATTGTTATAGATCATCAGAATACGAAAACTAGTGCTAAAGCTAATATAATTTTTTCCGCTGCTAGCTTTGCTGAGAGTACTGGAACAGTAGTAAATTATGAAGGAAGAGCTCAAAGATTTTTTAAGGTTTATGATCCTGCATATTATAATTCTAGTTTTCAAATTAAAGAAAGTTGGCGATGGTTACATTTATTAAAATGTAAATTAACTAAGAGTAATATCAAATGGTTGAATATTGATCACGTGATTCAGGCATGTATAAAGGTCTGTCCAAAATTAAAAGGTATTAAAGATGTTTGCCCAGATATAAAAGTTCGGATTCATGGTCAGAAAATAGTACGTAAATCACCACAATATAGTGGTGGAGCAGCAATTCTAGCTAATATTAACGTTCATGAGAAAGCCATACCTGAAGATCAGGATTCTATGTTAACATTTTCTCTAGAAGGAACAAATAATCCCTTTGTTGAAAGACAACATATATCTTTTGCTTGGTATCCAGGATGGAATTCACCACAGGCATGGAATAAATTTCAGAATAAAATTGGCGACACATTACGTCATGGTGATCCAGGACAACGACTGATACAGACCAAGAAAGATAACAATTTTAGTTTTTTTGATAGTTCATTGGGATCCTCTAATAATGAAACAAAAATATTACGAATAGTACCATACTACCATTTATTTGGTAGTGAAGAAATGTCTCAACGTACGCCCGTCATTCAAAAATGTATGCCGTCAACCTATATTATGTTTAATATCATAGATGCTAATCAATTAGGTTTGAGGGTAAAAAATATAGTTGAATTAAGTATTATGAATATGGTAGTGCGCTTACCAGTTAATGTATCTAATAATTTATCTTCAGGGCTGATAGGATTACCATTAGGTTTTCCTGGACTTCCATTATGTTTTAATGGAGAAAAAATAGATTATATTACTAATATTAACCATAATTGACTACTAATGACTAGTATAACAACTTTTAATATTATTAAAGCTCTAGTCATATTAGTAGTGCTTCTGTTATGTAGTATATTTATGAGTTTTTGTGAGCGAAGATTGTTAGGTTTATTCCAGAATCGCTATGGTCCTAACAGAGTAGGATGGTTAGGATTACTACAACCTTGTGCGGATATGATAAAAATTTTTTTTAAAGAGGATTGGATTCCTCCATTTTCCGATCATTTATTATTTATTATCGCCCCAATTATTTCCGTTAGCACTTTATTAATAGCTTTTGCTATTGTACCTGTGAGTAGTAACTGGGTAGTCGCGGATATGAACATTGGAATATTATTTTTTCTGATGATGGCAAATATATCTATATATGCGATATTTTTTGCCGGATGGTCTAGTAACAATAAATATTCACTTTTAGGTGCTCTGCGAGCTGCGGCACAGACTATTAGTTATGAAGTATTTCTAGGATTATCATTAATGGGGGTAGTTGCAAAAGCCAATTCATTCAATCTTTCGGACATCGTTCGCAATCAAAAACATTTATGGAATATTATCCCACAGTTTGTAGGATTTATAATGTTTTTTATATCCGGAATAGCTGTTTGTCATCGACATCCTTTTGATCTACCCCAAGCAGAACAAGAATTAGCTGATGGCTATCACTTGGAATATTCGGGAATAAAATTTGGTCTCTTTTTTATCAGTGAATATCTAGGCATGATTACGATCTCATCACTTATAGTAACTTTATTTTTGGGAGGATGGCTAGGACCATTTTTACCATCATTCATTTGGTTTTTACTAAAAACTACTCTTATTATTATAATATTTATTTTGATACGAGCATCCTTACCTCGTCCACGTTACGATCAATTAATATCTTTTGGATGGACAATTTGCTTTCCACTCAGCTTATTTAATTTGTTAATAACTGGGATGTTAATACTTTATCAGTCACATTAAGGAGATAATTACTTAAATGTTATTAAGATATATTTTATTAAGTTTTGCAACACAAATACGTAGTTTATACCTAATTTTTAAAAATGCTTTTTCTAAAAGAGAAACAATAAAATATCCGGAAAAAAAAGTATTTTTACCTCCACGGTACCGGGGAAGAATTATTCTCACTCGTGATAACGACGGACAGGAGCGGTGTGTAGCATGTGGACTATGTGCGGTAGTTTGTCCGGTAGATTGTATTTCACTTCAAAAAGACGAAAAAGATGATGGACGGTGGTTTCCTAAATTTTTTCGGATTAATTTTTCTCGCTGTATATTTTGTGGTTTATGTGAAGAAGCATGTCCTACTACTGCTATTCAATTAACTCCCGATTTTGAAATGGGAGATTTTAAACGTCAAGATTTAGTATACGAAAAGGAAGATTTGCTTATCAGTGGACCTGGAAAATATCCTGATTATAATTTTTATAATATTGCGGGGATAACCATCCAGGGTAAAAATAAAGGTAGAGCGTCTCATGAATTTATCCCTATTGATGTGAAAAGCTTATTACCTTAATTTTAAGCGGATGGATGTATCATGATGGTACTATCTTTTTATATATGTGCAATAGTATCCATACTAATGACGATACTATTAATAACAAACAAGAACCCGATGCATGCGTTATTATGCATGTTAATTACAATATTAGCAATTGCAGGCATGTTGTTCTCGTTGGGGGCATATCTAGCTGGATCCTTGGAGATAATTGCCTATGCGGGAGCTATTATGGTAATATTTGTTTTTGTAGTCATGATAGTGAACTCAGATAAACAATGTGATATCGAACGCCCCAAAATAACTAAAAAATTATTATTTCTGGGAATAATAGTTTCGGCTCTATGGCTGTGGATAATATTGTTTTTTATACAACAAATACCTAACTATCCTTTACCACCCTATATTATTAATGTTCAAGCCGTAGGAAAATTATTGTTTAGCACTTATGTAGTGTTAATCGAAAGTATATCTCTCTTACTTTTAGCTGGTCTAATTGTAGCCTTTAAAATTGGATGTAAAGTACGTTAAGCAGTGATATTTTCTCGCTAATCTAAGAAGGTCAAACCATTATTCTATCATGATATCTTTTCAAATAGCACTTACCATCTCAGTCATTCTATTTGTTCTTGGCATTACTGGTGTGATTTTTCGTCGAAATCTTTTATTTATGCTGATGAGTGTAGAAATTATGCTCAATGCAGCAGCACTAGCTTTTATAGTCACGGGGACTTTTTGGAATCAAGCAGAAAGTCAAATTATGTATATATTAATTCTTAGTGTGGCAGCTACTGAATCAAGCATAGGATTAGCACTGTTACTTCAGCTCTATCAGCATTATAAAAATATAAATATTGATTCAGTTAGTAGGTTACACGGATGACACTTCTAATTATACCTATTGTTTTTCCCTTCTTAGGATTCTTATTATTAGCATTTTCTGTAGGACGATGGAATAACAAAATTTGTGCTCTGGTCAGTACGATTTGTATAGGAAGTGCATTTTTAGTGACCATGTGGATTGGAATTAATTTTTTTCAATACAAACCAGCAGAGTATCACTTCACATTATGGAAGTGGATAAGTATTAAAGATTTTATCGTAAAATTTAATCTGTCGTTAGACGAACTTTCATTAACGATGTTAACCATAGTTCTAGGAATTGGATTGATTATTAATATCTTTTCTTGTTGGTATATGCGGGGTCAAGAAGGATTTTCACGTTTTTTTTCTTATACTAATCTTTTTATATCCAGCATGAGCATCTTAGTGTTAGCAGATAACTTACTGTTCATGTATTTAGGATGGGAGTTAGTAGGTTTATGTTCTTATCTTCTGATTGGGTTTTACTATACTAATAGATCTAATGGAGCAGCGGCTCTTAAGGTATTTCTCATTACTCGGATTGGTGATATCTGTTTAGTACTTGCTATTTTTATGCTCGGTTTTTTGGGCAGTAGTTTGAATTTTCAAGATATTGCTATAAATGCTCCAAAACTGGCAGTAGATAATAAAATATTATTAGAATGGGCTACCTTTTTATTATTATGTAGTGCGATAGGCAAGTCTGCACAATTACCCCTCCATACATGGTTATCTGATGCTATGGTTGGTCCGTCACCAGTCTCTGCTCTTATCCATGCAGCTACCATGGTAACTGCTGGAATTTATTTAATTGTCAGAACCAAAATTTTATTTGTACTGAATTCCGATATACTAAATTTAGTAGGAATTATAGGAGCACTTACTTTATTATTCGCGGGATGTACAGCTTTAGTACAAAGGGACCTTAAGCGATTATTAGCCTATTCTACTATGAGTCAATTAGGATATATGTTTTTAGCTTTAGGGGCTCAAGCATGGGAGTCAGCTATTTTTCATCTTGTGACTCATGCTTTTTTTAAAGCACTATTATTTCTGACTGCCGGAGCAATAATTTTAGCTTGTAATCATGAGCAAAATATCTTGAAAATGGGAGGATTACGTACAAGGATACCTTTTCTATATATTTGCTTTCTAGTAGGAGGAGCATCACTAGCATCTTTACCATTATGTACATCGGGATTTTTTAGTAAAGAAAAAATTTTTTTATCACTTTTGGATCACGGAAATATAAACTTCTTGATAATAGCTTTATTAGGTAGTTTGATAACATCCATTTATACTTGTCGTATGATTTTTCTAATTTTTTATGGTACCCAAAAAATTAAAGTTAGAATATTAGACAGAGATTTAACTTTTTACTTACCTTTAGTAGTTCTCCTAATACTTTCTACTTTTATAGGTACAATGACACTTCCTCCTTTTATGAACTTTAATCAGGAAATTAGGTCGGGTAAAACTTTTCTTTCTTCTTTAGGATTAGAATTACTTACTGTCAGTATAGTACTTTTAGGGATTGGAATTTCTATTTTTCTATGGTTATCTAGAAGACATTTTGTCCTCAGAAGATATATGTCGCAAAGTACATTAGGACGTTTTTTTATTACGGCTGGATTAAATGGATGGGGATTTGACTGGTTATTTAATCACATTGTGGTCTTACCTTACAGAAAAATAGCTATCTTATTGATACGCGATCCTCTCCAAAATAGTATTAATAAGCTTCCTCACATGTTTTTTAACATGGTTGGCAGAAAAATGATTAAAATAGAGAATCATGGGATGCTTCGAATATATATTACCCAAATAATTTTAAGTTTTATGTTAATTGTAACCGTATTATTACTTATGTAAACGTTAACAGATGGGTAAAGAGGATCAAATATATCCTCAACAAAAAATTTTTGTTAGTATTTATTCCTAATATTTAGAAAAATTACAAAAGAGAACACATTCATGTTTTTGCCCTGGTTAATAATTCTTCCTATTATAGGAGGTGTTTTATGTTGTCCATTAGCACGTATTAAAACACAAGGACCACGGTGGATATCTTTAATAGTTTGCTGTTTAATTTTAATTTTATCATTTGAAATATTGTGGAAAAATGATTATGCATTCATGCAATATGGTAAAGAATTATCATTCTGGCAGCATGAATACTCTAGAGTTTGGATTTCACGATTTGGCATTAATGTGCATCTATCTATTGATGGTTTATCACTTTTAATGGTGTTACTAACCGGTTTACTTGGTCTTATGTCAGTCTTATGTTCATGGAGAGAACTAGACTCTACAGGTTGGTTTTATTTTAATATGATGTTAATTTTATGTGGAGTCATCGGAGTTTTTTTATCGCAAGATTTATTTCTATTTTTTTGCTTCTGGGAAATAATGATTATTCCTATGTACTTTCTGATTTCTTTATGGGGGCATAAAGAATTATCTGAAACATCTCGTATCACGGCTGCTCTCAAATTTTTTCTTTACACCCAATCTAGTGGAATTCTGCTCTTGATAGCCATTATTTCTCTTGGTTTAGCACATTATTCAGCTACTGGATTATGGACTTTTAGTTATTTACAGTTATTGCATCATCCGCAAATGTCATACACATTGGAATATATATTGATGCTATGTTTTTTTATTGCTTTTGCAGTGAAATTACCTCTCGTACCTTTACATGGAGCCGTGATAGATGCACATAGCTTCGCTCCCACTGCAGGAGCGATAGACTTAATTGGTCTTTTAATAAAGACAGCGGGATATGGATTATTACGGTTCAGTTTTTTATTATTTCCGCGGGCCTCAATCAACTTTGCACCCATTGCTATGATGATAGGAATAATAAGTATTTTTTATGGATCATGGATGGCTTTTAATCAAAATGATATTAAACGTATGGTAGCTTATACCTCTCTCTCTCATATGGGATTTTTAGTGATTGGTATTTATACTAATAACTCTTTAGCATATCAAGGCGCCGTGATTCAAATGATTGCCCATAGTCTTTCGGCAGCAGGATTATTCATTGTATGTGGCCTGCTTTATAAACGTTTGCACACCCGAAATATGTCCCAAATAGAAGGTTTATGGCATAATATCAATTATCTACCTGCATTGACAATATTTTTTGCTCTGGCTACTATGGGATTACCGGGTACTGGAAATTTTCTGGGAGAATTTTTAATTTTATTCGGTAGTTATCGTCTATTTCCAAAAGTTACGATAATTGCTAGTTTTGGTATTATTTTTGCCACAGTTTATTCATTAATAATGATCCAGCGTACTTTTTTTGGATCTCCCAATCTATATTTAAGATTAAAAAAGATGTCAATTCGCGAATGCTTTATCCTGGGATTGCTTATGTGTCTCCTATTAGGATTATTTTTTTATCCTCAACCGGTTCTCAATATTTCTAGTTGGTCATATATTAATATTCCATAATAAAACTCAAAACTACTAGTAGTAATTAGGAAGAAAAAATGAATATCGAGATTAAAATGCTCTTATCTTTACTTCCGATGTTCATTATCGGAGCGATGATTATTCTAGTTCTTATCTCTATGGTAATATCGCGACGCAATTCAGGATGCAGCTTTATATTGACATTAACTGGGTTATTGCTCTCTATCTCAGTATTAATATATTGTAGGTATACAGAAAGATTTGTTATTATTCCCTTTCTATCTCTAGATGGGTATTCTATATTTTTTAGTATTTTGATCCTCATTTCTAGTTTGGCAACGGTCATCTTCTCTAATATATGGCTCACTTTTTATCCTGACAAAGAAGAATTTTACTTATTATTATTAATAGCTTCTCTAGGTGGAATTTTGTTAGCAAGTGCTAATAATTTTGCCTCACTATTTATCGGTATAGAACTTATGTCCGTCCCCTTATTAGGAATAATCGGTTATGCTTCTCATAATAAGTTCTCGATAGAAGCATGCATTAAATATAGTATGCTATCTTTTATATCTACATCTTTTCTTTTATTTAGTCTGGCTCTCATATATGGACACTTTGGTAATCTAGTTTTTTCAGAAATAGGACCTGAACTTACTGCAGAGTATTTAAATAAATATCCGTTATTATTGGTAGGTTTAGCGTTATTGATTACCAGTATAGGATTTAAACTATCCCTAGTGCCTTTTCACTTCTGG
Organism: Candidatus Dasytiphilus stammeri; assembly: GCA_041941795.1. Taxonomy (GTDB): domain Bacteria; phylum Pseudomonadota; class Gammaproteobacteria; order Enterobacterales; family Enterobacteriaceae; genus Dasytiphilus; species Dasytiphilus stammeri_A. The sequence continues at coordinate 197,821 of CP145872.1, read as the reverse complement.
ACTCCAGATGTATATCAAGGAGTGCCTACTCCTGTAATTACTTTTTTAGCTACTACTATTAAAATAGCAATTTTTAGTGCTATTACGAGATTTTTAATATTAGTATCTATTACCGATCATGAGGCCATACGCATGGTCCTAGAAATAATGGCATTTTTATCTATTGTAGTCGGTAATTTACTAGCTTTTTATCAAAAAAATCTTAAAAGATTTTTAGGATATTCTTCTATAGCTCATTTGGGATATTTGTGGATATCATTAATTTTTATTAATAAACATTTGTTTACTCTAGAAACAGCTGAAATTTATTTACTTGGATATTTATTAAATAGCTTAGGATTATTAGGAATAATAACTTTGATCTCTAGTAGAAATCAGAGTTCTAGTATAGATGATTATCGTGGTCTTTTTTGGAAATCTCCAGTTCTATCGATAATGATGACCATAATGATGTTATCATTAGCAGGAATCCCCATGACTTTAGGATTTATCGGTAAATTTTATCTTATTATGTTAATAATAATAATGCACGCTTGGTGGTTAATGATAGGATTCATGATAGGTAGTGTAATAGCTATTTGTTATTATTTACGAATTACAGTATATTTATACTTATCTCCAATGGAGAATATTGCACCAAATTACAACACTCCGTTAACTATTGGACGCATAAGCGTTAACATAGCCGTATTAATATTAACAATATTAGTGATAATCTTAGGATTAATTCCACAATTAGTGATTACTTTTATAAAGTACGCTCATCCTATACCTTATTAATTTAATAATACATTAAAAATCCTTAATCCAATTTAATTTTACTTAGTTCCTCTGTACTTACGGAAGAATCTATCTGTCCTACTAAATAAGAACTTAATTCAGCTTCTTGTGCGGCAACCTGTACGTTATCAGATAGAAGCCAAGAATTGATCCATGGAATCGGATTAGAATGATTTGGAAAGGGCATCTCAAGATCTACGGCTAGCATTCTTAAATTTGTTATGTATTCAATATATTGACATAATATTTCTTGATTTAATCCTACCATAGATCCATTCTGGAATAAATATTCGGCCCACTCTTTTTCTTGAAGGGCTCCTTGTACGAATAATTCGTAACACTCGGCTCTACATTCTTTAGTTATAAGTGACATTTCGCTATCATCTTGTCCGGAATGCAAGAGATTGATCATAAACTGTGTACCAGTTAAATGAAGTGCTTCATCCCGGGCAATTAATCGAATAATTTTGGCATTCCCTTCCATCATTTCACGTTCTGCAAATGCAAAAGAACAAGCGAAACTCACATAAAAACGTATTGCTTCTAGTACATTCACACTCATTAGACACAGATATAATTGTTTTTTAATTGTTTGTAGATCAATAATAATAGTTTTACCATTAACTTGATGTTTACCTTCTCCAAGTAGATGCCAATAACTTGTCATCTGAATTAAATTATCGTAATAAACGGAAATATCTTTAGCTCTTCTTATAATATGTTCATTAGTAACAATATCATCAAAAATATGGCCGGGTTCATTAACGATATTCCGAATTATATGAGTATAAGAACGAGAATGAATAGTCTCTGAGAACGACCAAGTAGTTACCCAGGTTTCTAATTCTGGTAATGAAATTAAAGGTAGAAAGGCTATATTAGGACTCCGACCCTGAATAGAATCCAGTAGAGTCTGATATTTAAGATTACTGAGAAAGATATTTTTCTCATGCTCAGGAAGTTTAAAAAAATCAATTCGATCTTTTGAAACATCTATTTCTTCAGGACGCCAAAAGAAGGAAAGTTGCTTCTCAATTAATTTTTCAAAAAAAGAATATTTTTGTTGATCGTATCGAACAATATTAACTGGTTGTCCAAAAAACATGGGTTCTTTAAGTTGATTATTTTTATTTTGTGAAAAAATAGTGTAAGTCATATGCTGATCAATTCTCCTAAATTTTGCATGCTCCGCTTTCACAATTATCTAAACCTACTAAAACTAGGGGAGATTGAAATCCTCCGGTAGCACCATCGCGCGTATTTTGATAATATAAAGTTTTTATCCCTAGTGACCAGGCTTTTAATAAATCTTTTAGTAATGTATTCATAGGTATTTTACCAGATGGATACATTGTAGGATCGTAATGGGTATTAGCGGAAATAGATTGATCTACAAATTTTTGCATTATTCCTACTAACTCTAAATAACCTTCGTTTCCTGACAGGTCCCATAGTAATTCATAAAAATTTTTAAGGGTTTGATATTTGGGGACCACTTGCTGTAAAATGCCATCTTTTGATGCTTTGATACTAATATAACCCCGTGGGGGTTCAATACCATTAGTGGCGTTAGAAATTTGCGAAGATGTTTCTGAAGGCATTAACGCTGTTAGGGTAGAGTTACGTAATCCATAGGATTTAATATTTTTCCGTAACTGTTCCCAATCATAATATAATGGTGTTTGAACGATTTCATCTAATTTTTTTTTATATGTATCAATTGGTAAGATTCCTTTGAAATAATTAGTTTCATGGAAGTAAGGACATACACCCTGTTCTTTCGCTAATTCATTAGAAGCTTTTAAAAGATAAAACTGGATAGCTTCAAAAGTTTTATGAGTGAGATGATTAGCACTTCCATCAGAATAGCGGACTCCATGATTAGCTAAATAATAAGCAAAATTAATCACCCCTACTCCTAATGAACGTCGACCTCTTGCGGCATGCTGGGCCGCTACAATGGGATATTTTTGATAATCTAATAAAGCATCTAGTGCACGTACTATCAGTACTGATAGCTCTTGCAGTTCATCTAAATGACTAATTTCACCTAAATTAAAAGCCGAAAGAGTACACAAAGCAATTTCACCATTTTCATCATTAACGTTAGACAATGGTTTTGTTGGTAATAATACTTCTAAACACAGATTAGATTGTCTTATCGGAGCTAGCCTCGGATCAAAAGGACTATGTGTATTACAATGATCAACATTTTGAATATAAATTCTACCGGTTCCTGTACGTTCCTGCATTAGAAGTGAAAAAATTTCTACTGCTTTAATCCGCTTTCTTCTAGTGATAGAGGCAGTATGTTCATATTGAACATATAAATGTTCAAATTTTTCTTGATCAGAAAAAAATGACTCATATAGATCGGGCACATCCGATGGGCTAAAGAGAGTAATATATTCCCCAGTGATGAGTCGCTGGTACATTAATTTATTAATTTGTACTGCATAATCGAGATGGCGAACCCTATTATCTTCTATCCCACGATTATTTTTAAGGACGAGTAAATTTTCTACTTCCAAATGCCATAAGGGATAAAATAACGTGGCTGCTCCTCCTCTCACTCCTCCTTGGGAACATGATTTTACAGCCGTCTGAAAATGTCGATAGAAAGGAATACATCCGGTATGGAAGGCTTCTCCTCCCCGAATTGGACTTCCCATTGCTCTAATTCGGCCCCCATTAATACCTATTCCTGCTCTCTGAGAAACATATTTGATAATAACACTAGCAGTAGCATTGATTGAATCTAAACTATCACCACATTCTATTAATACACACGAACTAAATTGACGTGTAGGAGTACGTACCCCGGCCATAATAGGAGTGGGAAGTGATATTTTGAAAGTAGAAATAGCATTATAAAAACGGCGGATATAATCCAAGCGCGTTTTACGGGGATAATCGGAAAATAGACACGCAGCCACTAATATATATAAAAACTGAGCACTTTCATATATTTTACCAGTTACACGATCTTGTACTAAATACTTAGCTTCAAGTTGTTTAACTGCCGCATATGAAAAATTCATATCACGCCAATGATCAATAAAATTATCCATAATTTCGAATTCTTCTTTGGTATAGTCTTCTAAAAGACTAGAGTCATATTTACCCTTCTTGACCATACGAGTGACTTGATCATATAGCTTAGGTGGTTGAAATTGTCCAAAAGCTCTTTTGCGAAGATGAAAAATAGATAGTCGGGCCGCTACATATTGATAATCCGGATGTTCAACAGAAATAAGATCGGCAGCAGATTTAATAATGGTTTCCTGAATCTGAGAAGTTTTCATGCCATCATAAAATTGAATATGAGCATGTAATTCTACTTGAGACACAGAGACATTATATAATCCTTCCGAAGCCCAGATAATTACTTGTTGAATCTTATCCCAATTAATATATTCGGTATGTCCATCACGTTTTGTTACCAACAAACGATTATTCAACTGTCGTTTACTTAAAAGCTGGTAAAATAGGAGCTGTTTCTTTGAGTACATCTGATATATATGATATATGTTGATTATGAGAGTTTAATATTGTAAATGGTTAATGCTACTATACAAGTAGTTATTTAAAAAAATTTAAATTATATTAATTTTAAGTCATCTTACTTATCCATAAGTTTAAAATTTTTACTGACTAACATTAAAGAGATAATAGTATCTAGTAGGTTGAAAGTCTTTGGTAAATTCATATACTATTGGGATTCCTGTAGGAATATTTACATATATTATGTCATTTGCAGTTAAGTAATTTAAATATTTTAGAAGAGCACGTAAAGAATTACCATGTGCAGTAATAATAATGCTTTGACCTAGTTTAAAACGAGGAAAAATTACTTCTTTCCAGTAAGCAATTACTCTTCTAGAAGTTAATTCTAGGCTTTCAGTTAACGGAAAATTATTTAAATAAGCATATCGAAAATCATGTCCGGAAAATTTTTCATACTGGCTTTTCAAAGCAGGAGGAAGATAATTCCATCCTCGTCTCCACTGGTTAATTTTTTCTAACCCATATTTATTAGTCATCTCGTTCTTATTCATACCTTGTAATGCGCCATAATGACGTTCGTTTAGTTTCCAAGATTTTTCTATTGGTAACCAAGATTGGTCCAAAACATCTAAAATAATACCCAAGCTCTGAATAGCTCGTTTTAAGACCGAGGTAAAAGCATAGTCAAAATACCATCCTTCTTGTTTTAAAACTTGTCCGGCCAATTTTGCTTCAGCTTCTCCTTTTTCCGATAGGTTAATATCATACCATCCGCTAAAACAATTTTTCTTATTCCATTCGCTTTCTCCATGACGGAGAAAAATAATTTTATTTACAATCATACTAATCAATACTCACAAAGATAGTTATGTAATATAATACAATGGTAGATAATAGGCAATATATTCTAAATTAAACATTACCCATTATGTAATAATTTTATTACAATGTGGATCTTTTTTTTTGTAAAAATTAATTACCAGCGGTAGTAAGTTTTCCATTACAAAATGGTGTGGATGTAGTATGGTTCCGGTACTCAATTAATTACAGTTTGATAAAATATTCTTTATTTAGCCAGGAGGAAATATGGAACATAATCATCGTAGATCGGGTAGTATTATTCACCCCCGTGATAATCCAATACCAGTTTATATTGCTCACGTTTATGGATGGATGTCATGCGGACTGCTATTAACTGCTTTTGTTTCTTGGTATGCGGCTAATTCTTGGTCAGTCTTAGCTTTTATCTTCTCCAACAGAGTAAATTTATTTGTCTTAGTTATTCTTCAGTTAGGGATAGTATTGATACTTTCCAGTATGGTACATAAAATGACTGGGGCAATGGCTACAGGTTTATTTATGCTTTACTCAGTACTTACCGGGATCACATTATCAAGTATTTTTTTATTTTATTCTTATTTGACTATTGCTAGCACCTTTCTTATAACTAGTGGTATGTTTGGTGCCATGACTTTGTGGGGTTATACTACCAAACGTAATCTTACTAGCCTGGGAAGTATACTCTTTATGGCGTTAGTAGGATTATTACTATCCTCTATAGTGAATACTTGGTTACACAGTACTACGATAATGCGTGGGATATCTTATTTTGGAGTGGTGATATTCGTTGGTTTAATTTCTTGGGACACCCAAAAACTAAAAAATATTGGTAATCAGATTGATGAATCTAACCCTGATATTTTACGTCGTTATGCCATTCTGGGAGCATTGACGTTATATCTGGATTTTGTGAATCTCTTTGTAATGCTTATGCGTATTTTAAGTAATCGTAGGTAGTAGTTAGTTATATTGTCACTAGTTAGAACTATACTCCACGCAGTGCCAGTACTCATAAGAATTTTTGTATAGCGCTGCGTGGAGTAAGGAAAAAGAAAAGTTAATAGTTTCCATCTTATTTACAAGATAAAAGTCTTCTTCAATGCTATTTTCTACCGCACAACTGACGCGTTATCAATATAAACACCAGCGATATCACCACCACAATGAGATACTTCATATCGCGCTCAAAATTATGTAACCACGGAAGAATCATTTCTCCCCCTAGATAACCTAAAGTTACGAAAAATAATGACCACAGAAACGCTCCCAATAAATTAAAGATAAAAAATCTTAATTTTCTTAGTTTGCTCGCTCCTATAATAAGAGGACCGGCAATACGAAAACCATACATAAATCTGACTCCAATAATAAACATTATTGGGTGTTTATAAAGAATTTTTTTAGCACGAATTATTTGTTTTGTATTTTTCAATTTCTTAAATATTTTGCTATTACTATAATAATATCCGAGGAGAAATAATATTTGATCTCCTAATGCTCCTCCTAGAAGACATACCAAAACGACTAAACCATAATTAAGTAATCCTTTTTGTGCGGATATCCCTCCTATCAGAATTATTGTTTCCCCTTCAGTTAAACAACCAATAAAAAGTGCCCAATATCCATATTGGGATATGAGACTCTTAATATCAATATGCAAAATATTTTTTTTCCTAACGTTCTAATCAATATCAATCTAATATGGAGGTAATTAAATCCTGAATACTTAATATAAAAGTGCATAAAAATAATTTAGATATGATACTTGATTCAGAAGATTTTATCTTCTGATATAAATCAATTATTAACTTAAATTATATTTATAATTTTATATTATTTGGAATAATTTTAAGGATGTATAATGATATGGACATAATCCATTATCAAGTGCCTCTTAGGATGATCATAAGTTTTGATCAAGAGTGAAGTTATGGAAGGGAATTACATTAAGCGGTTCATCACTAGCTCTTAAGAGAGAGATAAAAGCCAAGAAAAAAATTATTTATTCAATAAGATGTATGACTTTCATATGCTTGCAGAGTATTTTGTAATAACGTTGCTACTGTCAGTGGTCCTACCCCTCCCGGTACTGGAGTAATGAACCGAGCGCGCTTGCGGGCTTGTTCGAAATTGACATCTCCGGTCAATAAACCATTTTTTAAAAAATTAATACCTACATCAATTACTATTGATCCGGGCTTGATCCAATTTCCCATTATAAAATTTGGTTTTCCTACCGCAGCTATTAATAAATCTGCTTGTTCTATATACTGTCCTATATTTTTCGTTAACCGATGAGTAACTGTGATAGTACAACCGGATAGTAATAATTCCAGGATCATTGGTCGTCCAACAATATTGGAAGCACCTACTATCACTGCATGTAGTCCAGAAATAGGAATATTATAGTATTTGAGCATGGTAATAATTCCTTGAGGAGTACAGGGACGTAAGAGTGGTTTGCGTAAACAAAGTCTTCCTATATTGTAGGGATGAAAACCATCGACATCTTTATCAGGACAAATTTTTTCTAGTACTTTAATTCTATTAAGACTTTTTGGTAAAGGTAGTTGAACTAAAATACCATCTTTAGTATGATCCTTGTTCAGTTGCTCTATTAAATGAATAATTTCATATTCTGAGGTAGTAATTGGTAAATTATAATAATAGGAGCGGATGCCTACTTCTTTACATGCTCGTCGCTTACTATTAACATATATTTTAGAAGCAGAATCATTATTAATCATTATAACTACTAGAGAAGGTTCTCGATGACCCGAAATTCTGATTTTTCTAATTTTTTGGGCCAGATCTTTATGAATTTGCTGAGCAATTTTTTTACCGTCCAGAATTTCTGCTATCATTTTAATATATCGGATAAAAATATCTAGTTGACTCAAGAAAATATATTCGTATTATAGAATAGAGTTAATGCAATAACAATTTTAATTGAAGCGCCTTTAGCTCAGTTGGATAGAGCAACGGCCTTCTAAGCCGTAAGTCGCAGGTTCGAATCCTGCAAGGCGCGACATTAACAATGTATCTTCATAATTAATTCGAAAAATTTCTTTTAGATTATTATCTAGAAGCATTGAGTAATAGTTTAATTGAGCACCAACGATTTATTTCTTTCCTCTTTTTCCCCCGTTTGTTTTTCCATTGGACCAGTAGATATTTATTGGTATGGAATTATGTATCTAATAAGTTTTATATTTACGCTGAAAATGGCATTAAGTAGAATAAATCTATTTTGTTCGAAAAAAGAGCTCGAATATTTAATATATATAGCTTTTTTAGCAGGAATTGTAGGAGGACGCATTGGATATGTAGTATTTTATAATCTTCATTTTTTTATCCAAAATCCACTGGAGATATTTCAAATATGGAAAGGTGGCATGTCTTTTCATGGGGGATTAATAGGAATTATCTGTGTGATTTTTTGGTTTTCACTGCTGTTCCAGAAAAAAATTTTGCAGGTATCAGATTTTATGGTACCTTTAGTCCCTTTGGGACTAGGAGCAGGTAGAATAGGAAACTTTATTAACGGAGAATTATGGGGTCGGGTAGCTATTCATACCCCTTGGGCAATGATATTTCCCCGTGCTTATCCCGAAGATGTTATATTTGTTAGTACTCATCCGCAGTATTTTTCTCTCTTAGAAAGAGAGCAAGGTCTTCCTCGACATCCTTCACAACTGTATGAATTTTTTCTTGAAGGGATATTATTGTATATAATATTAAAAATTTTGACATGTAAAATACGACCTATAGGAACTGCCACCGGATTGTTTTTAATTATCTATGGTATTTTTCGTATAATAGTAGAATTCTACCGAGAGCCAGATATCCAGATTGGACTATTGTATAATTTCCTAACTATAGGACAAATCTTTTCTCTTCCCATGATAGGATTAGGTTTACTAATTATTATCCGGTCATATTATAGTTCGTCTCAAGATAGAAAAGGATAAAATATATTGCCATGAAAGAATATCTTCAATTAATGAATAAAGTATTAAGAGAAGGAAGAAGTAAAAGTAATCGTACGGGGATTGGAACCAGATCGATCTTTGGATATCAAATGCGTTTTGATTTAAAAAGGGGGTTTCCCCTAGTGACTACTAAGTTATGCCATATAAGATCTATTATATATGAATTATTATGGTTTCTAAAGGGCGATACTAACATCGCTTGGTTAAATCAACACCAGATTTCCATTTGGGATGAATGGGCCGACGATCAAGGCAGGTTAGGACCAATTTACGGTAAACAATGGCGCTGTTGGGAGACAACTAAGGGAGATACAATTGATCAAATTAGCCAAGTGATCAAACAGATTAAACAAGAACCAAATTCTAGGCGACTTATAGTATCTGCTTGGAATGTAGGAGAATTACATTTAATGTCCTTAGCTCCTTGTCATGTACTATTTCAGTTTTATATTCTAGATAAGAAAATTTCTTGCCAAGTTTATCAGCGTTCTTGTGATATATTTTTGGGACTACCTTTCAATATTGCCAGTTATGCACTGTTATTAAATATTTTTGCTCACCAATGTAATTTAGAAGTCGGAGAATTAATATGGACGGGAGGCGATATACATCTTTACTCTAATCATATAGAACAAGCAAAAATACAAATGACCCGACTTCCCCATGCGCTCCCAAAATTGATAATTAAGCGAAAGCCCTCTTCTATTTTTGGCTATTTATTTAGTGACTTTCAAATTATTGGATATGATCCTTATCCAAAACTGCCTGCTAAAGTAGCCATATAACATATTTAAAGTATTAGACAGAGTAATTTTATGTTTCGGATATACCATTCTAATCATCTCGAACTTCTCACTCAGCTGGTAGCATATCATTGGAAAAATAATCCTTTAAATGATCCTTTAATTGCCGAAACTATTTTAGTGCCAAGTAATGATGTTGCCCAATGGGTCCAAATATCATTAGCCAAACAATTGGGATTATCAGGAAATATTAGATTTTATTTTCCGGAGGAATTTATCTGGACTATGGTGAGAAACGTGTTACCAGATATATCCGAAACTACTTTAGTAAATAAAGATACTATGATTTGGAAAATATTAGAAATACTTCCTTTCTTACTTAAGAAAAAAGAATTTAAAATATTTGAAGCATACCTATCCTTAGAACCAGAAATGACAATTTCCCGAAAAATTTTTCAATTATCCTGTAAGATTGCTGAAATGTATGAACATTACTTGATTTATCGACCGGAATGGATAAGGAATTGGGAAAAGGGCAATTTAATTAAACTTGATCATAAAGATCAACAGTGGCAAGCTATCCTTTGGTCTACTTTAGTAGCTAAGTATAAGGATCAATATCAACCAATTTTACATTTAGCGAATGTGTATCAGATATTTATCTCCAAATTAAAAGTCAGTAAGTCTCCAATTTTACCTGAACGAATCTTTATAGTCGGAATTTCAACAGTCAGTCCACTATATCTGAAGTTTTTACATTCTCTCAGTAAATATATGGATATTCATTTAATGAACACTAATCCTTGTCGATATTACTGGATGGATATTATTGATCCCCCTATGTTAGGAGTTATTAACTGGAAAAAACGTAAACATCAAAGTCAATTCTTGTTTGAACAACTCAAATATTCTTTATTAAATTCAGAACGACAATCTCATAACCCTCTCCTGGCTTCGTGGGGCAAATTAGGGAGTGATTATCTGTATTGGCTCTCAAAAATAGAGACAGATGAAATAGAAGCGTTTGTTGATATACCCGGAGAAAATTTACTCAGTTTAATTCAACGGGATATATTAGAATTAGAAGATAATAGTATTTTAGGTATTACACCTGACACTTTCAGTAATAGTCACAAAAAAAGATCACTAAAACCGAAAGATAATTCGATTAGTATTCATAGGTGTATAAATAAGCATCATGAAGTAGAAATACTCCACCAAAATTTAGTAACTTTTATGAATAAAGACAGCACATTAACACCCACTGATATAATTGTCATGGTAGCAGATATAGATGATTATTATCCATTTATTCAAGCAGTTTTTGGACAAATGTCTTCAACATATTCCTTGCCCTTTTACATTTCTGATGTCAGCATGGTTCAAACGTATCCTCTATTACATGTGTTTATTAATTTACTTAAATTATCTGAAATACAGACTTTTACTTCAGAGTATATATTTTCAGTATTGGACGTTCCAGAAATAATATTAAATTTTAATATTAATGAAAATGATTTATGTAAGATTCGATCGCAGGCAGATAAATATAGTTTTATATGGAAAAATATAAAAAATGAGAATTGGTTGAATTCCAATTCTGTTTCTGTCTCATTGATTCCTGAAGAAGAAATAACAAATTTCGATAATTATGAGATTAAATTAGCAAATAAAATCTATCGAATAGTAAAAAAATTATGTCAGTGGCGAAAATTCCTATCAGAGAAGCGAATTATAAGTCAGTGGATGACAATATGTACAGATTTAGTTAATGATTTTATTTTTATCCAGGATAAAAATACTGAAAGGTTGTGTGTATTTCTGGAAAATCAGTGGCGTCAAATGTTATTAGAAGGGATATTTTATCCTGAGAATATTCACTGTATGTTATTATGTGATAAATTCATCACACGACTTGATAATATCAAGATTAACGCAAAGTTCTTGACTGAAGGGATTAATTTTAGTTCCCTGATTCCTATGCGATCCTTACCATTTAAAATAGTTTGCCTTTTAGGCATGAATGAAGGAGTATACCCTCGTAGTAGTCCTACCGTAGGTTTTAATTTAATGTCATCATTTCCTCAGCGAGGAGATAGGAATATACGTGAGGAGGACAGATATTTATTTCTTGAATCTTTACTATCTGCACGTAACATATTTTATATTAGTTATGTTGATCATGTTTTTCAGGACAACAAAATCCAGTTACCCTCAGTCCTAGTAAGAGAATTAATAAATTATATATCACAAAGTTTTGCTTTACCATCACCTTCCCCTCTCAACGTAGATAGAAGTGCTCAACTAGTCAGAGAACACTTAGTATGTATCCATACTAAGTTAGGTTATACCAGTCATTTTTCCGAGGAGTTATATTTACGAGATCCAATGACAACTCCGCTCTCTTGCATCAATCAAGACAATTGTAAAAATAAGTCTTTTTCTAAAAATTCTGCATTACAGGAACTAAATATCCAACAATTTCTTTTTTTCTGGCACCATCCCATCCGGGCTTTTTTACAGAAAAATTTAGGAGTAAATTTTCTTACCAAAGAAGAATGGATCCCTAATTCTAATTATAGGTCTTTAGCTGTAGAACGAAGCAAAAGATATGAAATTAATCACAAATTATTATCTGCTTTAATTAAGGGGGAAAATACTCAATATTTACAAAATCAATATCTAGCGGACCAAACCATTACTGAGAGCACTATATTTAAAGAAATTTACTGGGATAAACAACAGACAAGATTAAACTACTTAGCACAGCAAATAAGAGAGTATTATTGTACTACCATCTACCGAAAACCAATTAATTTTTGCCTTTCAGGAGGAATACGTTTATTAGGGTATTTATCACAGGTCCAAGATGATGGGTTACTGCGTTGGCGTCCTAGACCTCTTAATTTACAAGATGGTTTGAGATTATGGCTAGAACATCTAATCTACTGTTGTGTTATAAATAATAAAGCGGGCACTAGTAGAATGTTCGGTCCCAATAACACCCAATGGTGTTTTAGTGGTATTACTAGAACGGAAGCAACTGAGTGGCTGATATATTTTATTAAGGGTTATCAACTAGGACTAAGAAAACCTCTGTTATTACTACCACAGAGTAGTAGCGCATGGCTCAAAGCTAGTTTTAATGTTAAAACAGCTACTATTTGTTATGACAAAATAACTAAATTTAAAGCCCATCAAAAAATTTTTCGAACATGGTTAAATTCTCCCCAGAGAGGAGGAGAAAGCAACGATCCGTATTTACAACGATTATTGGGTAGTTCATTAAATGAATTACAAATACAAGAGATAATTAAAAATGCAGAAAAATGGTTATTACCATTAATGATTTTTAATAAGCATAATGGTTAATAACTAAAAATTAACAAACGTAGGCTTCCTTTCTTAGAAAGGAAGGCGTTCTTTTATGCGAGCAGATTTCGCGGAACGATTACGTAGATAATATAATTTAGCTTTTCGTACTGAACCTCTTCGTTTGATTGTAATACTGTCAATTATCGGGGAATACTGTGGAAAAATTTTTTCTACTCCTACTCCATGAGTAATTTTTCGAACAGTAAAGGAAGTATTTAGTCCTCTATTTCGTATCGAAATTATTAATCCTTCAAACGATTGCAAACGTTTTTTAGAACCTTCTACTACCCATACTTTGACTTCTATTGAATCCCCTATTTTTAAAGAGGGTAATGCTTTATTCATTTGTTTTTTTTCTATTTGATTTAGAATACACATCTTTGATCTCTTTATAGATATTCTCCTATGTAATAGGAGTGATTTTTTTATTTATTATTCATCCATTCGTCCTGGAATTCTTCTAATAATTGTTCCTCCTCTTTATTAAGATTCACCTTTTCGAGAAGGTCAGGTCTTCTTATCCAGGTACGTCCTAATGATTGTTTTAATCTCCATCGATAAATTTTATGATGATGACCTGATAATAGGATAGTCGGAACTTTTATTCCTTGAAATATTTGGGGTCGTGTGTAATGAGGATGTTCTAGTAAACCTCTAAAAAAAGATTCTTCTCGAACGAAATTGCTACTTTCCAAAACTCCTGGAATCAGACGGCAAAGAGCGTCTATTAATATCATTGCAGCTAATTCTCCTCCACTTAAAATATAATCTCCCACGGACCACTCTTCATCGATATCATATTGAATAATACGTTCATCGATTCCTTGGTATCGACCACATACTAAAATTATATTTTTTTTCTTTGCTAGTTCATTGACTCCGGATTGATCTAGTTGACGTCCTTGAGGAGAAAGATACAGCACTTGAGGAGCAGGAATTTTGGATGATTTTGCTGCCTGAATTGCTTCCCGAAGAGGAGGAAACATCATTAACATTCCACTTCCTCCACCATATGGATGATCATCTACAGTCCGATATTTATCGGTAGTAAAATCCCGAGGATTCCAGTAGTGAATATCTAGGAAGCCATTTTTATGGGCACGACTAGTAATTCCATAGTTCGTAATTGCCTGAAACATTTTAGGAAATAACGTCACAATACCGATCCACATATTATATATATCTTATTTTCAGGTAAAAAATTTTTTTTCCCAAGTAATTTCAATATATCTTGAGAAGATATCAATAGTTTTAATAACTTCCTGTTTGATAAAGGGAATTAACAATTGTTGTTTATTTTTTATCAGAGAAGAGTGAACGACTAGCACATCATTAGATCCTGTGGATAACAATTCTAATACTGTTCCCAGATTACATCCTTCTTTTGTTATTACATGGCAACCTATAAGTTCTGTCCAGTAATATTCTCCGTCCTCGAGAAGAGGAAATACACTTGAATCACCTATAATATTAGTATTACTAAACTTGCTTGACTCCTCTCGAGTGTTATAACCTTTAATTTTAATAATAAAACTACTCTTCCCAGTTTTCCAGTCTTCCAATTTTATCTCATGATATTCATTATTCAAATGAATAATCCACGGTTGATAAGAAATAATATTCTCTTTTTTATCAGTATACGAATTAATCTTCAGCCATCCCCTTATTCCGTAAGGACTACTTATCTTTCCTAAAACGACTAGATTGTTAATCTTATTAGAAGAAATAACTTCAGCAAGTGGTGTTTTCATAGAAGTATTCCCCCGACTGTAAGTAAAATATCTTTATCCCCGAGAATTTTTATGTTTCTTTATTAAATAAAGAACTCGTTCTGATAGTTGAGCTCCTTGATTCATCCAATAAACAATGCGATCTAAATTTAAGATCAGTCCTTTATCTCTGTTAGCTATAGGATTAAAAAATCCTACGCGTTCAATAAATCTTCCGTTTCGCGGATTACGCTTATCAGTTACCACTACTTTATAGAAAGGTTTTTTTTTAGCTCCATGACGTGCTAACCGAACTATTATCATAACTTATTTTTCCTCTTCTAATATCTATAGGCAATAGCTAAATCTTACCTAACTGAAATTATTATTTCATTTAGTTCTTCAAGCAGATAAATTTAGAGTACTACCTTGAATAAACCACTTCATTTACTTATTTGTCATTTATTTATATTTTTCATGAATGATAAAAAATCAAAGTTTTTCTTGTCTTTATAAGACCCTTTTTAATATTTACAAAATAATCTTTTTTCTTATTTTCGGTATTACTTTTTATCTCGAGCGAGACATTCGTACTCACGAACCACAAGGAAGAATTTGTATTCTCATACTTATCTTGTGTAATTTTAATATTTTTATTAGGAGATATTGTTTATATTACCTTGTGCTCGGGCCTAATAAAAGAATTGGAAGAAAAATTCTTTTTTGTTGAATTGAATTTTTTTAGGATTTAAAGGATTTTATCGAGATTTTTATCTTCCATATATAATGATATCCAATACACCCTGCCAAGATAAAAATAAATTCATAGAGTTGTTGGATGCGTAATAACATTACGTCCTGGTGACCAGCTAATAAATTTTTATTTTACAGGACATTATTGTATTGGGTACATTCTTCTCTTCTCTGTTGAGAAGATCGGTATTTCTAAATCCAGAACATCTGATTACTTAAGTATCATCTATTTTAGATATTTCCATAAAAATGATTTGTCCGATAACTATATTCTTCTTACCCGTTAGTGAAGAAGATAACTGATCCAACTGCCAGAAGATTCCAAAAACTAATTTGCGGTCCCCCCCTCTTTCTTTAGTTAGTAAAGTGATGTAATACTACATACTAATACTTAATCAAATTTTTCTCATTTCTTTATTTATCCTTTTAAATTTCTTTGGGCCAGAAAAGTATCGAAGTCGATATTTTCTGATGTCTCCATTTGATTCTGGCGCTTACATGATAATATCGCCTCATTATCAAAAATTTTTTGGTTAAAAATTTCATATTTTTCTTTTGTTAAGAGAGAATGATATTTTTCTGATAATGCAATACCTATTTTTATTAGACCTTCATCCATCATTAATTTTAAAATTCTTGAAGAATAAGTTAGTTCTGAATTTTCCACCATCCTGATCAAGGAATCACAAGTCTTCTGATACTCATCATTATTTTCTGTACTATCAATAATTTCGGCAATGATTTTTAAATCTCGAAAAAGTTCTTTTCCTGCTTGTACTATGCTCATAGATAGTACAGTATTAATTCTTCCATTTTGCTGTATTATCTTAATGTTTTGACCGGGTTTTCGTCCATATAAAATAATTTTTTCCCAGTTTTGACGTATTAACAGAAGTTCTTTTTTGCTAATTTCCCTTGCGTCTCTTAGTAAACACCACCAGAGAAACAAATCTAAAAATCTTATTTGTTCGGCATCAATCCCAATCGGTGAAAAGGGATTAATATCTAGAGAGCGTACTTCTACATATTCAATTCCACGTCTGCTAAGTGCTTCGCAAAGAGTTTCCCCCTCATAATTTATACGTTTAGGACGAATGGGAGCATAAAACTCATTCTCCATTTGTAATTTATTAGTATTGAGTTGTAAATAATGACCATTTTGCTTCAATCCTACTCGACAATATTTCTTAGAAGATGTGTTAATAGCTGTTTTCAGGCTATGAACATAATTATTTAAATTATTTAGATTAATATCTAAGTTATTTTGTAACTTACTCGTGTATCCTAGAGTGCTCAGACGCAATGAAGTGGCAAATGGTAAATACAACATTCCGGAATCATGATGTTCAAAACAAAAAATACTCTTCTGTCCCTGTAAAAAGGAAGAGCAAATTGCAGGGGAAGCACCGAACAGATATGGGATAATCCATCCAAATCGATAATAGTTACGAATTAATTGGAGATAACCAGCCGAAATTTTTTCCTTTCCTTTCTCCATGTTTTTTACTCCGGCCCATGCTTGCCAAAATTTCAGGGGTACTGAAAAATTATAGTGTACTCCAGAAATTATTTGCATCATTGTTCCATATCTTTTTTTTAAGCCTTCTCGATATAAAGTTTTCATTCGACCCAGATTAGAATTACCATATTGAGCAATCATAATATCATCTGCCTTGTTTATAAACCCCGGCATACTTAGTGCCCATAGTCGTTCTTTATTCAAAACCTGAGAGACATAGCGGTGAATATCTCTCAACATAATTAGGAGTTTATTAATATTACTCTCGGTGGGAGTGATAAATTCTAACAGAGCCTCGGCAAAATCTGTAGTAATCCACTGATGTGTTAATGGACATCCTAACTCATAGGGATGAGAGGTAGTGGCAATATCTCCATTACTTTTAACACGTAGGGTTTCCCGTTCTATTCCTCTTTTGAGGTTTCGAAAGAGATCTGAATTATCTTTAATCCAGGGAATTATCCTGCCTAGACCCGCTATCAAAGTTATCCTCTCATAAAATAAATTATATCTGTATTTTTAGTGCGCATCCGGAAGGATTCGAACCTCCGACCTCTCAGTTCGTAGCCGAGTGCTCTATCCAACTGAGCTACGGATGCGGTACTATCATTCAGAATTTCAGTGAGGGTGGGATTTGAACCCACGATGCAGGTATTATCTACATACTCCCTTAGCAGGGGAGCGCCTTCAGCCACTCGGCCACCTCACTTTTCTACCTAGGAGCGGATACTTAAATGCTCACCAGTTCTTATAAGTTGCATATTTCGTTGCCAATATATTTCCAGAGGTTAGAAAAGTTCCAATTCTCGGGAAGATTATTTCCACCCAGTTTAATTATACTAACTCGTTGACTGCGATTCTTCTTGAGTTTTAATACGTTTATATATCTCATCACGATGAACTGAAACAGTTTTAGGCGCATTTATACCCATGCGAACCTGATTTCCTTTAACTCCTAGAACGGTAACAGTCACTTCATTTCCAATCATAAGAGTTTCGCCCACCCTCCGAGTTAGAATAAGCATTCTGCTCTCCTTGAACTTTAATAGAAGTAGAACTACTCTTCCACATTACTCCTTTTTTTATAAGATATAAATTATCATAATATGATGTTTGTATAAACTAGTTATATATTATATATAATACGAATTTTGCTTAGAAAATATAAAGTTTATCCCTAATAGGAAGACAGCTGTTTTATTAGAAAAATTTTTATCTCCTCCAAGACTTGGGGAAGAATTTTGATATTTTTTCCCCATGCTTGAGCTATCTCTTCTTTTCCTCCTCCTTGAGCTTCTAATTTAGGACCCATAATCTTTATAATTTCATTGGCTTTAATGTAAGGCGTTAAATCTTTAGTGACTCCTGATATTAAGGATATGGAATTATTTATAACTGTTGCTAATATTACTACGCCCGATCCTACTTCTTGGAGAAGTAATATTACCATTGCGCGTAAAAATTTAGAGTCTTTATTTATTAATTGGCTAACTAATAAGGAAGTATGTTTCATTTTGATAAGTTGTCTCATTAGTAAATTACTTTCTTGAGAATATTGTTCAGCTTTTGTGTCCTGGAGTTCTTTTTTTAGAACCCTGATATTTTGAGTTAAGGCATGTACTTTCTCATATATGTTGTTATTATTAGCTCTTAACATTCTACAAATTTTTTGAATATTTTCATGTTCGTGCTGAACTTGTTGCAATGCATTATGTCCGGTAGTAGCCTCTATGCGTCGAATTCCCGCTGATACACTGTACTCAGCCATTATGCGAAATAATCCAATTTCACCAGTACTATTTGCATGGGTACCATTACATAATTCTACCGAATAGTCTCCTATTGTTAATACTCTGACCGAATGTGTATATTGTTTATCTCGAAGATAAAGAGCGCCTTTTTGCTGAGCTGCTTCCCGGCCCATCACCATTGCTGAAATTGGCATATTTCTTCGTATCTGCATATTTACATGTTGTTCCACAGCTAAGAGCTGTTGGGATTCTAAATCTAGAAAATGATTAAAATCAAAACGCAAATATTTATCTGTGATTAAGGACCCTTTTTGCATTACATGATTTCCTAAGATTAATCGCAATGTGCTATGTAATAAATGGGTAGCTGTATGATTAAGTGCTATTTTACCGCGACGATCTTCATCAATTTGAGCTCTGACTTTTTGTCCTACATATAAAGATCCTTTAAATATTTTGCCAATATGTCCCACAGCCGTGCCTAACTTGATGGTATTAGTTACGATAAATTCGGTATCTTGACTCCATAATTTTCCGGTATCACCAATTTGACCTCCGGATTCACTATAAAAAGGAGTTTTATCTAAAATAATAAGATAATCTTCTTTATTATCCTTTATATGATTTTTTGTCTGGCCATCTATTAAAATAGATGTAATAGTAGCTTCTAGGTTAGATTGATCATGTCCTGTAAAGATAGTAATTAAATTATTAATAATTGGCATTTGTTTAATCTTCGAACTGGATAGTCGAGAACGATTTCGTTGTATTTCCATAGCTTTCTTAAATCCTACTTCATCAATTTTAATGTGTCGTTCCTTACATATTTCTGCCGTTAATTCTCGTGGAAAACCATAAGTATCGTACAATCGAAATACAGTTTGACCATCTAATATTGGAGTATGAAGTTTAGATAAGCAGGTAGTCAATAAAGATAGACCTTTTTCTAGGGTATGCCGAAAAGTTTCTTCTTCAATTTTTAATACTTCCTCAATAAGAGTTTGATGATTTTTTATGTATTCACTAAGGGAATCCATAGTTTCAATGAGCGGAGATACTAATTTATAGAAAAATTTTTCTTTTATTCCTATCATATATCCGTGACGTACAGCTCGACGTATAATATGACGTAATACATAACCTCTTCCCTCATTAGAGGGTAATACTCCATCGGCAATGAGAAAAGCGGATGATCTGATATGATCTGCAAGGACCCGGAGGGCTGCTATGCTGCTCTCCTCCTGGAGGAGGTGAAGATTAATATCAGTTACTAAGGAAATTAATTTTATTAATTTCCTAAATATATCAATATCATAATTAGTTTGTACTTGTTGTAAAACAGTCGCAATACGTTCCAAACCCATCCCTGTATCTACACAGAGTTTAGGCAATGGTAGAAAACTTCCATCTGGTTGTTTATTATACTGCATAAAAACAATATTCCACAGTTCAATATAACGATTACCAGACAGAGAGACTGTCTTACCGGGTAATTCTCCTTTAATATGTGGTCCATGATCGTAAAAGATTTCGGTACATGGTCCACAAGGTCCAATATCTCCCATTTGCCAAAAATTATCGGAACAATATGATCCTCCTTTGTTATTTCCAATACCTATAATATGACTATGTGGCATGCCAATTTCATGATGCCAAATATCATAAGTTTCCTTATCTGGAGCATATACTGTAACCAAGAGTTTTTCTTTAGATAAGTTAAACCACTGAGGACTAGTTAATAGTTCCCACGCAAAATGAATAGCTTCCTGCTTAAAATAATCACCAAAACTAAAATTTCCCAACATTTCAAAGAAAGTATGATGACAACTAGTATAACCAACCTTATCGAGATCATTATGCTTACCACCTGCACGCATACAACGTTGACAAGTAGTGACTCGCGAAGAAATACTACTACATTCTCTACCTACAAAAATATCTTTAAATTGGTTCATTCCCGCATTAGTAAATAGTAATGTAGTATCATTGTTAGCAAGGAGAGAACTACTTTGCACTATTTGATGCCCTTTTTTATGAAAAAAATCTAAAAAATCTTGTCGAATCTCTGCACAATTCTTATACTTCATAAGTATCCTAGATATACTAAATAGAGTGACACAGAAACATGCTGAGGAGAAAAGTACTCGAATATGTTTCCGATGTTTCCGGTGTAAAAATTAATCTCTCTCCGAGTTGACGGACAAATCATAATTGCCTTTATTTTTATCCCTTATTTCTAAAATTTTTAAAAAGTAGTTCTCGTAATTTTTGCTCAAGCTCATTGGCAATACAATGATTTTCTTTTAAATAACTAGTAGCATTAGTTTTTCCTTGACCTATTTTAATGCCATTATAACTATACCACGAGCCAGATTTTTCTACCAAATTATGTTTAACTCCTAAATCGAGAATTTCCCCATAAATATTAATACCCTGTCCATACAGGATCTGAAAATCTGCGTGTTTAAAAGGTACTGCCACTTTGTTTTTGACTACTCTCACACGAGTTTCACTGCCGACTACCTCATCCCCATGTTTTATAGAGCCAATTCTACGTATGTCTAGACGAATAGAAGCATAAAATTTTAGCGCGTTTCCTCCGGTAGTAATTTCGGGATTGCCAAATAGTACTCCGATTTTTATGCGGATCTGATTTATAAATATTAGAAGGGTGTGAGACTGTTTTAAATTACTTGTTAATTTTCGCATTGCTTGACTCATCATGCGAGCAGCGAGTCCTATATGTGAATCGCCCATTTCTCCTTCGATTTCTGCTTTGGGAGTCAATGCGGCTACTGAATCTACAATAATTACATCCACCACTCCAGAACGTGCTAAGAGATCACAAATTTCTAAAGCTTGTTCTCCGGTATCAGGTTGAGAACAAAGAAGTTGATCTATATTTACTCCTAGAATTTTGGCATACCCAGGATCTAAAGCATGTTCGGCATCTATAAAGACACAAGTTTTATTTTGTCGTTGCGCAGCGGCAATAACTTGCAGTGTTAAAGTGGTTTTTCCCGAGGACTCAGGACCAAAAATTTCTACAATTCTACCTAATGGGAGGCCACCTACCCCTAAAGCTACATCTAAAGATATTGAACCCGTAGAAATAGTTTCCACTTCCATTGACCTATTATCTCCTAGCCGCATAATAGAACCTTTTCCAAATTGTTTTTCAATTTGGACTAAGGCCGCTAAAAGAGCCTTTTCTTTATTTTCGTTATTCACTATAATAATTCCTATTATATAATAATTTTTATTAAGTAATTTTAATCTATGCAAAGAAGAGATACACTAAAATTAAATTAGTTAGATGATCACATAAAATATCTGATTTCAATTCTACTAAAATGATATAATTACTCACCTTCAGAGTTCAGAGTGAATGAAGTATTCTTTATTGTTCTTATTCCGTCTGGTATGGTTATGATACTCTTATCTGTCGATAGCTATTCAGATTGAGATGGATAATTTTGAGATGATTAATTTCTTTCAGAATTTATCCAAAGTCCTAAAGAGATACAAAAAAAGATGATTTTAAAACTTGATTATCTTACTATTTAGCTTTAGTTTAGTCTAACAAATTAATAAAAAGGAAATCAACTATGGATATTGGGAATTATCCGCCAATAATGCAACAATATTTTCGTATTAAGGCCGAAACTCCGAAAATTTTACTTTTTTATAGAATTGGAGATTTTTATGAATTGTTCTACGAAGATGCAATAATTGCTGCCAAGTTACTGAATATTTCACTTACTTCCCGACGATTTAATAATAACCCTCCAATTCCAATGGCAGGAATTCCCCACGATTCTTTAAATAATTTTTTAGCCAAACTGCTGCGCCTCGGAAAATCAGGAGCAATTTGTGAACAAATTGGTAATTCTGAGAGTAATAATCGACGATCCGTAAAAGGCAAAAATGGTCCAGTTGAACGTAAAATAGTACGTATTGTTACCCCCGGCACAGTAGTAGATGAAGACCTAGTCCCAGATAAAAGAGATAATCTCTTAGCAGCTATCTGGAAAGAAAAAAAATCTGAAGGAACATTTGGTTATACAACTATAAATCTAAGTGCAGGATATATTAGGTTAGTAGAACCTCAAGATGAAGCTTCTATGTTAGCAGAACTTCAAAGAACTACTCCGGCAGAAGTGCTTCATTCGGATAATTTTCAGCCCATCGATATTCTTGCGAATTGCTCAGTCCTAACAACATTACCAGGAGATATGTTTGATCTCGAGAGAGCTCGCGAGGCATTAAATTTTCAGTTTCGAACCAAAGATTTAAAAGGTTTTGGTGTTGATCATGCCGAAAGAGCTCTTCGTTGTGCGGGAGCGGCACTTAACTATATAAAAAAAGTTCATCAGGTAGATTATATTCCTCATCTCCGGATCATTACTATGCATTATCCTCAGGACACTATTTTTCTAGATGCATCTACACAGAAAAATCTAGAAATTACTCATAGTATTGCAGGAAATGAAAAGAATACGTTATTTGCTATCTTAGATAAAAATGCCACTAATATGGGAAGTAGACTATTAAAACGGTGGCTCTTGTATCCCATCCGCAATTTAAATACCCTTCGTACCCGTCAAGAAATCATAGCTATGCTCCAGAATATTAACGCTGAAACTAAATGTTTTCTATCGCGAATGGGAGATGCAGAACGCATTACAGCACGTTTATCATTAGGAGGCACTCAACCTAGAGATCTAGTAAGCCTTCGAAATTGTTTGCAGAAGTTACCGGAATTAAAAAATTTGCTTGCGACTGTAAAAAACGAGCATCTAAATCAGCTGCGATCCGAAATGGTGGAATGCAAAGAAGTACGGGAGTTATTGGATCGCGCTATTGTTGATAAAGCTCCGCCTCACATAAGATATGGAGGATTTATTGCAAAAGGTTATAATGCTCAGCTGGATGAATTACGTGTATTTGATGAAGGGGATAATAAGTTTTTAAAGGAATTAGAAGAAAGAGAACGTAAAAACTTAGGAGTAGATTCCTTGAAAATCAAATATAATAATATTCATGGATATTTTGCTCAGATTAATCGTAGTCAAACTCATCTTGTTCCTTCTAACTATATCCGGCGTCAAACTTTAAAAAATTGCGAGCGTTATGTATTCCAGGAATTGAAAGAGTATGAATACAAAAATCTCCATTCTAAAAATAGAATGCTGGTCTTGGAAACAATGATCTATTATGATTTATTGAAATTGATCATTCCACATCTCGTTGAGTTGCAAAAATGTGCTCAAGCTATTACTAAACTGGATGTGTTAAATACTCTTGCGGAACGAGCGTTAACCTTGAATTATTCACAACCCATTCTCAGAGAGAATTATGGCATAAAATTAAAGAACGCACGGCATCCTGTTGTAGAACAGGTAATCAAAACACCATTTATTGCTAATTCCTTGTCTCTATCTTCAGAACGGCGGATGTTAATGATAACGGCTCCTAATATGGGCGGAAAAAGTACTTATATGCGACAAACGGCCCTTATCATATTAATGGCCTATAGTGGTAGTTATGTTCCAGCAGAATATGCCTCGATTGGCCCTATAGATAAGATTTTTACTCGCATTGGAGCCGCAGATGATCTTGCTTCTAGTCGTTCAACTTTTATGGTAGAAATGAGTGAAACAGCTTATATACTCAATAATGCTACTAAAAATAGTCTAGTGATTATTGATGAAATTGGACGAGGTACTTCCACTGATGAGGGATTGTCAATAGCATGGGCTACAGCTGAAAAATTAGCATGTAGTATAAAATCCATGACACTTTTTTCTACCCATTACTTTGAACTGACTGCTTTACCAAATAAAATAAAGTGTATGGGCAATGTTCATTTTAAGGCTATGGAGCATAATAATACTATTATATTTCTTCATAGTGTACATGAAGGATCAGCTAATAAAAGTTACGGATTAGCGGTAGCCTCTCTAGCTGGAATTCCTCAAACAGTCATTGATTGTGCCAAAAAAAAGCTATTAGAATTTAAAAAGAATAAACTTACTCAAGTTGAAGAGTGGTCAAGAGAACATATAAATGACTCCTCCATCTTAATAAAAGAATCAGATGTCAATAATAATATCGTCACTACTCTAAAAAATTTAGATCCCGATGACCTTACTCCCTTCGAGGCACTCGAATGGATATATAAGTTAAGATCTTTTCTGTGAACAAAAATAATAATTTGCGGTCGAGTTAATCGACCGCTATTAAGTATAGTAATAAGGATTTAACAAAATAGAGCTTCTATATTTAGTCCCTGAGATTGTAATAAATCCCGTAATCTATGCAATCCTTCTACTTGAATTTGACGTACGCGTTCTCTAGTCAAACCAATTTGACGACCTACCTCTTCAAGAGTAGATGCTTCATAACCTAAAAGACCGAATCTACGTGCTAATACTTCCCGTTGTTTAGCCGTGAGTTCATAGAGCCATTTAACAATGCTTTGTTTCATATTATCATATTGCGTAGTATCTTCCGGTCCCGATACTTTTTCATCGGTAATAATATCTAATAACATTTTTTCGGATTCATGGCTTAATGGGGAATTCACTGAAGAAATACGTTCATTCAGGCGGAGCAGCCGAATGATATCATTAATAGGTTTATCGAGATGCACTGCAATATCTTCAGCACTAGGTGGATGATCTAAGATCTGCAATAGTTGTCTTGAACACCGCAAATAACAATTCAACTCTTTAACAATATGAATTGGTAAACGTATAGTACGACTTTGATTCATTATTGCGCGTTCTATATTTTGACGAATCCACCATGTGGCATAAGTAGAAAATCGAAATCCTCTGGTATGGTCAAATTTTTCTACTGCTCTAATTAAACCTAAGTTTCCTTCCTCAATGAGATCTAGTAATGATAAACCGCGATTACAATATCGACGCGCAATTTTGACTACTAAGCGAAGATTACTTTCTATCATTCGTTGGCGAGCAATAATATCTCCATTAGAGGATTGACGTGAAAAACAAACTTCTTCTTCGGCCGTTAATAACGGAGAAAATCCAATTTCGGCTAAATAAAGTTGGGTTGCATCTAAAAGATGTTGAGCAGAATTGCCCGTAGTTGATAAATACTCAAAATACTCTTCTCTTCTTAACTGATACTCAAGTTCTTTGTCTCTTTCATTTAGAAAGGTATTTTCATCTAAGATTTCTGGTTCGACTAGTTCTAATGTTAGATTATTTTGGTACAAGACTTCCAGCAAAGTATGACTCATAAGTTGCTCTCTCCTTACCGTTATTTTAAGGAAAAATCCCTAAAATTTTTTATTGATTCCTCCTAATTGATTTGTTGAGGTTAATATTTCATAACGCAAAGGGTGATAATTTTCGAATGGTTCGAAATTTATGTTCTAACTATGCCGAAGAAAAATCATTATCTACTAGATGTAGGATATCTACAGGTACTACACCAATATTCACTTAGGAATGATATTGGCAAGTTATAAGCATCTAGGATTGGTCGAAAGATAGATTGAAATTTGAGATTTTAGATTTTCAGTTTTCCTTGATTTAAGCGATCTCTATAATATATTTATTAATAATAAAATTGACCCATTTTAGTGTCGATGTTATTAGGGTCACCTTGAGGCCAGTATAAATCCATGTCAATTTCAGAGGAAGAGAAGTTAATCAATATTTATTGAGTATTATAAAATTTTTCGCGCGACTATTATATTAAACTGCTCTTCTTTCGCTATGTTTTGAAAGGAAACGTTTTATCTATCATCATTCTTGATGAATGGATGAGATTACTAATTTTAGTAATATAGAGAGATGATTGAAAAATAAAATTAGAAATATAAAGTATATATAATACTTTTTATTTTTTTATAAGAAATACTATGGCCGCACATGCAATCCCTTCTTTACGTCCTAGAAATCCTAATTGTTCGGTAGTAGTAGCTTTAATATTGATTGCGTCTATGTTCTTACAATCTAAATCATTCATTAAGTTTCTGCGTATTTCTGGAACATATGGAGATATAAAAGGAACTTCAGTAAGAACAGTTATATCAATATTTCCTATTTTATAACCTTTTTTCATAATTAGGTCCCAAGAAGTTCGTAATAATACCCGACTATCAGCATCTTTATACTCTTCAGTATTATTAGGAAATAAATTTCCAATGTCTCCTAATGCTAATGCTCCTAATAAAGCATCTATTAATGCATGGATTAATACATCCCCATCAGAATGAGAACGTACTCCTTTTAGAGAAGCTATTTTTACTCCACCCAAAATTATGGGTGGATCACCATAGAAAGCATGAACATCAAAACCCTGGCCAATTCGCATTATAATATCTTCTCATGTTGATGTTTTTGTTCTTGAAGATAAACTGATGCTATGGTTAAGTCTTCGGGATATGTTACTTTAATATTATTTCTGTGTCCTACTATAAGAGCTGGATGATAACCACAGTATTCGAGTGCCGAAGAATCATCTGTAAGTTCTCTCCCTAGCTCTAGGGCCCGAAGTAAACAACTGTGTAAAAGTTTTAAAGGAAATAATTGTGGTGTTAATGCATGCCATAAATTTTTGCGATCAATGGTATGAGAAATGATGTATTGTTCCTCTATGCTGCATTTTATGGTATCGCATACAGGATTCACAAGAATGCCTCCTACCTGAGAACAATATTCCCCCTGGGGATGAGTAGTAATCTTTAGTAACTGATCTACATCGTGACGATGTAGACATGGACGAACGGCATCATGGATAAGAACCCAGTCAGTATTAGTATGCTCGAGAGCTTGTAATCCTGCCATAACGGACTGAGAGCGTGTCATTTTACCCAGGGTAGTAGTAATACGAATATTATTTACGAGCGGAAGTAACTCAAACCAGCGATCTTCAGAATTTATCACAATGATAATGTGTTGAATTGCTGGATGTTCCAATAATACACTAATAGCATGTTCAAGAATAGTTTTACTTCCAATAGTTAGATATTGTTTGGGACAAGAAGATTGCATTCTACGTCCTAAGCCGGCGGCGGGAATAATAGCCGTAATATTTTTGGTAATATTATTATCCATTAGATATTAATATCTATTTTTTAGGATGGCATAATCAAAATTATATGAATAATCACTGTTTTTTTTAGATAGGATAATTATCCTAACAAAATGAGAAAAAAAATCAATAATTTTATGATCGTTGTAATTTTGTAATTTTACTAAACTTCGCATCCTGTCCTAGTGTTTCTTCAATACGTATTAGTTGATTATACTTAGCTATTCGTTCAGATCGACTCATAGACCCAGTTTTAATTTGCCCGGAGGATGTACCTACTGCTAAATCTGCAATAGTGGTATCTTCGGTCTCTCCAGATCTATGGGAAATAATGACTGAATAATTAGCCTGCTGTGCCATTTTTATGGTAGATAGTGTTTCAGATAATGTACCAATTTGGTTGTATTTTATAATAATAGAATTGGCTAGTTTTTTTTCAATTCCTTGTTGAAGGATTTTAGAATTCGTTACAAAAAGATCGTCACCTACTACTTGGCAACTATTACCTAATACTTTAGTTTGGTAAGCAAATCCTGACAAATCGTTCTCTTTTAAACCATCTTCAATAGAAACTAGAGGATAGTGTTGAGTCAAATTTTCTAAGTAATGTGTCATTGCTTGGGAAGTTAGGCTTAAATTATCAGCACCGAGAATATATTTTCCTGTAATATCATCGAAAAGTTCATTAGCAGCGCAATCGATAGCAAAAGTAATATCTTGACCTAATCGATAACCAGAGCATTCTACTGCTTCTTTAATATAGTCAAAAGCAGATATATTAGATTGAAGATTAGGGGCATAACCGCCTTCATCTCCAAGAGCAGTACTCATTCCGTTGATAATAAGAATTTTGCCTAGGTTATGAAATACTTCCGCTCCTATCCGAAGAGCTTCCTTTATGTTGTTAGCCCCTACCGGAATAATCATAAATTCTTGAATATCAATATTATTATGTGCATGTGTACCTCCGTTAATAATATTAATCAGCGGGATCGGAATGAGAGAGTTATGAGCCTGTCCATAAAGTTCAGCAATATGTTCATATAAAGGTACTCCTTTACAAGAAGTCGCAGCTTTTGCAGTAGCTAATGATACGGATAAAATGCTATTAGCTCCCAGCGTGGACTTATTGATAGTCCCATCCATATTTATCATAATTTCATCAATCTCTTTCTGTTCTATAGCATTTTTACCTTTCAAAGCTTTTGCTAGATGTGTATTGACAATATCTACCGCCTTTAGAACTCCTCTTCCCAAAAAACGAGTATCATCTTGATCACGTAATTCTAAAGCTTCCCGATATCCTCTAGAAGCGCCAGAAGGAACGGATGCTATTCCTACAGATCCTTCCGATAAATGCACTTCTGTTTCAATCGTAGGAAAACCCCGAGAATCTAAAATTTCTCGACTAATAAGTTTATCAATTTTACACATTATTTTTCCCTTACTTTCCTCACTAAACTCACTATACAACGAAGTCAAATATTAGGTCGCGATTGCTCTAACATTTTTCACATATTCTGTTGATATTCAAGTGCAGCTTTAACTAATACCTTAAATGATCCTCCATAACATTAGAAGTCAAGTCTTGAAATTAACATGCAATAAGAAGCATAACCGATTGACAATATTTTTGAATTCTTGATCCTCACTAATTAAGTTTGAGATTTTTACATTATTATCCAAATGACATTTGGATCGTCTATCATTCTTTAATTATAGGAAAATTTCAACTATTTAATTTTTGTCCCGACGTTACTCGTTCATGGTTATAAAAATCAAAATAAGTGCGAACATGTTTAAAATTATTTATAATCATAAATTTTCGAACCTGTTCTCCTTGTTGAAAACCATGTTCAACTAATAACCATCCTTCATCTTCTAAATAATTAGAAGACTGATAAATAATGCTTTTTAGATCCCCCAGTCCTTTATTTTTAGCGATCAAAGATTGAGTGGGTTCAAATCGTAAGTCTCCACATTTTAAATGCATATCTGTTCTATCAATATATGGTGGATTACTTACAATTATATGAAATCTTTTTCCAGATAGGGTGGAAAACCAATTACTATAGATAAACGCAGCATTCTTTATTCCTAGCTTCCAAGCATTATATTGTGCCAATGATACACAATATTTATTATAATCCACTCCTAATATATAACACTCAGAACGCTCCCAAGCAAGAGCCAACGCAATTGCTCCTGAGCCAGTACCTAAGTCTAAAATTCGCATGCTCGCATTAGTAATATGTAAAAGTGCTTGAGATACTAATGTTTCAGTATCCGCACGAGGAATGAAGGTTATGGGAGTAATTCTGAGAGGGAGTGACCAAAATTCCCATTCTTCAATAAGATATGCTATGGGATAACCCTGAACCCTTTTATTTAAAAATAAATTTAGTTTTTTTAGTTCCTTACTCCTTATAGGAGCATCATCAAATGTTTTTAACCAACTTTTTGGTTTTTCCATAACAAATTCAAGTAATATTTCAGCATCTCGCTTAGAAGCGTTACTGTGAACTAGCGTCAGCTGAGCAACCTGTAACCAAATATTGATATCCATTAAATATTATTCTTTAAATTATCGAGCCGGTTTAAATGATCATTTTTGATTATGGGTTCTATGAGAAGATCTAAGTTACCAGCCATAATATTTTCTAAGCAATAAAGGGATAGATTAATCCTATGGTCCGTCACCCGTCCTTGTGGAAAATTGTAAGTACGATTACGATCTGAACGTTCTCCACTACCTACTAAGTTTCGACGTTCATCAGTTTCTTCTTTATGACGTTTTGCCATTTCTGCTGCCTGAATACGGGTATTTAATACCCATAATGCTTTAGATTTATTCTTATGTTGCGATCGTTCATCTTGGCATTCTACTACAATACCCGTAGGTAAATGAGTAATCCTAATGGCGGAATCAGTAGTATTCACATGCTGTCCCCCCGCTCCCGATGATCGAAAAGTATCTATTTTCAAATCCTTAGGTTGAAGTGAAATTAATTCAGATTTAGGAATTTCGGGCATAACAGCAACAGTACAAGAAGAAGTATGAATTCGTCCCTGTGATTCTGTTGCCGGAATTCTCTGTACTCGATGACCCCCCGACTCAAATTTTAAACGTCCATAGGCGTCCTTTCCATGGATTTTAGCAAAAATATACTTGTATCCTCCGTTTTCACCGCAACTAGAATTCAGAATTTCTATCTTCCATGATTTAAATTCGACATATCTTGTATACATCCGAAATAAATCCCCCGCAAAAAGGGCTGCTTCATTTCCCCCCGTAGCTGATCGTAATTCAATATAACAGCTACGTTCATCATTAGCATCTTTAGGAAGAAGTAACAATTCTATCTTTTTTTCCAAGAGGTTATTATGATATTTCATTTTATTCAGTTCCTCACAGGCTAGTTCTCGCATCTCTTTATCAACAAGTAATAACTCGAGATTATTAATATTTTCCTGCATTTTCTTCCATTTATTAAACATTTGATTCAGTTCTGTGAGGTGATGATATTCGCGTGATAAGGTCTGAATACGTTCGTAATCGGCAGTCTTTCCTGCTGTAAGAAGTAATGTTTCTACTTTTTTATAACGTTTTTGCAATAATTCTAATTTATTAATTATAAAAGTATTCATACTGCAAAACATATAGTCCTTAAAACTTTTAAGTTTGTTTGTAAATTAAATTACTTGATTCTTTGTTACAAATAGTACCTACTATTAGGTAGTAGAGTTACTTATTGTATAATTTTTATCCTCCCACACTTTTAGAAAGTACAGGACTGATAAAATAACAAGTAATTTATATAATTTTACTATTATGGTAATGTCTGTTATCTTTTCAAGATAACTAATATTACTTATTTAAGTTATTCTTTATGAATCCAATAACTTGTTGGCCGGCACCCGCAAAATTAAATCTTTTTTTATATATTAATGGTCGTTATCCCAACGGATATCACTATTTGCAAACGTTGTATCAATTTCTCGATTATGGAGATCTCCTCTTAATTAGAATCAATAATAGCGGCAACATAGATGTGTCCACTAAATATATAGATCATATCAAAATAGAAAATAATTTAATAATCAAAGCAGCTAATTTGTTACGTCAGCAAGCCAAACAGAAGCGGCGTTTATTACCTCTTAATGCAGGTGCAGAAATAGAACTAGTGAAAAACTTACCTATTGGCGGAGGATTGGGTGGGGGTTCATCAGATGCTGCCACTACTCTCTTAGCACTTAATTATTTATGGAAAACTAAATTCAGTATTAATGATCTCACTATATTAGGATGCCAAATAGGAATAGATGTGCCTCTTTTTATTCAAGGATATGCAGCTTTTGCGGAAGGGTTAGGGACTCAATTACATAAAGTTCAAATCCCTGAAAAATGGTATGTTATTATAGATCCCGGAGTAATAATTTCTACTGCACAAGTCTTTGGAGATCCTGAACTAAAAAGAAACACTACTTATCGGGGTTTAAAAGATTTATTACATACCAAACCATTCACTAATGACTGTGAGTTAATAGTGCGAAAACGTTTTCCAGAGGTGGAAAAAATATTTTCTTGGTTGATAAAATATACTCATCCTCGCCTAACAGGAACTGGGAGTTGTATATTTGGAGAATTTGATAGTGAATTAAGCGCATCTCAAGTTTTGAACCAAGCTCCTCCCGGAATCCAGGGGTTTGTGTCAAAAGGATTAAATATTTCTCCATTACATAAATGTTTGTACTTCTAAATGCATAGAAAGAAAAACATGTTTTCTTCAACAGAAGATTAATAATCTCTTATGGGCGAATCTGTCTAACCAACATAAAATTTTCCAATAAAATTGGTGCAGTGTATGAAAATATTTGCCGGAAATTCTATCCCTGAACTAGCACAACACATTGCCGAGCGTCTATATACAAAATTAGGTGATGTGACCGTAGGACGTTTTAGTGATGGTGAAGTTAGTGTTCAAATTAATGAAAATGTACGGGGAGATGATATTTTTATTATTCAGTCTACCTGTTATCCTACTAATGACAATTTCATGGAGTTAGTAGTAGTAATAGACGCATTACGACGCGCTTCTGCGGGACGTATTACTGCAGTAATTCCATATTTTGGTTATGCGCGTCAAGATCGACGCGTGCGATCAGCAAGAGTTCCTATTACCGCCAAAATAATAGCAGATTTTCTCTCCTGTGTGGGTGTGGATCGCATCCTTACCGTAGATCTACATGCAGAGCAAATTCAAGGTTTTTTTGATATTCCCGTAGATAATGTATTTGGAAGTCGGATAATCATTGAAGATATGCAACAAATTGGATTAGACACACCTATAGTAGTATCTCCAGACATTGGAGGAGTAGTACGTGCTCGTGCCATAGCTAAATTCAATGATACTGAGATGGCTATAATTGATAAACGACGCCCATCCGCAAATGCTTCAGAAGTCATGCATATCATTGGAGAGGTGTCAAATCGAGATTGTGTTGTAGTAGATGACATGATAGATACCGCTAGTACTTTGTGCAAGGCCGCGGCAGCATTGAAAGCAAGAGGAGCAAATCGAGTATTTGCTTATGCTACACATCCTATATTTTCGGGCAATGCAGGAGAGAATTTACAAGATTCAGATATTGATGAAGTGGTAGTATGCGATACTATACCTTTAACGACTTCTATAAAAAAAATGTCCAATATACGCACTATAACTTTAGCAGGTATGTTAGCAGAAGCTATTCGTCGCATCAGTAATGAAGAATCTCTCTCTGCTATGTTTGAATATTAAATGAATTCAATGGTGAAAAAATTAAATAGTTATAATATAAAACTCATAGTGGGATTAGCTAATCCGGGGGATAAATATGCTTCTACACGACATAATGTTGGCTCTTGGTTTGTAAGACGATTAGCAAATCATTATCAAAAGGTTTGGAGAAAAAATAGTGATATTTTTGGTTATACTACAGAATTAGTAATATTAGGTTATCATATATGGTTGCTAGTACCTGATACTTTTATGAATAAAAGTGGAAAATCAATAGATGCTATAGCAAAATTATATCGACTAATACCCGAACAAATACTCGTGGTACATGATGATTTAAATTTACCGCCCGGAAGAGCCAAGTTCAAAATAGGTGGAGGATCCAGCGGACATAATGGACTAAAAAATATTATAAGTTACTTTAGGAATTTTAAACGTTTACGTATTGGCATTGGTTATCCTTCAGATAGGAACAAGATTACTAACTATGTTCTAGATACTCCTTCAGATTTGGAAATGAAACTAATAACAAGTACTATTGAAGAAGCAATATACTGTACTATCGTCTTTTTTCAAGACGGACTCATGAAAGCTATGACTAGACTGCACACCTTTAATGCTAGTAATTATGTTTATTAATAGAAATTATGGTTGTGGAAAAATGGGTGAAATTAAATAAAAGGAAATAAATCCAATAATGATTTTAAAATGTGGGTTAATAGGATTACCTAATGTAGGAAAATCTACCTTATTTAAGTCTCTTACTAAATCTTGTATTAAAATTTCAAACTATCCTTTTTGTACTATTAAGCCTCATTTTGGCATAGTGTCAGTTCCAGATCATCGTTTGAATATACTGGAAAAATTAATTAATCCTCAATATATTACTCCTGCAATAATGACATTTATAGATATTGCCGGTCTAGTTAAGGGTTCTTCGCAAGGAAAAGGGTTAGGAAATAAATTTCTTCATCATATTCGTGAAACTACAGCTCTACTACATGTAGTGCGTTGTTTTAATAATGAAAATATTATCCACGTACGAGGCAAAGTTAATCCGCAAGAAGATATTGATCTTATTAATACTGAACTTGCTTTGGCAGATCTGGATATCTGTGAATCTGCAATAGAAAGACAACATAAAATTCATAACAAAAGTATGCATAATAAGTTGGTAATTAAAGTATTAAAAAAAATTGCTCACTTTCTGGAAGAGGGTGAAGCACTAAGGATGGTAAGAATTTCAGAACAGGAAAAATCTGTTCTACAGAAGTTTAACTTTCTCACCTTAAAACCGGTTATTTACGTAGCTAATGTGAATGAAGGATACTTAGAGAATAATGCTTATGTACAAGAGGTATATAAGATAGCTGAAAAAGAAAGAACTACGGCCGTAACAATATGTGCTGTAGAAAATTTCGAACCAGCTATATCTCACAAAAAAAACAGCGAAAAATTAGGAAAATTAAACTTTTCACAATCAGAATTAAATAATGTAATCACAGCCGGATATAATCTTCTAGATTTGAAAACTTATTTTACTATTTCTTCAAAAGAAGTTAGGGCGGGAAGCGTTAATTCCGGTGCTACTGCTTATCAAGTAGCTAGAAAAATTCATACTGATTTTTATAACAGGTTTATTCGGGCTAAAATCATTAATTGGGAGAATTTTATTAGATATCAAGGAGAACAAGGGGCAAAATTAGCGGGAAAAATCCGGCTAGAAGGAAAAAAATATGTAGTTCAAGATGGAGATATAATTCATTTTTTATTCTCTTGAGAATTTATCAAGAGAGTCGTACTATAATAATTCAACTAATATAGAAGGCCTCCGACAAAAAGGCCTCTCGGATAATAAATATTTTTTATGTTATTTTTTTATAGTTCGGTATATTAACAAAATTATAATAGAACCTACTATGGCTATCAGAAAACTACCAAAATTAAATCCGTTGACTCTTCTCAATCCTACTAAAGTGCTAACCCACCCTCCTACTACAGCACCGGCAATACCTAACAGGATAGTGATTATAATTCCTCCCCCGTCTTTTCCTGGTATTAACCATTTTGCTACTATACCAGTCATTAATCCAAAAAAAATCCATAACAACAGATCCATTATTACTATCTCCTATAATTTTATTTTTACACCCACCCTACAAATATGATAGGATATCAGTTACTGTTCTATCTAACAGGATTCTTATTACTCATCAATTCTTTAATTATAGGAGAGCTTTTTCAATTTTTATTAAAAATAATCTTTTATTTAAAAATTTTTATTTACGACTGGAATTAGGAATCCAATAAATAGTAAACTCTTCCATCTCACAAACTTGTATGTATTTAAGGTTATAATAATATTAATGATTCTTAAAAAGAAGAAAGTAATAATTGGAATGTCTGGAGGTGTGGACTCTTCAGTAGTGGCCGTGCTGTTGAAACAACAGCAATATCAGGTGGAAGGATTATTTATGAAAAACTGGGAAGAAGATGATAAAGAATACTATTGCCACGCCGCCCAAGATTTAGCCGATGCTCAATCAGTATGTGATAAACTAGGAATTAGTTTACATAAAATAAATTTCTCTGCTGAATATTGGGAAAATGTTTTTCAGCACTTTTTAGCAGAATATAAAGCGGGACGCACTCCTAATCCCGATATTCTCTGTAATAAAGAAATAAAATTTAACACGTTTATGACTTTTGCTCTTGAAGACCTGGGAGCAGATCTAATTGCAACAGGACACTATGTCCGACAGGGAGAAGTTAACGGTCATAAATATATATTACGAGGGGTAGATTCCAATAAAGATCAAAGTTATTTTCTCTATCCTTTAACTGCTCAAAAGTTGAGGTATACTATTTTTCCCCTAGGGGAATTAACTAAAACTACCGTTCGAAAAATTGCCCTACAAAATAGTTTAGTCACCGCTAATAAAAAAGATTCTACTGGTATTTGTTTTATAGGAAAAAAAAAATTTGTAGAGTTCCTGAGTCGTTATTTACCTGCACAGGAGGGAGAAATTTTTACTACGGATGGTACAAAAGTAGGGCATCATAAAGGAATTATGTTTTATACTATAGGACAACGTAAAGGATTAGGGATTGGAGGAATAAAAAAAACGAATAGTCAAGATCCTTGGTATGTGGTAGAAAAAGATGTAAAACGTAATATATTAATCGTTGCTCAAGGGCGTTTTAATTCACAATTAATGTCTAAAGGAATGATTTGTGAAGATGTTCATTTTGTTAATAAAACTCAATTAAATAAAATTATTCGTTGTACTGTTAAAATTCGATATCGACAACCAGATGTTCCATGTACTCTTATTTACAGTCAGGATAAAAAAAGTATTAACGTGAGATTTAATCATCCTATAAATGCTATAACCCCAGGACAGGCGGCCGTCTTTTATACTGGTGATATTTGTTTAGGAGGAGGTATAATTAAGCAACGTTTGCCAGTAACAACAAAGTAATATCTATGGTGATAATCATAGGATTTAGAATAATGATATTATCAGTTCTTACGGCTATTTCTCCTCTATATTGATGTTATGCAGACAAAAGTAAATATTTTACGTTCTATATTGACGGAATATAATCTCTTAAAGTTAAGAGTATAAATTTAAATTAGATGGTTACAAATCACTATTTGAGCAGAAATAAAGGAATTACCCGAATTTGACGCCTAGACTAATTTTTAGTTAAGTTCTATTTTTGTGAATCCGCTGCAGAGACCATTAAAAAAGAGAACGAACTACTAATCATGATGTAAAGGTCGGATAATTTGTTTTTCAAGAAAAATATCTAAAATTTTGACCCTCACTTTAGTGTGAGCATTTGTTCATTTTGCCTGTACTTCCGAAGAGATAAATAACTTATGTTATGCTCTTATGTTCTAATTAGTCAGAAGTCAAGTTATTTTATCGATGTGGACCAAAAATCATTACAGTTATAAAAAAACTAGCTAGTAAATATTAAATATCGTTCTATTTCTATGCTTTCGATAACCCATGGACCGCGTGCATCTTCTCTTACCGGAGCTAAAGAATTGGTCAATGTAGTGTTTAGAATGGAACGACCACTTGGTCAATTAAAAAAAAATTGGTCAATTTTGGTCCAACCACTCCAAACTATTATGCGAAGGGAATAAAAAGGCTTCTGAAATTCTTAAAAATTTCATGCGAGTAAGACAAGACATGTGGATATGAAAGTTATGCATGCTTTTATTGAAAAACTATCCTTACCAGAATAAGTTAAATACCAACTTAAAAATATAATCTTTGATATAATTCTCAGCTAGTAGATCAACTCGTAAGAAAAATAAAATAGATTTACATTTTGGGTGTTTTTCTGGGTTAATTACTAATAACTATTCTAGTTCTTTACCCATGTTAAAGAGTAACACCTAGTCGAAATATTTTTAAATTCATTTCTCGTAGCCAATAAAATGGGACATATTGAACAAAACGACGTTGGAATATACTCCAGAGATTTCTCTGGAGTGAATTTTGTTCACTGCATCGGTTTCAGTCTATAAGAGGAAGACCAAATAAAATTTTAAAATTATCAGTAGTGGCTTCAGCTAGTTCTGCTAAAGATATATTCTTTATTTGGGCAACGCATTTAGCGATTTCGTGAACCCATGCAGGCTGATTTTCTTTTCCACGGTATGGAACCGGAGATAAATAAGGACAATCACTTTCTATCAGAATATGATCTAAAGGTATATAACGTACTATTTCACGTAAATATTGAGCATGACTAAAAGTAATAATTCCCGAAAAGGAAAGATAAAATCCAATATCTATCATTTTTTTTGCCATTACCAGATCTTCGGTAAAACAATGTATTACGCCTCTGCATAGTTCCGCCTTTTCTTCTTGTAAGATAGCTATCGTATCGTTCTTAGCATTTCGAGTATGAACTATTAATGGTTTACCTAGGTTGCAAGCAATTTGTATATGTTCTCGGAATATCTGTTGCTGTTTTATTTTATTTACTGGACTATAATAATAGTCTAATCCCGTTTCTCCTAATGCTACTATTTGATGATTTTCAGTAACTAGGGAGCGTAGTAAATGAGATACGTTATTTTTTTCCTCCGCTGTCTCCAGATTTAACGGGTGTAAGCCGCAAGAGTAAGCTACGCGTGGATTCTGACCTACTAATTTTACTATCTCTAGATAGTCTGATAAGCTGGTGGCTACACTCAAAAAATATTTTACATCTCGTACTAGAGCATTTTTCAAAACTTCATCGACATCTTTATGGAGAGTGTTATAATTTAATTTATTTAGATGACAATGAGAATCTACTAAAAACATATTTTTCTATCTCTCTTGTTAGAATGATTTATTAACTGTTTCCACTTGAGTAATTGCTCTGTCAATAATAATTGACGATTAACGGATATTACCTGTGTGAAAAAATGTCTAAGAATTAACCAGTTGCGAAAACTTTCGTAAAGTATCTCCACTGAGCAAATTGATAATTGATGGACTAAATTTTTAAAATCATAATTGATGATAAAAACATTACTATCATATTGCAATTTTATTGCATCCAGAAATAAGGTACAGAATCCTTCAATTTGCTTATTAACATTTTCGTTATTAAGAAGCGGTAATATTTTAAGAATATCTTGTTTGTCATTTAAAACATCCCTAATTATTTCATATATTTTTTTCCGATAGGTCCAATACATGGAAGATAATAAATCGGCGGCTGCTAATGGAGCACCTGAAGCCATTCTCAATGCTGCTATAATATTAGCTTCGGTAAGATGATATCTGTGGCTATTCAACTTAAGTTGTATCCAGTGCATTCCCTCATATTCAATGGGAGGAATAATTTTCCAATATTGACAACGACTTCGTAATATTGCTGACAGGTTGGATGGATCAGAACTATATAAAAAAAAATAAGTGTTGGCGGGAGGTTCTTCCAGTGTTTTGAGAAGAGCATTACTAGCAGATTCCGTTAATTGATCGGCTTCTGCGATCCAAATTACTTTAGATCGTCCTAACTGAGAACGTTGGAAAATCTTATCATAAAGGTTCCGGATTATATCTATCCCTATACTCGGAGATGATTCTATGGTTACAAAATCTGGATGACTCCCAACCTTCATAAGGTTACAGCTATGACAAATTCCACAACTTTGGAGTTCTTTAGAAAAGGCACACATTAACCAGCTACTAATTTTCCATATGAGGCTCTTGATTCCTAATCCTTGTGGACCATGGAATAATATAGCCGGATATGCTCTTTTCATATAGTATTGCTTAAGAAGCTGCCTATAAGGAAAATTTAACCATGAATACCAATTAGTATTTATTAGTCTGGTTCTTCTTTCCACCATATTTCCAACATATTACGTAAACTAGAAGCTACTGCAGAGAGTGGTCGATGAGCATCAATGACTCTAATATTTCTATCTCGTTTTGCTTGACATAAATAAAAATTCCGAACCTTAGTAAAAAATTGGATAGATTGTTGCTCCATTCGATCTAATCTTCCTCGTTTGAGAACGCGATGTAATCCTACTTCGGGAGTTACATCTAAATACAAAGTTAAATTTGGTAAAAAATTTTCTAATATGTTTTGATGCAATACTTTTAATAAGTTTCGATTAATACCTCTACCTGCTCCTTGGTATGCCCAACTAGAAAGTTCATATCGATCCCCAACTACCCATGAGCCTCTATCTAGAGCAGGTTTAATGATCCTTTCTAGCAATTGAATCCGCGCGGTATAAAACATTAGAAGTTCTGCTTTATCAGTAATGATTTCCCCAGGAATACCTTTTTTAATAAAAGAAGCTAACTTATTAGCTAGAGGTGTTCCTCCTGGATCATGAGTAACAATGATATTGTTAATATCTTTGTCTTTTAAAAATTTTACTACAATATTACACGCCGTCGTTTTACCTGATCCTTCTAATCCTTCTAGAACAATAAAACCATTTTTCATATTATTATATATAATGATGTTAAAAAAATTTCATTTTATTTATTATTCTTAATTTTTTATCCGATGATTAACTCATTTTATTTTTCTTATAAACACAAATCTCTTCACATTGTGTAATCAATAATCTTCTTTGTCGAATATATTCAGAGAATATTTTATTAGATATAATAATTAATTATAATCCTTTTTATGTGGGATACTTAGACAAATATTAGATTCATGATCATTTATCTCTCTTTATAGATATTGGAATAGGATTAACCATAAGATTGATTTTGAAGGGAGATTAACTAATAATAGTTTTAACATAATTTATAGCTGCTTGTACAGTGATAATTTTCTCTGCTTCTTCATCTGGAATTTCGATATTAAATTCTTCTTCTAGCGCCATAAATAGCTCAACGATATCAAGAGAGTCTGCTCTCAGATCTTTAACAAAAGAGTGGGTATTAAGAATTTGTTCCTGTTTTATCTTCAGTTGTTTACTCACGACTTTTTTAATTCGTTCTTCGATAGTATTCATACTATTTTCCTATAAAAATTGTTCTCTAGAATAGAGAGAGATAATAATTCACTAATTATTCTTAGTCCTTTATTTTAGTAATAAAGATACTACCTTTCATCAAAGGATCATTCATTATGCCATATACATTCCTCCATTGATATGTAAGGTTTCACCTGTTATATATGCTGCATCTTCTGATACTAAAAAAGCTACCGCATTAGCAATCTCCTGGGTACTTCCAAAACGACCTACTGGAATTTGTTGTAAAATTTTTGCTCTTCTCTCTTCTTTTAAGTTTGACGTCATATCAGTTTCAATAAATCCTGGAGCTACCACATTTACTGTTATGCCTCTGGATGATACTTCCTGTGCTAGAGATTTGGTAAATCCACTTATCCCTGCCTTTGTAGCTGCGTAACAAGTCTGACCTACCTGACCCGTTTCTCCAATAATAGAACCGATATTAATAATTCTGCCAAACTTTTTTTTTATCATAGATCGTATGACGGCTTTAGATAACCGAAAAATTGAAGATAAATTGGTAGTTATTACTCGTTGCCATTCGGGTTCTTGCATATGTATAATAAGAGAATTACAGGTAATTCCTGCATTATTAATTAATATATCTATATCTCCCAGATCTATGCGAATTTGGACCAAAAGATTTTGAATGGAATTTGGATTGGTAAGTTCCAATACATAACCTTTTCCCCCACTACTAATTAAATTAGTACTAATGGCTTTAGCTCCAGCTAACTGAGTAGCTGTACCTGCCACTTGAGCACCTTGTGCTGCCAGTTTGTCTGCAATTGCACGTCCAATTCCTCTATTTGCTCCCGTTACTAAAGCAATTTTTCCTTTTAAACTCATGCAAGTATTTTTTTTCAAATTTATAACTTTTTTTTAAAAAAAAATAAATTATCGATATTTATCGGTGTCAAATGAGGACTGTTTCTTTTTATAATACTACTTAAAACATTTCCGGGTCCTACCTCTATAAAGATCACTATTCCTTGTTTCATAATAAATTCAATACATTCCATCCAGCGCACGGGCATGTATAATTGCCGGATCAGAGAACTGCGAATTTTGCATGGATCACTTTCACACCTTACATCTACGTTATTTAACACTGGTAATCGTGGAGTTTTAAGAGTCACTTTATCTAAAGCAGAAGAAAATTCATTAGCGATTGGTTTCATAAGTTCACAATGAGAGGGAATACTAGGTAATGACACTACCACTGCTCCGGAAATTTTACAATTTTTTTCTACCCGGAGAAGAGCACTTTGATTTCCAGCTATTACTACTTCTCTTTGAGAATTAAAAATTATCGGTTGTACTATTGAATTATCTTCTTGGGCAGAATTTTGGCAAATTCTTAAAATCATATCTTTATTTAAACCCATTACTATTAGCATTCCTACTTTCTTATTTAAGAGAGCTTTTTGCATGAGTTGTCCCCTTTTCTTTACCAGACAAACAGCCTCCTCTAATGAGAGGGTATCAGCACAAACTAATGCAGAATATTCTCCTAAACTCTGTCCTACTAATATAGTAGGATTATCTTTGCCTTGTTCTTGCCAGAGACGAAATAGTGCTACTGAACTAGTTAATAATATAGGTTGAGTATGAATAGTATTATTCAAATCTTTGGCTGGTCCATGTTGCACTATATGCCACAGATCATATCCAAGAGCATTGGATGCCTGATCAAAAGTTTGCTTTATTAGAGAATAATTTTGACTAATCTCCGCTAACATACCTCTTTTCTGAGAACCTTGTCCTGGAAACATCATAGCAAAGGGAGTCATTATCTTAATCCAACTCCCGAATTACTTGAGTTTTAAAAATGAAGTAAAGCGGATCCCCATGTGAATCCTCCCCCAAATGCTTCTAGTAGGATAAGATGCCCTCGTTGGACACGACCATCACGCACGGCTTGATCTAAGGATGATGGCACTGATGCAGCAGAAGTATTTCCATGCCGTTCAAGAGTCAGAATAACTTTCTCTATTCTTAATCCTAATTTTTTAGTAGTAGCAGTAATAATACGTAAATTAGCTTGGTGGGGAATAAGCCAATCTAGAGAGTCGCTATTGAGGTTATTTATTTTTAATGTTTTTTCGATTAGAGAAGTTAATTTTTTAACAGCCATTTTAAATACTATATTTCCCGACATAGTCAGATAACTGCTAGCCGTGTTAATCCGATTTGGAAATGGTAAATTAAGAAATTTTCCATATCTTCCATCAGAATGTAGATGGGTAGATAAAATTCCTGCGTGGGGACTGGAACCTAGAACTACGGCCCCTGCACCATCACCAAATAGGATTAAACTCCTACGGTCGTGAGGATTTAATGTTCGAGCGATTATATCTGCCCCAATAACAAGAGCATATTTTATATAACCAGTTTTGATATATTGATCCGCTATACTTAGAGCATAAATAAATCCTGTACAAGCGGCTGCTATATCAAAAGCAGCGACTTCATCTTCATGGATACCTAGCAAATTTTGTATCATACAAGCAGAACTAGGAAAAGCATGACTAGAGGTGGTAGTAGCAACTAAAATAAGTCCCACAGCATTTTTATTAATTCCGGCCATAACTAAAGCTTGTTCGGCTGCTTTAGTTCCCATAGATGCCACTGATTCCTCTATCCCGGCTATATGCCGTTCCCGAATTCCAGTTCTCGTTACTATCCATTCAGAACTCATTGCAAAATTTTTTTCTAACTCAGCATTGGTAAGAACCTTTTTCGGAAAATAGCTACCGGTACCAATAATTTTAGTATACATATAAGTTCCCTGCGTTTAGGGTATTACTGGTACTGAAGAAAAATTTTTTGAACCAAAATTTAATTACCCCCTAATTGTTCTCTAAGAGAGGAATTAGGGGAGCTAAAAGTTGGCAATATTATTTATTTTACTTTTACTACTTTACTTTGCGCCCCCGATAGTAACCTTCAGAAGTTATATGGTGACATAGATGAAGTTCTCCGGATTGTTTTTCGATTGACAATTGAGGAAGAGTAATTTTTTTCTGAGAACGACGCATGCCTCGTTTAGATCGAGATATTTTTTTCTTAGGAACTGCCATTAATTTCTCCAGTGATTAATTATTTTTCCTATCCGCATCCTATTATAGAAATATTTTTTAAAAGTCAAATGACATATTTATTAATGCTTATTTTTCAGAACGTAAAAATGATAAACATTTTGATAACTCCTCATGTAATGGAGCAGTTAT
Organism: Candidatus Dasytiphilus stammeri; assembly: GCA_041941795.1. Classification (GTDB taxonomy): domain Bacteria; phylum Pseudomonadota; class Gammaproteobacteria; order Enterobacterales; family Enterobacteriaceae; genus Dasytiphilus; species Dasytiphilus stammeri_A. Next base: position 153,260 of record CP145872.1, on the reverse strand, counting down.
GCAGATCTCTTGATGAGTATGAGGATGAATAAAAATAATTGATGAAGCATGTAAAAAAAGTCGATTTAATCCAATTTCAATCAGTTGATTATTAAATTTTTTATTTCCATAAAGCTTATCCAAAGCAATGGGATGACCAACGTATTGAGTGTGGACTCGTATTTGATGTGTTCGACCTGTAATCGGCATAACTTTAAGTAAAGTAGCTTGAGAGAAACGTTCTTCTATCTTAAAAATAGTCTTAGAAAATTTTCCTTCGGGATTAATACGCACTAAGCGGCTGCCCGTTATCATCCCGTATCTTTGCAAGGGTACAGCGATGGTTTTTAAATGTGAAGGCCAGAGACCATCTACCAAAGTCAAATATTTTTTTTTTATCATTTGTAACCGAAATTGTTCATGTAAGCCACGGAGCACTGATTTTTTTTTAGCTACTAGTAATATACCTGATGTTTCACGATCAAGACGATGAACTAATTCTAAGAAAGGAATATGTTTCTTCCAGAGACGTAATATTTCAATAAGTCCGTAACTCAAACCACTTCCTCCATGTACTGCTATCCCCGAAGGTTTATTAATTGCTAAAATATAATCATCGTCATACAAAATTTTCTTAGATATAAGCTCTATTGTTTTTAGAGGATAATATTTATCTGGTTCGTTTTTAAGACTATTTAATAATGGTATAGATACCAGATCACATGTTTTTAATCTATAGGAAGGTGGAACCCATGTTTTATTAACTCTGATGGATCCCTTTCGGATCAGCTTATAAAAGAAATTTTTAGATAGATGTTTTAATGTTGATCGCAAAAAATTATCTAATCGTCTCCCCCTATCTTCCGCATTAATAACAATTTGATTCCATTGACTGTCAAATCTGCGCAGTTTCCTATTCATGGATTATAAAAATTAAAATAGTATAATGTAAGTATTGTTGTTCTATTAAAAAAATTCAAAATGATATGTAGATGAAAAAATCTAATATTAATAGCTAATACCATTATTTTTTTTGAAAAAAAAACATTTTATCCTTCCTGGATGGATAGGAAGGTCCGACTGCGATTTCAATCCCCTAAAAAGCATAATAATTAAAATTATACCCTATCTTATAGAGAAATGAAATAAACAGCAGAAGATAATTTTATAACCCAGTTTTAGTTAAGATATTTATAAGGGAATGAGTAATTAAAATGAAAAAAATGTTAATCAACGCAACTCGACAAGAAGAATGGCGAGTTGCCATTGTTGATGGCCAACGATTGTATGATTTTGAAATAGAAAATCCTAGTTACGAACAGAAGAAATATAATATATATAAAGGAAAAATTACTCGTATAGAACCAAGTTTACAAGCAGCATTTGTTAATTATGGCATGGAAAAAAATGGTTTTTTACCTCTTAGAGAAGTAGCTAGAGAATATTTTCCAGATAATTATGATTTAGACAACCAAAAAAAATTAAATATAAAAGATGTGCTGGGTGAAGGCCAGGAGATTGTTGTGCAAATTCATAAAGAAGAACGGGGCAATAAAGGTGCTGCTTTAACTACTTTTATAAGTCTAGCGGGTACTTATTTAGTACTTATGCCTAATAATCCACGTGCGGGCGGAATTTCTCGCCGTATTGACAAAGATATTCGAATAGAACTAAAGAAGATGCTTTCTTCTTTAGAATTTCCAAATGGAATGGGTGTAATAGTACGAACTGCAGGGGTAGGCAAATCATCAGAAATATTACAGTTGGATCTAGTGTCGAGACTAAAACAGTGGGAAGAAATTCAAAATATATCCTCCAGAAAGAATGCACCATTTCTAATTTATCAAAATAGTAATGTACTAGTTCGCGCATTTCGTGATTATCTCCGTAAAGATATTAGTGAAATATTAATAGATAATCCTAAAATAGTCGAAATTGCTAAAAATCAAATTACCGCTTTGGGAAGACCAGATTTTAGGGATAAAATTAAGTTTTATTCAGGAGATCTTCCTCTCTTCAGTCTTTATCAAATAGAATCTCAAATTGAGTCTATGTTTCAACGAGAAGTATTTTTGCCTTCTGGCGGCTCTATTGTAATTGATTATGCCGAAGCCTTAACAGCGATAGATATTAATTCTTCCCGAGCAACTCGGGGTAGTGATTTTGAAGAAACAGCATTGAATACTAATTTAGAGGCTGCAGATGAGATTGCACGTCAATTACGAATACGAGACCTAGGGGGGTTAATAGTAATAGATTTTATTGATATGAGACCTACTCGACATCAGCGGGCGGTAGAATATCGTTTGCGTGAAGCAGTGAGCAAAGATCGTGCACGGATTCAATTAGGTCATATTTCTCGTCTCGGATTACTAGAAATGTCTCGTCAGCGATTAAATGCTAATCCTATAAGAAAATTTGGTCAGTATAAATGTCCTAGTGGGGGAAGGTTTCAAGAATCGCTATCGATAGCAATTGTGGGGTTTCTGGAAGAAGTGGCGCTGAAAGCTAATACAAGAGAAGTGCATATTATCGTGCCGATACAAATATTAAATAATAACTGTAAATTAATTAATAAATCGGAGGCTGATGTTTCATCGAGTTGAATATGGGCTTATTTTTCTCATGCTCCACAATAGTCAAAAAAAAGAAGTTATCTACATCTAATAGGAGGATTCTCTAGGATCACGCATATTTCTTTGATTCTTTCTGTCAAGTTAACTACAGAGGATAAGATTCTTAAAATACAAATATTTTTTATCATTAAAATGATCTTTATGTAAAGATTAAATTTTACAAGCTATCTTTATTATGATCTTTAAAACTTAAGATTAATTAATTTTTAATCAAAATATGTGGGAGATGATAAATCTCGTAATCTTATGCCTAAGAAAAAAAGAGTTCCGAAGTACATAATAATACCCAAAGTAATCATGGTAAGCATGTTTACTATACCCCATGGTAGAGTACTAAGTGTATCATCCGGATGGGTTAGGTTTATTATCTTCATCATGATTTTCAAGGATCCAGCCATTACCATCACGGCAACCATTATCCGCCCGATAAATTGTTGCCACCCGGGTTGAGGGATATAAAAATTTTTCTTTCTTAATTGCCAATAAAGTAAAATGGCATTTAAAGCCGCGGAAAAAGATAAAATAACACCTACTGTTTTAATGCTATATACATATAAATATAGGCAAAGATTTAATCCCTGAGTTATAGAAAGTGTTATTAGACCTACTCGAACTGGAGTTTTAATATCTTGTCGAGAATAAAAAGCGGCGGCTAAAATTTTTACGAGAATTAAACCTATTAAACCTAGTGCATATGATGATAATATTTGTTCGGTCATAAACGTATCAAAACTAGTAAATTTTTTATACTGAAATAGCAGTATTATTAATGGCCTGGCTAAGATTCCTAAAGCTACTGCACTAGGAATAGCAAATATAAGACATACTCTTAATGCGCGATCTAATAAAAAGGAATATTCTGCATATTTTTTCTTAGTGGCAGTATGAGTAAGTGATGGTAATAAAATAGTGACCAAAGACACTCCTAAAATCCCACACGGAAATTCCATGAGACGATCTGCATAATAAAGCCATGAGATAGATCCCGATATGAGAAAAGAAGTATACACAGTAGTCATTACCATAGAAATTTGGTGAATTGATACCCCAATAATAGCAGGAAGCATAAGCTTTAAAACGCGTAATAGTCCCACATTTAAATTAATTTTTGGTAAAACTAACATCCCAATTTTTCTTAAAAAGGGCAATTGAAAAATTAATTGTAGTATACCTCCCACTATTACCGCCCAAGCTAGAGCAAAGATAGGGGGATGAAAATATTTAATAGCAAAGAAAGAAAATATAATTATGCTCAGGTTTAATAATGTGGGAACAAAAGCTGGAATAGCAAAAATTTTCCAAGTATTCAGCACAGATCCTGCTAACGATGTTAATGATATAAGAAAAATATAAGGAAATGTTACTCGTAGTAAGGAGGATGTTAGTAAAAATTTAGTTGGCATATGAGTAAATCCCGGAGCAGTCAATAAAATTATCCATGGAGAAAATGCTATTCCTCCTACAGTCAGGATAGCTAAAATTAAAATCATCAATCCCGAAGTGCTAGAAATTAATAACTTAGCTGCTCGTAGATTGTTCTTAGTTTTATATTCTGCCAAGATAGGTACAAAAGCTTGAGAAAACGCTCCTTCTCCAAAAATTCGTCGCAATAAATTAGGTAATTTAAATGCGACAAAGAATGCATCCGTTTGGATCCCCGCTCCCAAAATTCGTGCAACTATAGTATCTCTTGCAAAACCGGAGACACGGGAAATAAAAGTGATGAAACTTACTATCCCCAATGACTTAAAAAATATATTTTTATGTTCTACTTTACGATTCATTTATTTAAAACTATTAATCAATGTTATTAATTCCTAATATGACTTTTAATCTGTTGATGAGAGATATCAGCCTCCCCAAAAATTATTTTTTTATATTTTACTCTAACAGAGAATATCTACTGAGTGGTTTTTGCATACTCACTATGAAATAGTGTTATTTTTTCTAAATTTTTTTTCAACAACTTAGATTTTAGTCATTAGATGTAATTTTGATAAAATATAAGGAGTTATTATTTAATTGCGACGCCATGTAGTTCCACTAGGTTTATCCTCTAAAATAATGCCCATGTTTGTTAATTTTTTACGACACAGATCTGCTTGCTCCCAATTTTTTCTTTTACGAGCTTCATTACGTCTCATAATCAAAGATTCTATGATGAATTGGTCATGTTTTTTATGCGAATATAAATGACTTTGTAAAAATTCCCGGGGGCTATGTTGTAAAATGCCCAAAATACCACCGAGAAAACGTAAATTAGTAGCTAATATTTTCACTACGGAAGGAAGATTTTTTTTCTTATATATATTGATCTCTCGCGCGAGTTCGAACAACACTGAATATGCGGCAGGGGTATTAAAATCATCATCCATAGCATTCAGAAATTTCTGTCTAAATAAGTCTATTTTCTGCATTTTTACTGATTCGTTCCAATAATCTTCCTCAGTACTACTTAGAGCAGTATAAAGACGGGATAAAGCATTATGTGCCTCCTGGATCCGAAGATCACTATAACTTAAGGTTCTTCGATAATGACTTGATAGCAGAAAAAATCGAATACTTTCGGGATGGTAATATTTTAGAAGTTGGCGAATAGTTAAATAATTATTTAATGATTTAGACATTTTTTTTGATTCCATTAACATCATTCCAGAATGGATCCAATAATTTACATACGGATTTTTAGCTATACAGCATGACTGCGCTATTTCGTTTTCATGATGAGGAAAAATAAGATCTAGTCCTCCACCATGAATATCAAAATGTTTTCCTAAATATTTTTTATTCATAGCCGAACATTCAATATGCCATCCCGGTCGCCCTTCTCCCCAAGGGGAAGTCCAACTGGGTTCATAATTATTGATTTTTTTTTTCCATAAAACAAAATCCATAGTATTACGCTTATAATTCATGTGACAATTCTTTGTAGTCTCTTGGAGATTTTTAAGATTTTGGCGTGATAAAACTCCATAATTAAGATAGCTATTAACATCAAAAAAAATATCACCATTCTCGGCGAGATAGGCAGAATTATGATGCAAAAGATCATTAATTATTTTAATGATATCTTTGATATGATTGGTAGCAAGGGGTTCGATATCGGGTGGGAGAATATTCAGAGCCAAAAAATCATTATTCATTTCTTTGATTATATGAGTCGTAAACAGTTTAATATGTTCTCTTTTTTCACGAGCGCGATGGATAATTTTATCATCAATGTCTGTAATATTACGAACATATTTTAAGTTATATCCTCTATACCGAAAATATCGGGCGATCATATCAAATACTACAAATGTGCGACCATGACCAATATGACATAGGTCGTAAACAGTGACACCACATACATACATCCCAACTTTATTTAAAGTAATAGGTATAAATTTTTCTTTAGTATGAGTTAAAGTATTGTAAATTTTTATCATTTTTAACCATTACTTATATATCCAAAAAAAGGAGAGTTACCAAACGAATCAGGATTCGATGAATCTATTATTAATGTTATAAATTTCGGGCTAATAAATAGCGAATCCAATAGAATTGGATTCAGATGATCATGAGTCTAAACTACCTTCCATTTAGTTGATAATTTTTTCTCTAAATTTTCTCAATTAGAAGAGATCATCTTTAACTAGATTAGTAATCTAGTTAGGTTATGATTCTCTCTAACATATTTTATTATCTTTTTAAAGATCACTAATTCTATCTATATTAGAACAACTAAAATTTTTAGTTAACTATAACTAATAAAAATATCTTTCTTTAAAGATCTATATTATATTAATAATATATAATACTTAACTAGAAGTAGTATAATATAATGATGATTGTGAGTATCATATTATTAATGATTTTTATTCTCGGCAATGGAATTAAAATTGTCCCCCAAGGATATCAATGGACTGTAGAAAGATTTGGCCGATACACGAAAACTTTAAATCCAGGATTGAATATAGTTATTCCATTTATCGATCGTGCAGGACGGAAATTGAATATGATGGAGCAGGTTATTGATATTCCCTCACAAGAAGTAATATCCAAAGATAATGCTAATGTAACTATTGATGCTATATGTTTTATTCAAGTAATCCAAGCCGTTCAAGCAGCATATGAAGTAAGTAATCTAGATCTAGCAATTGTTAATCTCACTATGACCAGTATTCGTACTGTATTAGGTGGAATGGAACTAGATGAAATGCTGTCTCAGAGAGAACGAATTAATACTAGATTATTATATATAATAGATGAAGCTACTAATCCCTGGGGGATAAAAGTGACTAGAGTTGAAATTCGTGATGTTCGTCCCCCAGCAGAACTAATTGAATCTATGAATGTACAAATGAAAGCAGAGCGAACAAAAAGAGCTGAAATTCTAGAAGCAGAAGGAGTGCGACAAGCTGCCATCTTACGTGCCGAAGGTGAAAAACAAGCTCAAATATTAAAGTCGGAAGGAGAGCGACAAGCTGCATTTTTACATGCAGAAGCACGAGAACGTGCAGCCGAAGCAGAAGCACATGCTACTAAGATAGTCTCAGATGCAATCGCTATGGGTAATATTCAGGCAGTCAATTATTTTATTGCGCAAAAATACACCGAGGCGTTACAAAGTATTGGAACATCAGAGAACAGTAAAGTATTACTACTACCATTAGAGACTAACACTCTAGTATCCTCTATTGCCGGTATTGCTGCATTACTTAACAATATCCCCAAAAATTAAACTTCGATGTCATTATTACTCACAACCAATTTATATCTTTGAGGAAAGATTATTAAGTATTTTTACTAGTGTTGAATGAATGTCTAAAATTTTAGCACTACAATCTATTTGATAATAACTAGTGAATCCTTGAGCCGCTTCTTTCTTATAGTGTAGTATTAAAGCTTCCGTTTGGTGAGAGTATTCACTTAAACGTTGACGGATTATATGTTCATGATCATCAGAACGAATTATCAAATCTTCTCCGGTAATATCATCTTTTCCTTCTATTTGAGGAGGATTAAATTTATCATGATAAATTCTCCCGGAAGTTAAATGTACTTTTCGTCCTAATAACCGTTTAATTAAAATGTGAACGGGAACTACCAATTCCAATACATAATCTATTATTAATCCAGTTTCTTTTATAGCTTCTGCTTGGAGCAAGGTGCGAGGAAAACCATCTAATAAAAAACCATTCCTACAATCATCTTGATAAAGACGTTGTTTAACCATTTGAATGACGATATCATCGTTAATTAATTTTCCGGAGTTCATAAAATTTTTGATTTGCCTGCTTCGGCAGGAATCTATCGTCGCAAAATATCTTAAAATGTCGCCAGTAGAAATTGTGGGAATTTTAAATTTTTTACTAATCAATTGTGCCTGAGTTCCTTTGCCCACACCTGGAGGACCGAGTAGAATAATACGCATTTAATAATTCATTATTCTGCTACCAACGGGATTTTCGTCAGTAAATTATTCATACGGATAATAAAAATATTTAGATCTTCTAAAGTGCCTCTTTCCGTAAGAAGAGCTTGATCGAATAGTAAATTTATCAAATCCTCAAATAAGTTTTCATTTTTTATATTAGCAGCTATTTTTACTAATTTATGTTCGGGATTCAATTCAAACCAATATTTAATTTCAGATACTTCTTGTCCTGCTGCCGCCAAGAGTTTATTCATTTGAGTACTCATATCTTGAGAGTCTGTAGTAACAATAGCCGGATACTCTCTAATGCGGTAAGTTAATCGGACATCTTTTACTCTGTTACTTAATACTTTTTTAACTCTTTCTAAAAAAGGTTGCAGATCTTTGTTATTGATATTTTTTATAAGTCGCTGTTTATCTTGATCTATTAATTTATTAATAGATTCATCTTCCTTACTAACTAAATGAAATGACTTTTCTTCAAAATTGGTTAAGTAATTCATCATCCATTCGTCAATACGATTGGTAAGTAATAATACTTCTATACCTTGATTACGAAATAGCTCTAGATGGGGACTATTTTTTGCCCCGCTATAACTATCAGCCGTTAGATAGAAAATTTTTTCCTGGTCGGCATGCATTCTATTAACATATTCTTTCAATGATATTGTTGGTGCTGGACTGGAACTCCTAGTAGTCGTAAACCGAAGTAATTGTGCTATATTATGGATATTATTAGGATCTTCTGCAGGACCTTCTTTCAATACCAGACCAAATAAGTTCCAAAATTTCTGATATTGTTTTTTATCTTCCGATAATTTTTGGAGCATCTGGAAAATACGTTTAGTTAAAGCTATCCGTAAATTTTTCGTAATTCGGTGGTCTTGTAAAATTTCCCGAGAAATATTTAAAGGAAGATTATCAGCATCAATTAAACCTCGAATAAATCGCAGATAGTTAGGTACCAATTGTTCAACATCATCCCTAATATATACTTGTTTAACATATAATTTGAGGCCTGCTTGATAATCTCTAGTCCACATATTCCAGGGAACCCGGGACGGAATATAAAGCAAACTTGTATACTCTTGATTTCCTTCTACTCTATTGTGACTCCATATTAGAGGATCGTTCACATCATGCGTTATATGTTTATAAAATGATTTATATTCCTCTTCACTAATTTCTGACTTATGACGGGTCCATAATGCTTGACCTCGGTTAACTTGTTCCCAAATATTACGGGAGGACTCTGATGATGTTTTATCAGATTTCATTTCTACCGGTAGAGAAATATGATCCGAATATTTTTTAATAAGACTGCGTAGTTTAAAGTTTTCAAGAAACTCATTTTCAGTGGCTCGTAAATGAAGAATAATTTCAGTTCCTCGATTTTTTTTGATGATATCTCCTATAGTATAGTCTCCTTCTCCCTGAGATTCCCAAAAGACTCCTTCTTCGGCTGCAGCACCTGCTGCGCGTGTTCGCAGAGTCACTTTATCAGCTACTATAAAGGCAGAATAGAACCCTACTCCAAATTGCCCAATTAAATTGGGATCCAGTTTTTCCGAATCTAAAGCTTTAAGAAAAGATTTTGTGCCCGACTGAGCTATGGTTCCTAATTGATCAATAACTTCCTGACGACGCATGCCAATTCCATTATCATCAAAAGTTAAAGTTCTATTTTCTTTATTTATAGAAATTCGGACATGAATATTAGTTTCTCCATCATAGATGGTCGAGTCCGTAAGACTACTAAAACGTAACTTATCAGCAGCATCAGAAGCATTAGAAATTAATTCTCGCAAAAAAATTTCCTTATTGGAATAAAGAGAATGGATCATTAAATGGAGAAGCTGTTTAACTTCAGACTGAAACACACGAAGTTCTCTTTTTTTCATAATTCTGATTCCTCATATCACCTACATATTATAGGTTCTGATCATAACCTTATTATATAATTATATCTAATACAATAACTAATCTAGATCCTCTAATTAGAGAGAGCTTAACATATAAAATAAACTCTAAATAAATACCGTGATTTTTTATTTATGTTAGTTATTTATTATAAAATAATCCCCTTTATTTCAAGCTAATAAATATTAAAGATCCTAATATTTTTTTGCTTGTAATCCACCTGTAATTAATTAGACTTATTACACAACAAGTTAGGATTCAATTTAGAATTCTTTTGATCATATTACTCCATCATTACTTGTTTTCTTAATATTAAGGATTTTTCTTACAGATGTAATGTACAGTGTTTTGAACATATATATATGGATTTTTATACCTCCCACATGGAGCTATATCCAAATTATATATCATATCTTATGAGTCTAAAACAAGACTTTTAGCATCAATCTTAGCGTCAAAAGTACAACATAACATATAAATGTGCCCATTTTGTTCAAGTTTTTTGATTGTTTTCTGAATTTTTTTTTTATAAATCTCTTTTATTAACTCATACGGAGTTTTAAAATGGATATTATCATCTTCTACTATATACACTTTAGTAAGTTGTTCTCTGTGTCTGCTTATCACATTAGTCAATATTATTCTGGCTGACGAGTTATTGAGATGACGTTTGCGAGAACGAAGGTGTAATACTACAATATCTTTATCTTGTTCACACCAAGAATTTAAGGCAATTTCTTTTACTAACTTAGGTAATGCTATTTTAGTAATTTCAGCCGACCATGAATCTTGCAATATCACTTCTTCGTTTATTTGAGCAGATATTTCATCTTTCAGTCCTGGGATAGGTAATAATACTTTAGATAATGGAATTTCTAATTTGACAGTTTTATCATCCGAATTGGAAGGAGGTTCGGAAAGACCCTTGTTTAGTAGTGGTATTAATAATGTTTTTTTAGGTTGTTGAGGCGCAAGAATTTTTTTCTTACACATTAAGATTTTTTGGTTTGAATGTAAATGATTGATAGGATCATCGGCACAACTTAAATTAGGATTAATTTTCTTATCTTTCAAGTCATTGAGGTTAAAATCAGAGTAGGGTATAGGATTGTCTTTAGTAAGATTATTGTGTAAATCATCAGTATTAGGAGAAATAATAGGATGTTCCTTATAATGAAAACGCAATGTCAGAGCACGCAGCAATGTCATTTCTACTCCTATTTTTTTATTAGGTGCTAAGAATAGATCTGCACGTCCCCTCAGCAAAATATCATAATATATTTGAGTATCTTTAAGTGATAAAGTTTTGGCTAACAATTGAATTATATTTACTGTAGGAGCTGTAAGATTTAAATATTCCTGTTGTTTGGTCACGTATTCTGGCAACAATTGTACCATTGCAATATGATGCAACATAGTTAACATTTCTACTAATAAAAATTCCCAATCTATAATGCGTAAAGTATCTATTTTATTTAATACTTTCATAATTTTTGAGCCTTCCGTATATGCAAAGGCTTCAATCAATTCTCCTATTTGGGCGGAATCTAAATAACCCAGCATGGAATTTACTGAACTTAGGGTAATATGTCCATTACTATAGACAATAGCTTGATCGGTAAGAGTCAAGGCATCCCGCATGCTTCCATCCGCGACTTTTGAAATTAAGGATAATGCGCTAGTTTCAAAAGCAATTTTTTCGGCCTTTAAAATTTTTTTTAGTTGCTTACCAATAAGATTAATATCTAAAATTTTTAGATGAAATTGCATACAACGTGATATAATAGTCAAAGGAATTTTTTGAGGATCAGTAGTAGCCAATATAAATTTAACATGTGGAGGAGGTTGTTCGAGGGACTTTAACAAAGCATTAAAGCTATGTCGAGATAACATATGTACTTCATCAATCAAGTAAATTTTATAATAACCCCGAACAGGTAGATACTGAATATCGTCTATTAACTCTCGGATATCTTCCACTCTCGTACGAGAAGCTGCATCAATTTCAATAAGATCGATAAAGGTTCCCTGCCTAATTTCCATACAACTAAGGCATTTGCCACAGGGATTAGCATCAATCCTGGTTTCACAATTTAGTGCTTTTGCAAATAAACGAGCAATAGAAGTTTTTCCTAAACCCCGCATGCCCGAAAAAATATAAGCGTGATGGAGTCTTCCTAATTTTAAACTATTAGTTAAAGCTGTCAAAATATGTTCTTGACCTACTACATCTGCAAAAACTTGTGGTCTCCACTTGCTGGCTAATACCTGATAACTCATAAAATCCCCCAGAAATCTTCATTTTCATTAAATATCTATCTGGTATCTTTCTTTATTTACCTGCTATTATATATTAGCTACTATTTTAACGTAAAGATTATGACTCTTCAAAATATTATTTATGATTAATCAGTCATCTATTGTTGAGAGGTAATTGATATTTTGATAATTCTTGTTTTTAAACATTCATTATATTTTTAGGATAGATACCTTATTTATATTCTTAATATAAAGATAGGCAATCTTCTTCTGTTTATAAGAATGTAAAAATTATATTAATAAAATAAAAAGTTTTAATAACCAATTATAATCTAATAATTTCAAGAGAGGTATTTCAATGAAACGATTTCCTATGACCCTACGAGGGGTAGAAAAATTACGGGAGGAACTCATTAATCTTAAAAACATTAAGAGACCCCAAATTATTTCCGATCTGGCAGCAGCTAGGGATCATGGAGATCTTAAAGAAAACGCTGAATATCACGCGGCTCGGGAGCAGCAATCTTTTTGTGAAGGAAGAATTAAAGAAATTGAAGCAAAACTATCTAATGCGCAAATTATTGATATTACTAAAATTCCGGTAAGTAATCGAGTTGTATTTGGTTCTACGATAACTTTATTAAATATATTAGAAAATAAAATTTATCGTTATCGTATCGTAGGAGATGATGAAGCGGATCATAAGGATCATTTAATTTCGCTAAATTCACCTCTGGCCCGGGGATTAATTGGAAAAGAAGTAAATGAAAATGTGATTATTAAAACTCCTAAAGGAGACATTATATATAATATTTCTAATGTTGAATATGTTTAGCATCTTATGAATCGAGGAAAGATAACATCAGATGAAAAATAAACGATATTATAGCCATTATTCTAGAGGTAGAAAAAAATATTTTGATGATCCATATGTACGCAAAGCTCACGAAATAGGAGTTCGCTCACGATCATGGTTTAAACTTGATGAAATCCAAAAGCATGAGAAGTTATTAAAACCAAAGATGAGGGTTATGGATTTAGGATCTTCTCCAGGAGGATGGGCGCAATATGCCATAAAAAAAGTTGGATCCAAAGGAAATGTTATTGGATGTGATCTTTTATCTATAGATCCTATATCTGGCGTAGAATTTATACAAGGAGATGTGCGAGACCACAATGTACGTAAGACTCTTTTGAAAACCATTAGTAATAAAAATGTTAATGTAGTTATGTCCGATATGTCCCCAAATCTCAGTGGGTTTTCTACCGCTGATCATCCTCGATCCATGGATTTAGCAGAAATTGCCTTACAACTCTGTCGAGATACTTTGGTAGTGACAGGGAGTTTTTTAGTTAAGGTTTTTCATGGTGAGGGTTTAGATCTATATCTCCAGAAGATTAGTGAGCAATTCCATAAATTAAAAATTATAAAACCAGAATCTTCACGTAAAAATTCACGAGAGATATACATTATAGCAACAGGATATAAAAAATATAGATAACTTCGATTCTTTGTTGTATTTATGTAAACATAGGAGGCTAATTCTTTGAGTTATATGGCTAAAAATCTAATTATCTGGATGGTCATCGCAGTAGTATTGATGTCACTATTCCAAAATTTAAGTCGGGACAGTAAACAGAAGATCGATTACTCCACCTTTATAACCGAAGTTAATACAGGGAAAATACGTGAAGTGCATATTAATGGACGAGAACTGAAAGTTATAAAAAAGAACAGGAATAAATATTCAATTTGGATGCCAATTCATGATCCACATCTCCTTAAGAATCTATTGAGCCATGAGGTGAGAATTGTAGGCGATCCACCCGAACAACCTAGCATCCTAACATCTATTTTTATAGCCTGGTTTCCAATGGTAGTATTAATCGGGATCTGGATATTTTTTATACGCCAAATGCAAGGAGGTAGCAAAGGAGCCATGTCTTTTGGAAAAAGTAAGGCTCGGATGTTATCTGAAGATCAAATTACTATTACCTTAGCAGATGTGGCCGGCTGTGATGAAGCAAAAGAAGAAGTGGCGGAATTGGTAGAATATTTACGTGAACCCAGCAAATTTCAAAGACTAGGTGGTAAGATACCTAAAGGGGTATTAATGGTGGGTCCCCCAGGGACAGGTAAAACTTTATTAGCTAAAGCTATTTCCGGAGAATCTCAAGTACCTTTTTTTACTATTTCCGGATCTGATTTTGTGGAAATATTTGTTGGGGTAGGTGCTTCTAGAGTACGAGATATGTTTAAACAAGCAAAAAACACTGCTCCTTCTATTATTTTTATTGATGAAATTGATGCGGTAGGTCGTCAACGGGGAACGGGCTTAGGAGGAGGACATGATGAACGCGAACAAACTCTCAATCAACTGCTGGTGGAGATGGATGGTTTTGAAGGACAAGAGGGCATCATAGTAATTGCAGCTACTAATAGACCTGATGTATTAGATCCTGCTCTCCTTCGACCCGGTCGATTTGATCGCCGAGTTATAGTAGGCTTACCGGATGTACGAGGTCGAGAGCAAATTTTAAAAGTTCATATGCGTCGAGTTCCATTATCATCGGACATAGATATTTTAGTTATTGCCCGAAGTACTCCGGGTTTTTCAGGCGCAGATCTCGCTAATTTAGTAAATGAAGCTGCATTATTTGCCGCTCGTAATAATCGTTGTGTAGTATCCATGATAGAATTTGAAAAAGCAAAGGATAAAATTTTGATGGGAACGGAACGTCGATCTATGGTTATGACTGAAGCTCAAAAAGAGTCTACGGCTTACCATGAAGCAGGACATGCAATTATCGGACGCTTAGTTCCCGAACATGATCCGGTACATAAAGTTACTATTATTCCAAGAGGACGAGCATTAGGAGTCACTTTTTTCTTACCAGAAGGAGATTCTATTAGTATAAGTAGAGAAAAATTAGAAAGTCAGATCTCGACACTCTATGGAGGACGCTTAGCCGAAGAATTAATCTATGGTAGTCATCATGTATCAACAGGATCATCAAATGACATAAAAATAGCCACTACTTTAGCACGCAATATGGTTACACAATGGGGATTTTCTGAAAAATTAGGCCCTCTCTTGTATGCTGAGGAAGAAGAAGAAATATTTTTAGGTCGGTCGTTAGCAAAAGCTAAACATCTGTCTGATGACACCGCACGCATCATAGATGAGGAGATAAAATTATTAATTGATAAAAATCATCTCCGAGCAAGAAAAATTTTGTCAGAAAATTTAGATATTCTTCATGCTATGAAAGACGCATTAATGAAATATGAAACTATTGATGCATTACAAATTGAGGACTTAATGTCCAGAAAACCTGTTCGTATTCCTACTTGGTTACAGACGACAACTCAAAAAAATTCTCAAGATCAAAAATCTTAATACTGATATTAATTAATCAATCTAAAAATATGTTATTTTTTATCTTAAATTTAAGAAGGATCTTTTTTATTGTATAATTAAATTCCTCCCCAAAGAAATGATCTTATTTGTTATCAGCTCAAATATCAATGATGAATATTAATAATCTCCTCCTCGTTAGGAGGTAAATAATTTTATCTGATTAAGATAATCCATAATTTAGAGAAGCATAAAAGAATGAATGCTCAACTCATTGATAAAGATTTCGGTCATTAAAATTACAATATACAGAAGTGTAATTAAAAAAAGATATTATGAGCAGAAAGTGATTTAAAGGTCCAATGAGTTTTAGTTTTTTATTTTCTCTTTAAAAGAGAATCCCCTTCTTTATAAGAAGAAGAAAAATACTTCGAGATATCTTATGAAACTAGAGAGAACCTAGAGGGTAATGACTTTGAACTAAAATTAGTACTCGTTCTTTTTTCTGCGGGATAGAGAAAAAATTTTCGAGCAACATTCATAAAATATTTCCAAATCCTGGATCTGCGAATAGTAAAATTTATTAAGTAACAAATAATATCCGGCTATTTAAACCACTTGAATTTTCGGTTACATATCGAAACAGGTTTACAGAAAATTAGAAGAGATCTAAAATAATGAATAATCCTTTCTCCAACATTAGTAACAGTTAATAGATAGCCTGGTCTAAATAATATTTCCAAGGAATTGTCGATAGCAAATAGTGGCAATATAGATACTATTTTTATTAAAAAAAATTGACTACTACCTAAAAATAGGAGAATTTAAATTATTATTTTTGGTACTTTTCCCTTCCTGAGAAGAAACTTAAATATAAATTTTCGAGGTAGAACCTACAAATATTATGTATGAAATACTTTTAATTATTTTTCTTTTTATATCGATTAGTTTGATCAGTCTAATTCTTATGCATCAAAGTAAAGGTATGGATACTAATTCCAGTAGCATAACAGGTTTTTCGGGGACATTTTTTGGTTCTAAAGGTTCAGTAAATTTTTTAACGCGTGTTATAATACTGATGGCTACTTTGTTCATACTTTTTAGTATTGCTATAGATAATATATCTAGTAATAAAAATAGTGTTCAATGGAACCCTATTAGTAAAAATTCCATCAGAGACTCTCTCATGAGAGATAAATAATATTGGAATCTCTTTTGGTCGCAGGGTTCCCTCCATTATCATTTAACAATGATAATAAGATAATTATTATTAGATGAAGACTTTTAGAGCCGAGGTGGTGAAATAGGTAGACACGCTACTTTGAGGGGGTAGTGCCCTAATAATAAGGCATACGGGTTCAAGTCCCGTCCTCGGTACCAAGCTCAGGTAAAGTTTTGGGGGTGGGGTTGTTTTTTTCTTCTAGATGATGTATAATAATTATTTTTGAGGCGCGGGGTAGAGCAGTTAGGTAGCTCGTCGGGCTCATAACCCGAAGGTCGTTGGTTCAAATCCAACCCCCGCAACCAAGTTGTTCTTGGATTTTACCAAGAAAATATAGATAAAGTGACCAGAAACCTTACCTAGAAAAAACCCCGCATAACGGGGTTTTTTAGTGGTTATCATAATAAATATTGGAATATAAAAATTTCAAAAAAAATATAATGGGCTGGGATAAATTACTGCATATCCAATATTCCATTTGTTAATCCAAATTGATTGAGGCCCCGATTATGAACAGAGATATTCTATCGGTAGTAGAAGCCGTGGCAAATGAAAAAGCGCTTCCTCGAGAAAAAATTTTTTCCGCCCTAGAAAGTGCATTGGCCTCTGCAACCAAGAAAAAATTTGAACAAGAAATTGAGGTTCGCATAAGTATTAATCGTAAGACCGGAGATGTTGAAACTTATCGGAGATGGTTAATAGTAGAAAAAGTACTTCAACCTACCAGGGAAATTACATTAGAAGCGGCAAGGTGGGAAAATAAAGCGGTAAATATTGGTGATTATATAGAAGATAGAATTAATTCCGTTACTTTCGATAGGATTACTACTCAAACAGCAAGACAGGTTATGGTCCAAAAGGTACGTGAAGCGGAAAGATTCCTTATTATTGAAGAGTTTAGAAAACAACAAGGTGAAATTCTTAACGGAAGAGTCAAAAAAGTTAAGCGCGAGAATATTACGTTAGATATGGGTAATAATGCTGAAGCTCTTATTTTAAGTGAAGAAATGCTGCCTAAAGATAAGTTTTATCCCGGAGATCAAGTACGAGGATTATTATATGCAGTACAAACCGAAGCACGAGGACCTCAATTATTTTTAAGTCGCACTCGTCCAGAAATGTTGTTACAATTGTTTCGGCTCGAAGTTCCTGAAGTTGGAGAAGATATTATTGAAATTAAAGCTACTGCTCGTGATCCAGGCTCACGAGCTAAAATAGCCGTTAAAACTAACGATAAACGCATTGATCCAATAGGATCTTGTGTAGGAATGCGAGGATCACGGGTGCAAGCTATCTCTAATGAGCTAGGTGGAGAGCGAATTGATATTATCCTATGGGACCATAATCCTGCTCAATTTGTCATTAATGCAATGGCTCCTGCGGAAGTCAGTTCTATTATTGTTGACGAAGATAAGCATACTATGGATATAGGCGTAGAAGAGAACTCTTTAGCACAGGCTATAGGCAGAAATGGACAAAATGTCCGATTAGCATCAGAACTGAGTGGATGGACTCTCAATGTCATGACGGTAACAGAACTGCAACAAAAACACCAAGATGAAGCTCAGGCCTCTAGAGATTTATTTACTAAATATTTAGATATTGATAGAGATTCGGCATCTCTATTGGTAGAATCAGGATTATCTTCTTTGGAAGAGCTAGCTTACGTTCCTATTAGTGAATTAGTAGAAATAGGTCATTTGGATGAAGAGAGAATAAAAAAATTACGAAACCGTGCTACTAAAGTCTTGAAAAAATTGCAAGAAGAAAAGGATAAGATGAGTTATCCTAAAAATGCAGAGGAACTGTTAACTATTACTGAGATAGATCAGATATTAGCTTCCAAATTAGCGTTCAAAGGAATATATACATTAGAAAAATTAGCAGAACAAAGTATAGATGACCTGTCAGACATTAAAGATCTTAATATCGAACTAGCAGGTAAATTAATTATGGCTGCACGTAATATTTGTTGGTTTCATAATAATGACCGATAATAAAAACTAGTATTTTACAGGAAGGGAGAACAGCATCATGACTAATATAAGTATAAAAGCTCTGGCTAGAGAGATTATGATGCCGGTTGATCGCCTGATAAAACAATTGGCACAGATAGGAATCTGTAAATCAGAAAGTGATCATATCACCATGCAGGAAAAACATATCTTAATCAATAATCTGAAAAAGAAACCGCCTCGCATAATAGAAAAACTGATTTTAAAACGAAAAAAACGTAGCACGTTAAATATTTCTCGCCTGGGAGGAAAAAGCAAAGCAGTTCAAATAGAAATTCGAAAAAATAGAACATATTTAAAAGAAGAATCAGTAGAATTTATGGTTCCTCCTGAAAAAATCATTCCTTCGGGTATTTCTGATACAAAGAACCATACTAAAAATATGGTTTCGTCTTCTCTACTGAGAGAGATAGATCAGAATTTAAATTCTGAACACATTCTCAAAATTACTAAAACTCTTCGTAGAGAAGAAGTAAAAGTGTCTCCTAAATTAGAAGGATCAGCAGAAAAAGACAAAGAAGAATCAGAAAAGAATTCGAAAGTAAAGCTAGCAGACAATTGGAAAAAAAATCATGATTATTGGCAGAATGATTCTACAGAAAATGATGAAGAATACTTAAATACTTCTCTTTCAGTAGATATCTCATCAAAATATGAAAAAAATAGGAAACTAGAAAGTAGTAATAGAAAATGGAAAAGTGACCCTGAGAAATGGTCAGGAGCAAGAAAAAATTCTAAAAATATAGAATGTAAAAAACAATTAGAAATGGTGCAATCTGCGCCAGAGAATCACGATAAGAGTATTCAAATTAATTTAGTACCAAAAGTTAATAGAACGAAATTTAATAAAAATGTAGTGATTGGAAAATCGATTACGGTATCGGAACTATCTAATAGAATGTCAGTAAAAAGCTCTGAGGTTATTAAATTATTAATGAGAATGGGAACTCTAGCGACTGTTAATAAAATCCTCGATCAAGAAACGGCTCAAATTGTAGCGGAAGAAATGGGATATAAGGTAATATTACATCATGAAAATTACTTAGAAGAATTACTCATGACTAAAGGTGATCATAAAAATATGATACTGGCACCTCGAGCTCCAGTAGTAACTATAATGGGTCATGTAGATCATGGTAAAACTTCATTACTAGATTATATTCGATCTACTAAAATGACTTCTAGTGAGGTAGGTGGAATCACACAACATATTGGAGCATATCATGTCCAGATTCGAAAGGGTACTATTACTTTTCTTGATACGCCTGGACATGCAGCCTTTACAGCTATGCGAGCCAGAGGAGTGCAGTTAACAGATATTGTTGTTTTAGTAATAGCGGCAGATGATGGTATTATGCCACAGACTATTGAAGCTATTCAACATGCTCAGGCAGCTCAAGTACCTATCGTGGTAGCAATCAATAAAATTGATAAATCATCCTCAGATATAGAACAAATTAAAAATCAATTATCTCATTACAATCTAATGCCTGAAGAATGGGGAGGGGATACACAGTATGTAGGCATTTCAGCTAAAACTGGAATAGGTATAGATGAATTATTAGATGCCATATTATTACAAGCAGAAATGTTAGAATTAACGGCTATTCATACCGGCGTTGCAAAAGGTTTAGTGATAGAATCTTATCTGGATAAAGGAAGAGGACCAGTAGCTTCAGTTTTAGTAAGAGAAGGCACTCTTAAAAAAGGAGATTTTTTATTATGTGGTCTGGAATATGGACGCGTTAGAGCTATGCGAGATGAATTAGGATCTAATCTGTTTCAGGCAGGTCCTTCTCGACCAGTAGAAATTTTAGGTCTTTCAGGAGTGCCAGTGACAGGAGATATTCTGACAGTAGTACGAGATGAAAGAAAGGCTCGGGAAGTAGCACTTTTGCGAAAAATGCAATCTCGTGAACAAAAACTATCAGCCCAAAAAAAATCAAGTATTCAAAACATGTTAGAAGTGATTAAAACTAACGAGCAGATTTCAGAAATCAATATTGTGATTAGAGCGGATGTACAAGGATCTGTAGAGGCTATTGTAGATACTTTAAAGACATTATCTTCGAAAGAATTAAAGGTAAATATTGTCGGCTCAGGAGTAGGAAGTATTACGGAAAGTGATATTGTTTTAGCTTCGGCCTCGCAAGCTCTCATTATAGGATTTAATGTCCGTGCGGACTCAGCGGCGCGAAAAATTATTCCTACGTCTAATCTAGAGATTAGATACTATTCGGTTATTTATCAGTTAATTGATGAAGTAAAGAAAGCTATAAATACGCGAATTCTTCCTGAATATAAACCTAGTATTCTCGGTTTAGCAGAAGTACGGAATGTATTTAGATCACCTAAGTTTGGTGCTATCGCAGGTTGTATGGTTATTGAAGGCGCAGTAAAACGTAACAAATCTATACGAATTTTACGAGATCATATTGTTATATATGAGGGATCACTAGACTCTTTACGTCACTTTAAGGATGACGTAGATGAAGTTAATAATGGCTTGGAATGTGGGATTGGAGTTAAAAATTATAATGATGTTCGGATTGGCGACTTAATTGAAGTTTTTGAATTACAGGAAGTGACCAAAAAAAGTCACTGAGTATAATATCTTAATTCAGTAAGGTGATAGAATAGAGGCACTACTTTTTTTTATGAAAGATATCAATCGACCTGCTAAGGTAGCTCGAGCTTTAAAAAAAGAACTCTCCATAATATTACATCGTGAAATCCGAGATCCTCGGATAGATAAGTTAATTACTGTAACGACGGTAGAAATTTCTAAAGATTTGGTAAATGCTAAAGTTTTCATAATTTTTGGTTCCTCCCAAGATTCCAAACCAAATATCTTAAAACAAATTAAGATCTTACAGAATGCATCCGGATATATTCGCACTTTACTTAGTAAAAACATGTGTTTAAGAATAATTCCTAAAATTACTTTTTTTTCGGATCCATTCATCCCTGAAAAAGTATATAAATCAGATAATGAATATTAAGAGCACTACGGAACTCAAATTTAATGAGTAAGAATGTTAATAAATATGGTTATAATGTTAACGGATTTATTCTCCTGGATAAACCTAGAGGAATCAGTTCTAATAAAGCTCTACAACAAGTAAAATATCTTTTAAAAAGTAGTAAAGCTGGTTATATAGGTACTTTGGATCCTTTAGCTACTGGGATGCTTCCTATTTGTCTGGGGCAAGCTACTAAATTTTCTCAATATTTATTAAATTCTGATAGGCGTTATCATGTCGTGGCAAAACTGGGTCAACGCACTGATACTGCGGATGCAGAGGGAAAAATTATCAGTGAGCATCCCTTAAATTTTAAAATTTCGGACGTAAAAAATGTTTTAGTCAGTTTTATTGGAGAAATTAAACAAATTCCACCAATGTATTCTGCTATTAAATGGAAAAGCTGTCCATTATATAAATATGCCCGTCAAGGGATTGAGATAACACGTAAAGAACGTAAAATTATGGTGTATAATATACACTATGTTAGTCTAGAAGATAGTGAACTAGAATTAGAAATACATTGTTCTAAAGGTACTTATATACGTACTTTAGTAGAAGATTTAGGCTCCAAAATAGGGTGTGGTGCTCACGTCAAGGCTTTACGTCGTCTCCAAGTTGGTAATTATTCAACTGAAAGAATGATAACTATGGATAAATTGCAGAGATGTGCTAATCCAATTATTAATCAGAGCGATTTTAATCAATTATCTTTAACTTCTATATTAATGTCAGTAGACAGTGCAGTATCTAATTTTCCTGAAATTAATTTATTAAAGATAATGACGAGTGATTTAAAAAAAGGACGATCTGTTAAGTCTACAACATTATTACCCCCGGGATTGGTAAGAATAACTGAAGGTACACAAAGAAAATTTATTGGGATAGCGGAGATTAATGAAGTGGGAATAGTTCTACCTCGTCGGTTGGTGGTTTAAGAATTTTTATTTATTACAAGGGTAGGAAACTATTTGCTATTAATTAGCAGCAGCCAGATATTTATATCTAATGAGGTTCTATTATGTCTCTTAAGGTTGAAGAGAAAAATAAAATTATCGAACAATATGGTTTACATAACTATGATCGAGGATCATCAGAAGTGCAAGTAGCGTTATTAACCAGTAAGATTAATATCTTACGCCTCCATTTTACGGAATATAGTAAAGATTATCATAGTCGACGGGGATTATTGCGGTTAATTTCTCAGCGCAGAAGTCTATTGAATTATTTAAAACGTAAAAGAAGATTACGATATTTTTCTCTTATAAAGAATCTAGAGCTTCGTAAGTAAAGAAATTAGATTCTATCTTAAAAGAAGATTAAATCATTCTATCTATTATTTAGATAATACTACATAATAAAATTTAGCTAATTACTATAATTAGTAGTATTCTAAAATATTTCATAATCATTTTGTACATTAAAAAATCACTCTCACTATCAAAAAAAAAGAAATAATTAAATATAATTTAAGTGATCACTATTAATGTTCAGGAAGTTAAGGATATTATTTTGATAAATCCAATCATACGTAAATTTCAATATGGACAACATATTGTAACTCTTGAAACAGGAAGAATAGCAAAACAAGCGACTGCGGCAGTGCTTGCTAGCATGGATGATACTACAGTATTAGTTACTATAGTAGGATCTCAAAAAATTAAACCTGGTCAGAATTTTTTTCCTCTTAGTGTTAACTACCAGGAGCGTTCTTATGCCGCAGGGCGTATTCCAGGCAGTTTTTTTCGCCGTGAAGGACGTCCTAGCGAAACTGAAATATTAGTCTCAAGACTGATTGATAGACCGGTTCGTCCTTTATTTCCAGAAGGTTTTCTAAATGAAGTGCAAATTATTGCCACAGTAGTATCAGTAAATCCGAAAATTCATCCAGATATTGTAGCTATCATAGGTAGTTCTGCTGCTTTAAGTATATCCGGGATTCCGTTTAGAGGTCCAATTGGAGCTGCCAGAGTAGGATACATAGAAAATAAATATATTTTGAATCCCAGTACCGACGAAGTTAAACGTAGTAATCTAGATTTAGTTATAGCAGGTACAGAAAATGCCGTGTTGATGGTAGAGGCAGAAGCAAAATTTCTAAGCGAAGAACAAATGTTAGAAGCTATAATATATGGTCATGAACATCAACAAGTAGTGATTAAAAATATAAATAGTCTTGTAGAAGACGTAGGTAAAGTGGAGTGGAATTGGACTCCAGAAGTTGAGATACCAGAAATATCTGACCAAATTACTAATTTGTCCGAATCTCGTTTGATTGATGCATATCAAATTGCGGACAAACAAATTCGCTCTTCTCAGGTGAATGTTATTAAATCTGATGTAATTGCTACGATAAAAGAAAAGTTTATAGATTTAGATGAAAACCGCATTCAGCAGATCATGTATATGATTGAGAAAAATATAGTACGGAATCGCATATTACGTGAAGAACTGCGTATTGACGGACGGAGTAAAGATATGGTTCGTAGTGTCCAAGTACATACGCCCGTGTTACAACGTACACATGGATCAGCTTTATTTACACGTGGAGAGACTCAAGCACTAGTATCTGTCACTTTAGGAACCGACCGAGATGCGCAAAATGTGGATGAATTAACAGGAGATCGTACTGAAAATTTTATTTTTCACTATAATTTTCCACCTTATTCTGTAGGAGAAATAGGAATAGTAGGATTTCCTAAGAGAAGAGAAATTGGTCATGGCCGATTAGCTAAACGTGGATTGTTAGCAGTTATGCCGTCTTTAGATTCTTTTCCATATACCATAAGGATAGTATCTGAAATTACTGAATCTAATGGATCTTCCTCAATGGCTTCGATTTGTGGAGCCTCATTAGCTCTAATGGACGCAGGAGTTCCTATAAAGGCAGGAGTAGCGGGAATAGCGATGGGATTGGTAAAAGAGGGAGATAAATACATAGTATTATCTGATATTTTGGGTGATGAAGACCAGATGGGAGATATGGATTTCAAAGTTGCTGGTACCCGGACTGGTATTACAGCACTCCAAATGGATATAAAAATTGAAGGTATTAATAAGCAAATAATGTCAATAGCTCTGAAACAGGCTTTAGAGGGTCGATTACATATATTAAATATTATGGAACAAGTTATCCTATTACCACGTAAAGATATCTCAATATATGCTCCTCGGATGCAGATGATAAAAATTAATCCCGAAAAAATTAAAGATTTAATAGGAAAGGGAGGTACGGTGATAAGATCACTTACTGACGAAACCGAAACTATTATTGAAATAGAGGATGATGGCACAGTAAAGATAGCCGCACCCGATAGTCACCATGTTCAATTAGCGATTATGCGTATTCAGGAAATTACTGCTGATATTGAAGTAGGGAAAATTTATCATGGGAAGGTAACCCGAATTGTAGATTTTGGAGCTTTTATTACTATCTTAGGACTTAGTAGTAGAGAAGGGTTAGTACATATTTCTCAAATTTCAGCACGCAGAATCGAAAAAGTTAGTGATCACCTCAAAATCGGGCAAAAAGTAAATGTAAAAGTGCTCGAAGTAGATCGAATAGGTAGAATACGTTTAAGTATTAAACAAGCACTTTATTAAGTCAAAATGTTATTAACAACCCTATTGGGCGCGATTTATCTTAAATACAAGAAAATAAGGATCAAAAATTATCTTAAATAATACTTTTATTTTTTTATTGAAAAATGAATCACGAATTAATTTACAGCGAATCTCAGTCAAGAGGCATATGTACTAAATGGACAATTTAGAAAAAACGTTTGCGTTTTTTGGACTGAAGAATATTCTTGTTCAGGCTCTGAATTATATAGGATATAAAAATCCTACTCCTATCCAAGTGCAATGTATTCCCTACTTGCTAAAAGGTTCAGATGTATTGGGAATAGCACAGACTGGAAGTGGAAAAACAGCTGCTTTTGGATTACCTATTTTGAATAAAATTGACCTGGGTAAAAAAATTCCACAATGTTTGATATTAACCCCTACCCGAGAGCTCGCTATTCAAGTAGCGAATTGTTTTTCAGATTTAGCAATGTATATGAAGGGCATAATAATTACTGCTATATATGGAGGTCAACGTTATGAAATACAATTTCGTGTGCTCCGCGAGGGACCACATATTATAGTGGGAACACCAGGACGTTTATTAGATCATATCCATCGTGGTACCCTAAATATTTCTCAACTCCATATTTTAGTATTAGATGAAGCAGATGAAATGTTACGTATGGGTTTCATAGAAGATGTAGAATCTATTATGCAACATACACCTCAAAATAAACAAATAGCGTTATTTTCAGCTACCATGCCAGATGCTATCAGGAAGATTACGCGTAAATTTATGAAAAATCCATATGAAATTCGTCTGGAAACGAATAGATTCCATGCTCCTGACATTAGTCAAAGTTATTGGTTAGTACATGGTTATAAAGCTCATGCTTTAACTTGTTTTTTAGAAGCTGAAGATTATGATGCCGCTATTATTTTTGTACGCACAAAAACGACAAGTGTAGAAGTAGCTGAATATTTAGAACGTAGTGGCTATAATAATACGGCTGCATTGAATGGTGATATGACTCAAAATTTACGGGAACGTACTTTAGAACGTTTAAAGGAGGGGGAGATAGATGTCTTAATTGCTACGGATGTAGCGGCCCGGGGTTTAGATGTGGAACGTATTAGTTTAGTCGTTAACTATGATATTCCTTTAGATGTTGATTCTTACATCCATCGAATTGGACGAACAGGAAGAGCTGGACGGACAGGGCGAGCATTACTATTTGTAGAAAATAGAGAGCGCAGATTATTACGGAATATTGAACGCACTCTCAAGGTTTCTATCTCCAAAGTATCCTTACCTAGTGCTCAATGGCTTAGTGAACGTCGGATGGCTAAATTTACGAGTCAGGTGAAACATGAAATGGAAAATAGTGATATTGTGATCTATCGAAACTTTTTAAAAAAAATGGCACCTGAAACTACTTTAGATCTTTGGACATTAGCTGCTGCCTTACTTAAAATAGCGCAACAAGGGTCGCGCTCTCTTATCCTTCCGGCTGGCGAAAGGAGTATTGTTGGTCATCATTATTCTCAATGTAATCGATCTCAGGACATTCGACAAACTGGTAATATGGACTTATACCGGATTGAAGTAGGACGTGATGATGGGGTAGAAGTAAGACATATTGTAGGTACTTTTGCTAACGAAGGATACATTAGTAGTCGTTATATTGGGAATATCAAATTATTCCCGGTTTATTCTACCATAGAATTACCCAAAGAAATGCCAGCGGATCTCTTACAGCATTTTATCCATACTAAAATTTTAAATAAACCACTTAAGATGCAATTATTAGCAAATTAATCTTCGTCATTATACAGAGAAGTAATACCTCGCATAAAACACACTCTCAACTAAATTCTCAGATAAGATCAGACAGTTTTTAAGTACGGGAGGTTCCGGGCTTGGAAGAGGTTCTCTCCAGAGAAAAAAAGAAGTCATATTTTCTTAAAATTTTAAATACACTAGCTCAAGAACGTGCTAATGGTAAAATTATTTATCCTGACTCTAAAAATATTTTTAAAATTTTTCGTCTAACTAAGTTAAGTAAGATTAAAGTAGTTATTCTGGGACAAGATCCTTATCATGGACCCGCACAAGCTAATGGACTAGCTTTTTCGGTTTCTCTCGGAGTTCCTATTCCCCCTACTCTAATAAACATATATAAAGAACTAAATAATGATAGTATTAATTTTCAGTATCCTAAACATGGCTATCTTGGCACCTGGGTTCAACAAGGAATTATGTTATTAAATACTATATTGACGGTTGAGTCTGGTAAACCCTATTCACATGTTCATTTAGGCTGGGAAATTTTTACCGATCAAGTCATTTCATTAATTAATGAATATTGTGAAAAAATAGTTTTTTTACTATGGGGTAAACACGCTCAAAGTAAAAGATTTTTGATTAACCATCATCGTCATTTAGTATTACAGGCACCTCATCCATCACCTTTATCGGCACATAAGGGTTTTTGGGGCTGTCGACATTTTTCGAAAACAAATCAGTGGCTAATTAAAAGTGGCATCCAGCCTATTGACTGGACGCCACATATATGAGATTAATTATTTTTTTTGGACGTCTTAGAAACTAAGACCATAGCAGGACGTAAAAGTCTTCCATTCAGCATATAACCATGTTGTAGAACTTTCATAACACAGTTTGATATTAGTGGTTCTTCATTTTTATCGGTTTCTATTAGGGACATAGCCTGATGAATATCAGGATTAAAAGGAACATTAGTATCTCTAATGACTTTGACTCCAAATTTATGTACTGTATCTAATAGTGATTTGAGTGTAAGTTGAATCCCTTCAATCATAGAATTGAAGTCAGGATTAGCATGTGGATCAGCTAACTCAAGAGCACGTTGTAGATTGTCAATGACAGGTAATAATTCGAAAACAAATTTTTCTAGTGCAAATTTATGTGCTTTTTCGATTTCTAACGAGGTTCTTCGACGGACATTTTCTAACTCTGCCTGTGCTCGTAATAAATTTTCACGCTCACGTTTGGATGATTCCAACAGCTGATTTTCCAGGGATAATATACGTTGCTCACAATCTTTAATAAAATTAATTTGGTGATTAGCTTGTTCCAGCAGATCTTTAGACGCGTCTCGATTCTCTTCCTCTTGATTTTTACTAGGAAGATTGGAGTCAATCTCGATAATTGGATCTTCTTTCGGTGATTTGTGTTCTTCACTAGTCATTAATTTCTCCGCGCGGGCACATTATTTATTCCCAGATTAGATTATTATGGGGATCATAATAATAGTTTCAAGGTGAGGTATTATATTGCACATAATGTGCGAATAATTTAAAAATATACGATTTTATTACCCTCATCCGCTTTCTTTAGTAACTCATAAAATAATTTGAATAATGGGCGCAAAATCAGGTATTTGCTGAACTAAAATGATCCAGAAATTAAATTTTACTGAAGGCCAGATAGAAATAAGCAAAAAGGATTTAGTACCCCAATATGGTAAGAGGAGCACGGATCTTCGATCCATCTAATATTGCATTCATTCCTATTAACGATTACTGCTTTTTATGATAAAAAAAGTAGAGCTTTTTAGAAATAAAGCAACCCCTTTCATCCTAGTAATAAATGAAAGTCTTTTTTACATTATGGTACAGTGACATAAATGTTGAAAGTGCTAGTAACGATGATCATCCCTTTGATTTTAGTTAACGATCCGCTCACATTATTATCTGTACTCAAAAAAAACAGTTATAATGATTATTACTCTTAGCTAGAAATCTTTGCAATCAATCTAATTTTAGTATTACTATTAATTTACGATCCTATGTCGGAAATAGTCATTTGAAAATTAGTGGCCATAGTTACCTTAAGCAAAAAAAAATCATTTTCCTCCAAAAGTTTTGGATAAATATCGTGAATATATATGCTCTCTGAGAGAAAAAAGAGATAATAAACAACTAATTTAGTTTATTGACTCCGAGATATCAATATGACAAGCTAAGAGAGTCGGACTAACTTAACCATTAACATTTTATGAAAAAAAAAATAATTAATAGTAATATTATTACGGTTAATAACCAGGTCAAAAAGGAATATTTTGTTGAAGAAATACTGGAAGCTGGTCTAATCCTGCAAGGATGGGAAGTCAAATCTTTGCGCTCAGGTACAGTAGATATAAGTAGTAGTTATGTGTATCTACATGATAATCAAGCTTATTTATTTAGCGCTCATTTTCAACCTGTGCTTAGTTCAAACCCTAATTTAATGTTAGACCCCCTCCGTAATAGAACTCTTTTACTTAAAAAGAAAGAATACACTTATTTAAATGGAAAAGTAAAACGTCAAGGTTATACTTTAATAGCATATTCTTTATACTGGAAAAATAATTGGTGTAAATTACAGATTGCATTAGGAAAAGGAAAAAAAAAATATGATAAACGAGCTAGTATTAAAGAAAGAGAGTGGCTTATAAAAAAAAATAGAATTTTGAAACAGGATCGAAGATAGAGCTTGAAAAATAAAGTATAATAGGAGTATATTTAAAGGGGGCTGTTTTGGAATCGACGAAGCCGTTGAAATCTAAGGTGCATGTCGAGGTACGGTAGGCCTCGTAAAAAAACCGTAAAAAATAGTCGCAAATAACGACAATAAATATGCTTTAGCAGCATAAATAGCTGCGAGCATGAAGATATTCATCTTATTCTCTTAGAGAGGAATATTTTTTCAGATATAAGAGATCGCGTTTAATCTGGCCTAAGAGAAAACGTTAAATTAACGGGCTAGTTTGTTAGGAACGTGTAGGTCCGCTTTTAACAAAACGAATAAAAAAGACTTTACTAAACATGTAGTACCAAAGATGGAGAAGTTTCGGACGCGGGTTCGAATCCCGCCAGCTCCACTACTTAATGATCCTGTTCAATCTTATTAGTTTAGAAACTATTCTCCTGAGAAAAATAAAGTGACATTTATTTATTTACAAATTTCATAAAATAACTTTCAGATCCTCTCAACTACCATTATTTAAATAATAAGTTTTATTCCAAATAAAAAATTTTTCATTCTTTGTTCTCTTAGAAAAGGAAACTCATTATTAGTTAGAGACTATTATTCTTCTTTAATTAAGAAAGATTGGACTAATTTTCTCGACCTACGAAGTAATTTAATTAATTAAATAAAATTATTAAATTAAGCAGAAATAATTTCTAGTTATCTTTACAATATCTTATAAAGAAGAAGTAAAAAGTTATTTTTTTTGGGAAAATTGATATGAAACCAGAATTAGACACAAACAACATGAAATGTTATGAAGAATCACTTGTAACTCCGGAGGAACTTCAAAGAAGGTATTGTTGTAATGATAAAATAAAAGAACAAATACAAAATCATCGTCGTACTATTGCGGATATCATCAATGGTGATGATGAACGTTTTATTTTAGTATGCGGACCCTGTTCTATTCATGATCCTATCGGAGCCTTAGAGTATGCAGACTCTCTCAAAATACTAGCTGATAAGTTAAAAAATAGATTATATATTATCATGCGAGTATACTTGGAAAAACCTCGTACTTCTATTGGGTGGAAAGGATTCATTAATGACCCCGATCTTGATAACACCTTTAATATCGAAGCTGGATTAGCAAGATCTCGTGAGTTATTATTAAAGCTCAGTGAAAAAGATTTACCCTTAGCTACAGAAGCGTTAAATCTTTATACTCCGCAATATTTAGGAGATTTATTTAGTTGGATGGCTATTGGAGCAAGAACTACAGAGTCCCAACCTCATCGAGAAATGGTATCGGGCATAGATATGCCAATAGGATTTAAAAATACTACTCAGGGTAATATTGAACCGGCTATAAATGCCATAATAGCAGCTGCTCAACCGCATAAATTTATTAGTATTAATCAAGCCGGAAAAATTTGTTTATTACATACTTCGGGTAATAAAAAGGGCCATCTAATATTGCGTGGAGGGTATAAAAAACCCAATTTCGATTCTACTGCTATTGCTAAATGTGAAAAAATTATGAAACAAGCAGGTATTAAAACTAGCATTATAGTAGATTGCAGTCATGATAATTCCCAGAAAGATTTTAATCAACAACCCAACGTGGCGAAATCCGTTATAATACAACGAAAAAGGGGAAATAAATCTATTGTGGGACTGATGTTAGAAAGTAACTTACATGCAGGAAATCAACGTTTAGAAAAATATGGACCTAAAATGCGCTATGGAGTATCAGTGACAGATGCTTGTATTAGTTGGGAAACTACTGAAAAATTAATAATAGAACTATATCAAATTTTAGATTAGTAATTTATTCAACGAATTTTAAAGGAATTTAATAATTGTGACAGAATTAAAGGGATTACGTAAAAAAATAGATGAATTAGATACAGAGCTACTGAAAATTATCGCTAAAAGAATGAAAATAGTGGAAGAAATAGGAAAAATAAAATATTTTTATGGTTTACCTATTTATGTTCCAGAACGAGAAATTTCTATGTTGGCTACACGACGGCAAGAAGCGTTACATTTAGGGGTGTCTCCTGATTTGTTTGAAGATATTTTACGTCGGATAATAAGTGAATCTTACCTTCGAGAATTGAGTAAAGGCTGCAAAAAAATTAGTTTTTCTTCGCGGCCGGTAGTTATTATTGGAGGAAAAGGAAGAATGGGTCAGTTCTTTGAAAGAATGTTAAGACTATCTAACTATCAAGTTAAAATTTTTGATAGAAATGATTGGTCTAATGCTGAAAAAATTTTATCTGATGCCGTCATGGTTATTATCAGTGTTCCTATCCCACTGATAGAACAAGTGACTTCTCAATTACCAATGTTACCTAAGGATTGCATTTTGGTAGATTTATCTTCAGTTAAAGTCATCCCATTGGATAGAATGTTAGCCAAGCACCATGGCCCAGTTCTCGGTTTGCATCCAATGTTTTCCCCAGATACTGATCATCCAGTGAAACAAGTTGTTATATGGTGTGATGGTCGTAATTACGAATCTTATGAATGGTTTTTAGATCAACTTACCATATGGGGAATGAGTTTACATTGTATAAGTGCGAGTAAACATGATCAAAGTATGAGTTTTATTCAGGCATTGCGTCATTTATCATATTTAGTAGCTGGTCTCCATCTTAACCAAGAAAAAGCTAATTTTGAAGAATTGCTACTTATAGCATCCCCAGGGTATAAATTAGAATTAATTATGATTGGTCGTTTTTTTAAACAACATCCTAAACTTTATGCTGATATTATTATGTCATCCGCAATGAATTTAAAGTTTATTAAACGTTATTATGTTCTTTTTGGAGAGATTATTCAATTATTAGAATCCCAAGATAAAGAATCATTTATAAAAAAATTTACTAAAGTACAAGAATGGTTAGGAATATATGCGCAAAGGTGTTATCTAGAGAGTCGTTATTTATTACGTTTCAATCCTTATTGAATTTTCTTCCTAATTGGCAGTTTATCAGGTAACCATTCATCTTGTTTATCTCGAGGATAACATCCTAAGATTCTCATGGAACGGGAAAAATATTTAATTTTTATTAAATAATGTTGCATTATGGGTGTGGTTAAATGATTTTTCAGATCGAGATAAAAGAAATCTTCCCATAATCGCTTATTAGCATACCGAGATAGTAGATGACTAATAATATTCTGACGACGTAATATCAGAAGAGGGTGTATCAAGCATCTTGAGGTTTTCTTGTGAGACAAGAAGAGGGTAGTTTTAGCCGGAGTCTCACTATCTACTTCCTGCGCTTCTTTAGAGAGAATAATAAATCTCGTGTGATTGGGTCGTTGATTGGAGATATTTCTAGCTATCACTTGTAAATTATAATATTGACCACCTTCTTCACTTCCAATAGCTGCAACTTTAGGCGATTGAAGACTTGCTACTTGTGTCATTGCCGCTGCAGTACTTAATGTATATTTAAGTTGACAGGTGGGAAAATGTTGCATAAATAAACTGCACTGTTGAAAGGGTTGTGCATGGCTGTAAATAGTTTCAATATGATGAAGGTGTGTGTTAGGATAAACTAACATACAGTGTTCAATAGGTAATATTATTTCTCCAATAATATATAGTTCAGTCCGTGCTAACAGTTCATATATTTCTTTTATAGAACCGGAACTGCTATTTTCAATAGGAACTATTGCATAATCTGCTTGTCCACTTTCTACTTTTTTTAAAATTAGATAAAAATTACCACAAGTACTTTCTA
Organism: Candidatus Dasytiphilus stammeri; assembly: GCA_041941795.1. Taxonomy (GTDB): domain Bacteria; phylum Pseudomonadota; class Gammaproteobacteria; order Enterobacterales; family Enterobacteriaceae; genus Dasytiphilus; species Dasytiphilus stammeri_A. Next base: position 119,608 of record CP145872.1, on the reverse strand, counting down.
TAAAGGTATTAAAATAATTATTCGCATATTTATGTAATGCTAGATGAGAATAAGTTCCTTTAGGTCCTAAGAAAGTAATATGAACCTTATGCATATTTCTCTTCTAATTTTGCTTATTTTTCTTATCAAAACATACCGAATATTCTTGAGAGGAACATTATGTGAATCATAACACGCACTTGCTAAGTTGTCTCTTAAAGAAGCGCTCATGAACAGCAAAATTTTACTAACTAGATTATTAGTTAGGTATTATTTTAAAGTCTTATTTTAAATACCTAGCTGCTTAAGCAAACAAAGAGCTTGGTGAGTATATTTTGTAGAGGGATAATTTATTATCATATTTTCAATATGTTTGAGTGCAGATGCATAAGCACCATTTATTAAATTTAATTTGACTATCGCAAACTCATTTTTTGAAAAACGATCCTCTAATACTGTTAGATATTTTTTAGCATTGATAATGTATTGACTATTAGGATAAGTCATAATAAGATTTACAAAAAATTGTAATGCTCTCTCTGCATATTCAGAATCTCGATCATAGCGATCAATCCTCAAAAGATGGATTTGATTTAAATGATCGATTTGCAGATTAGTGAGACCTTGCATATATAAGAGGTAATCTTGCGTGGAATTAAAATCACTAAAACGTAAAAACTTTTGTATTAGTTTATGAAGTAAAGTTAAGTTATTTAACTTATAATATGCATATATTAAATTGAGTTTAGTTTGCTGAGAATCATTATTATCCTGATAATGTCGTTGTATTTTTTTCCAGTGATTAACATCATTATTTAATAAAAATGTTTCCGTAATAACTGGATAGTGAATAACGGTATGATAAATATTAAAAAATTTAAAAGCAAAATAGGATGTGGTACGCATCATTAAAGTTACTATAATTAATAGTATTCCATACTTTATGGACATCATGTTTGGTATCTATTTTTAATTCTTTTTCCTCCATTTCATAAATATCTATTATAGATGAGAATCTCATCTTCTATCTAATTTATTAATTCATCTTAAATGAAACTTACAGCTACAGTATTAGATTCACAAATAGGTCAGCGACTAGATCAAATTTTAGTGAGTTTATTTCCCCAATATTCCCGATCTTGTATCAAAAAATGGATTGAACAAAAATTAGTGAGAGTGAATGGGACTATTATAGATAAGCCTAAAATTAAAATTAGGGTTAAATCTCAAGTAATTATTAATGTAATAAACGTAACTAATGATTACTATCCTGGGCAAGCACAAGAGATCGCATTAAATATTATTTACGAAGACAATTATTTAATTATCATTAATAAATCTCGAAATTTAGTTGTCCATCCCGGTGCCGGAAATCTTAATGGTACTGTATTAAATGCTTTGCTTTTCTACTATCCGTGCTTAGCTAAAATACCTAGAGCTGGAATAGTCCATCGTTTAGACAAAGATACTACAGGATTAATGATCATAGCTAAAACAACATTAATATATATGAAATTGCTCTCGTTAATGAAAAAACGCATAGTTCTTCGTAAATATGAAGCTATAGTTAATGGTGTCATGATCTCCGGAGGATTGATCTCAGAAGCTATTATTAGACATCCGACTAGACGGACGCTTATGGCTATCGATATGCTCAAACAGAGCAGTAAAAAGGCAATAACTCATTATCGGATATTAGCTCGTTTTAGAGATCACACCCATATTGGGGTTCAACTCGAAACCGGTTTAACTCACCAGATTCGTGTACATCTTGCCTACCTCAACTATCCTCTAGTGGGAGATAAAAAATATAAAGGTCGATATCGAGCTGTAAAAATTCCGGTTCATGCTTCTTCCCAAGTAAAATCGGAATTATATAAGTTTGATCGGCAGGCTTTGCATGCTTCTCTATTACAGTTTCCACATCCGGAGACTGGTATCCTTATGGAATTTCATGCAACAATACCTCACGATATGAATAATCTCATTTCTATTTTAGAAACTGACAAGTTAGATTTATAATTTTTATTTTTTTAGGTTACGAAATTATATACTTAACTGATTCAGTCTGAAATAGAAGGTTATGTGGGACGTTTACATCTACCGTCTCAATTTCAATTTATAGGTATATTCTAGAACTTCCGCTAATTAATCCGCATGTTAAACTAAGAGATCCATTTTAGAAAAAAAGTGAATTATTTTAGTTCATACGCACTTTTTATTTTAGCATTCATAAATATCCAAAGTGTTCTTTCAGACATACTCTAAAAAATTAGGTGCTCAATATTGATAAGAGAAATTATTAAGCAATTCATGAGGTACGGAGAGTAAAAATGGTTAATAATAAGAATAAAAATTCTCAAGACCAGCATTTAAGAAAATATACTATTGATATTACAGAGTTTGCAGAAACAGGAAAATTAGATCCAGTCATTGGACGAGATGACGAAATACGTCGTACTATCCAAGTATTGCAGCGACGTACTAAAAATAATCCTGTTCTTATTGGTGATCCCGGAGTGGGAAAGACTGCTATTGTAGAAGGATTAGCACAAAGAATTTTAAATAGAGAAGTACCTGAAGGATTAAAAGGAAAAAGAATATTATCATTAGATATGGGAACATTATTAGCAGGAGCCAAATATCGGGGAGAATTTGAAGAACGATTAAAAGGGTTACTTACAGATTTAGTTAAACAGGAAGGTCAGGTTATATTGTTTATAGATGAATTACATACTATGGTAGGAGTAGGTAAAAGTGAAGGTGCTATGGATGCAGGTAATATGTTAAAACCAGCATTGGCTCGTGGAGACCTACACTGTGTAGGTGCTACTACATTAAATGAATATAGACAATATATAGAAAAAGATGCCGCTTTAGAACGACGTTTTCAAAAAGTATTTATAGCAGAACCGACCGTAAAAGATACTATTGCTATTTTGCGTGGTTTAAAGGAACGTTATGAACTACATCATAATGTACAAATTACCGATCCTGCAATTGTAGCGGCAGCTAAATTATCACAACGTTATATTTCGGAAAGAAAATTACCTGATAAAGCAATTGATTTAATTGATGAAGCTGCTGCGAGTATCCGGTTACAAATTGATTCTAAACCTGAACCTTTAGATCGCCTAGAACGACGGATTATCCAATTAAAATTAGAACAACAAACCTTAAATAAAGAAATGGATGAAGCCAGTATTAAACGTCTCACGGTTTTGAATAACGAAATCAATGAGAAGGAACATCAATATGCAGAATTAGAAAAAAAGTGGAAAACAGAAAAATCTATCTTAACTCATACTCAACATCTCAAAACCGAACTAGAACAAGCGAAGATAATGCTGGAAAAATTGAGACGACTAGGAGATTTAGAACGTATGTCTCAATTACAGTATGGTACTATTCCAGAATTAGAAAAAAAGTTATTCATAGCCACCAATCAAGGTAATGAAGTTATGCACTTATTACGTAATAAAGTTACAGATACAGAGATAGCAGATGTATTATCTCGTTGGACGGGAATCCCAGTATCTAGGCTGATACAAAGTGAGCGACAAAAACTTTTACGTATAGAAGAAACGTTACATCAACGGGTAATTGGACAAGCTGACGCTGTATCAGCTGTATCACATGCTTTACGGAGAAATAGAGCGGGTTTATCCGATCCTAATCAACCTATTGGTTCCTTTCTTTTTCTGGGTTCCACTGGTTTAGGAAAGACCGAACTTTGTAAGGCATTAGCTAATTTTATGTTTGATTCTGATGATTCCATGGTACGTATTGATATGTCTGAGTTTATGGAAAAACATGCCGTGTCTCGTTTAGTTGGTGCTCCTCCTGGTTATATTGGCTATGAAGAAGGGGGACATTTAACCGAAGCAATTAGACGTAGACCTTATTCGGTCATATTATTAGATGAAGTAGAAAAAGCACATGTAGACGTTTTTAATATTTTACTTCAAGTATTAGATGAAGGTCGTTTAACAGATAGTCAAGGTAGAACAGTAGATTTTCGTAATACCGTGGTAGTGCTAACTTCTAATTTAGGATCTGATATAATTCAAGAACGTTTCGTCACATGGACATATGAGGAGATGAAAACAATCTTAATGAAGCTTGTTACTAAGCACTTTCGTCCAGAATTTATTAATCGTATTAATGAAATAGTTGTATTTCATCCTTTAAATAAAAAACATATTGCTTTAATAGTAAAAATTCAGCTTCAGAAGCTATATAATAAATTGCAAGATCAAGGTTATCAAATTCATCTGACTAATAATGTGGTGCAGATGTTAGTAGAAAAAGGATACGATCCGGTTTATGGAGCTAGGCCATTAAAAAGAGTTATTCAAACTCTCATTGAAAATGAGTTAGCTCAAGCTATTTTAGCAGGCAAAATTATTCCAAGTCACCCTGTGGAAATAGATTACCAACATGGTAATCTTATATATTGATATGATAAAAAAAATAAAATTTTTTTACAGTAGCTTTTTATTTTTCCTAATTATATAATGAAGATAAGGTATTGACTTGAGTAATAAGTCGATAATTTTTATTCCGCTAACTTATTAGCAGAATAGAAAAGTTCTTTAAAAAAATGAAAAATTTTTGTAAAATACAGGACATTTGTGGGTTGTGAGGTTAAGCAATTAAGCGTACAAGGTGGATGCCTAGGCAGTCAGAGGCGATGAAGGACGTGCTAATCTGCGAAAAGCACTGGTTAGCTGATAGAAGCGTATAAACCAGTGATTTCCGAATGGGAAAACCCGATACAATTTATTGTATCATTATCAAGTGAATATATAGCTTGATAAAGCAAACCGAGGGAAATGAAACATCTGAGTACCTCGAGGAAAAGAAATCAAATGAGATTCCCTTAGTAGTGGCGAGCGAAGAGGGAACAGCCCAGAGCTATTATTAATTTTTAATTTTAGTAGAATGATTTGGAAAGATCAACGAAACAGGGTGATAGTCCCGTATACAAAAAAATTGAAATTATTAGCTCAATAAGTAAAACGGGACACGTGATATCCTGTTTGAAGATAGGGGGACCATCCTCTAAGGCTAAATACTCCTGACTGACCGATAGTGAACAAGTACCGTGAGGGAAAGGTGAAAAGAACCCCGGTGAGGGGAGTGAAATAGATCCTGAAACCGTGTACGTACAAGCAGTAGGAGTCCTATTAAGGATGACTGCGTACCTTTTGTATAATGGGTCAGCGACTTGTATTCTGTAGCAAGGTTAACCGTATAGGGGAGCCGTAGGGAAACCGAGTCTTAAAAGGGCATTGAGTTGCAGGATACAGACCCGAAACCCGGTGATCTAGTCATGGGCAGGTTGAAGGTTGAGTAATGTCAACTGGAGGACCGAACCGACTGATGTTGAAAAATCAGCGGATGACCTGTGGCTAGGGGTGAAAGGCCAATCAAACCGGGAGATAGCTGGTTCTCCCCGAAAGCTATTTAGGTAGCGCCTCATGAATTCATCAACGGGGGTAGAGCACTGTTTCGGTCAAGGACCCTACCGGGTTACTAAACCGATGCAAACTCCGAATACCGTTGAATGTTACCATGGGAGACACACGGCGGGTGCTAAGGTTCGTCGTGGAAAGGGAAACAACCCAGACCGCCAGCTAAGGTCCCTAAGTCATAGTTAAGTGGAAAACGATGTGGGAAGGCTTAGACAGCCAGGATGTTAGCTTAGAAGCAGCTATCATTTAAAGAAAGCGTAATAGCTCACTGGTCGAGTCGGCCTGCGCGGAAGATATAACGGGGCTAAATTATGCACCGAAGCTGCGGCAGCATTAATAGTGCTGGGTAGGGGAGCGTTCTGTACGCCTGAGAAGACATGTTGAGAGACATGTTGGAGGTATCAGAAGTGCGAATGCTGACATAAGTAACGATAAGGTAGGTGAAAAACCTACCCGCCGAAAAACTAAGGTTTCCTGTCCAATGTTAATCAGGGCAGGGTTAGTCGGTCCCTAAGGTGAGGCTGAGAAGCGTAGCTGATGGGAAACAGGTTAATATTCCTGTACTACTTGTCACTGCGATGGGGGAACGAAGAAGGTTAGATTATCTGAGTGATGGTAATCTCAGTTTAAGCGTGTAGGTGGGTAGTTTAGGTAAATCCGGATTACTATTAACACTAAGGCGTTATAACGAATCACAATGGTGATGAAGTAATTGATACCAAGCTTCCAGGAAAATCCTCTAAGCAAAAGGTTACAGGTAACCGTACCCTAAACCGACACAGGTAGTTAGGTAGAGAATACTAAGGCGTTTGAGAGAACCCAGGTGAAGGAACTAGGCAAAATAGTGCCGTAACTTTGGGAGAAGGCACACTGGTATATGGTGAAATCCGAACGGATGAAGCTAAAACCAGTCTAAGATAACAGCTGGCTGCAACTGTTTAATAAAAACACAGCACTGTGCTAACACGTAAGTGGATGTATACGGTGTGATGCCTGCCCGGTGCCGGAAGGTTAAATGAAGGAGTTAAGGGCAACCTAAAGCTCTCGATTGAAGCCCCGGTAAACGGCGGCCGTAACTATAACGGTCCTAAGGTAGCGAAATTCCTTGTCGGGTAAGTTCCGACCTGCACGAATGGCGTAATGATGGCCAGACTGTCTCCACCTGGGACTCAGTGAAATTGAAATCGCTGTGAAGATGCAGTGTACCTGCGGCAAGACGGAAAGACCCCGTGAACCTTTACTGTAGCCTGATATTGAATGCTTAGTTTTAATGTGCAGAATAGGTGGGAGACTATGATATGTAGACGTCAGTTTATATGGAGTCGTCGTTGAGATACCACCCTTTAACATTGAGTGTTCTAACTGAGTTCCGTGATCCGGGACCAGGACCATGTCTGGTGGGCAGTTTGACTGGGGCGGTCTCCTCCTAAAGAGTAACGGAGGAGTACAAAGGTCAGCTAATCACGGTCGGATATCGTGAGGTTAGTATAAAGGCATAAGCTGGCTTGACTGCGAGCGTGACGGCGCGAGCAGGTGCGAAAGCAGGTCTTAGTGATCCGGTGGTTCTGTATGGAAGGGCCATCGCTCAACGGATAAAAGGTACTCCGGGGATAACAGGCTTATACCGCCCAAGAGTTCATATCGACGGCGGTGTTTGGCACCTCGATGTCGGCTCATCACATCCTGGGGCTGTAGCAGGTCCCAAGGGTATGGCTGTTCGCCATTTAAAGTGGTACGCGAGCTGGGTTTAGAACGTCGTGAGACAGTTCGGTCCCTATCTGCCGTGGGCGTTGGAAGATTGAGAGGAGCTGCTCCTAGTACGAGAGGACCGGAGTGGACGCATCCCTGGTGTTCGGGTTGTCACGCCAGTGGCATTGCCCGGTAGCTAAATGCGGAAGGGATAAGTGCTGAGAGCATCTAAGCGCGAAGCCTACCTCAAGATAAGTCTTCCCTGAAAACCTTAATGGTTTTCTGAAGGGTCGTTGAAGATTACAACGTAGATAGGCTGGGTGTGGAAGCGTAGTAATACGTTAAGCTAACCAGTACTAATCACCCGATAGGCTTAACCTTACAACACCAGAAATGTTCTCTTTAAAAGTAAGATTATTAGTCCAGACAGTTAAGCGCGGTAGAACCACCTGATTCCATCTCGAACTCAGTAGTGAAATGCCGTAGCACCTAGGGTAGTACGAGGTTCTCCTCGTGTGAGAGCAGGTATCTGTCTGGATTTTTGGGGTGCGGTAGTTCAGATGGTTAGAATATCGGCCTGTCACGCCGGGGGTCGCGGGTTCAAGTCCCGTCCGCACCGCCATAATAATTAAATTAATCTAGATAAGATAATCATGGCAAAAACTATAGATCCAAATATCAATAATGAAAATTAGAAAATTGAAGGTCAGAAATTAAGACGAATGATTACGAAATTTTTATAAATTTATGATTTTAGTTACATACATTCTAGGTTATCTATTTATAAAATTGATTAATTAATCAAATCTATAAGAGTAGGTAGTTTAGCGGCATTGCGGGCTAAATGATCGCAACGTTCGTTTTCAAGATGTCCCGAGTGTCCTTTAATCCAGTGCCATTGAATCGGATTATGAAATTTTAAATTTTTCTCGAGACGGAGCCATAAGTCAATATTTTTAACGGGTTTTTTTGCTTTAGTCAGCCAGTTATGTTGTTTCCAATTATGTAACCATTCTTGAATACCTTTTTGGACATATTGACTATCTGTGATAATTTGGACTCTGCAAGAAGATTTTAAGGATTCTAGAGCTACAATAATAGCCATTAATTCCATGCGATTATTAGTAGTTAAATAATAACCTGCACTTAGTAATTTCTCATACTGACGATAACGTAATATGACTCCATATCCCCCAGGACCCGGATTTCCAAGGCACGAGCCATCCGTAAATATTTCGACTTTTTTAGACATTTAATAGCACTTTCTTGAAAAAAAAATGACCCGACAAATTATTTTAGATATTGAAACTACCGGGATGAATTATAACGGTCCTCCCTACGAAGGACACCGTATTATAGAAATTGGTGCGATAGAGATAGTAGATCGTTGTTTCACGGGTAATAATTTTCATGTTTATTTAAATCCCAATAGACCGGTTGATCCCCTCGCAATGCGGATACATGGAATTACAGATGAAGACTTATTAAATAAACCTAAATTTATTCAAATTGCTGATAATTTTCTCAAATATATAGAAGGTTATGAGTTAGTCATTCATAATGCTTCATTTGATATTAGTTTTTTAAATTATGAATTAAGTTTATTAAATGCCTCCTATCCTCGGATTGAAACTATCTGTACAGTTACAGATAGTTTGGTATTAGCCAGAAAAATTTTTCCAGGTCAACGAAATAGTCTTGATTCCCTCTGTAGTCGATTGCAAATCGAAAATAAAAGAATGTTACAGGGTAAGAAGATACATGGAGCCTTAGTAGATGCTCAAATATTGGCGGAAGTATATTTAGCTATGTCCTCTGCAGGACAAAGTTCCTTATTATTTGTACCCCGAGAACCATTAAACCTAAATAAAAAAGAAATAATAGAATCTTTAATATCCGTAACGTTACCAGTGATCAAAGCTAATAATGAAGAAATTACAGCACATAAGAAATATTTGCAAAATCTGAAAGATAAAAATGGGATCTGTATTTGGAATACAATAACAAAAGATGAATAAAATCATTAGAGATAGTGATTTATGATGACCGAGCAGGTAATTAATTCTGGAATCAATTTCCCTCTTTTTAGAGTAGAAGTACAATCATAATCGGATTGTCTTCTTTAATACAAGAGAGAGATATTGTAGATCCGCTATCTAGATTAGATATTTTCTTTTCTTGGAGTTCCTGATTTAAATATATAATAGTACGAATTCAAGTGAAGATCTATAGTGGCAAGATCTTAAGTCATTATATAGTCTCCATACATAAAAATAATTTGAAGGAAAAAAAAATTATTCTTTATTTTTGCAGTAATTATGTTACGAGAGCCTTCCTCGTATAAGGAAAAATATCACATCTCTTGAAAAGAGATAATTAATCCTTATTTATAATAGCTAAGGTGATTTCTATACAAAAAAGCACAATGAGCTGGAATAGAATTAATTATTCCTTGCCTAAGGAGGCAATTATGTCTTATCGTTCATTTTCACTTATCCCAGGAATTACTGATAGTCTTTTTTCAGATCGCTTTGATCGAATGGATAAATTATTTAGTAGGTTAACAGGAGATACCCCACTCTCTGACTCACCGGCTTATAATTTGATTCAAACTGATGATACTCATTATCATTTGACCGTAAGCGTACCTGGATATCAAGAAAAAAATTTAAATATTTTATTGCAAAATGGACAGCTGACTATAACTGGTAAACAGGATCTAATCCCTAAAGAAAAAAAAGACAAAAATCATGTTAAGTGGTTACATAAAGGAATTTTAGAGGAGAACTTCTCGCTGAGTTTTCATCTTCATAATAGACTTAAAGTCCAAAGTGCTAATCTGGATTATGGTTTATTAAAACTTGAACTAGAATATGAAATTCCTGAAAATGAAAAACCACAAAAGATCAGCATAGGAAAAACAAATAATACGAATCGTATTATACCACATCAACAGTAATTAAATCTTATATATAAAATTATATAACCCCAAAAATGTTGGGGTTATATTTTTCACTTTTCTGGTGCTCCATTTCAGCTAAAAGGGAATTTACATTTTCAGATTTAATTCTTGAATAGAGAATCTCAAAAATAGAAATACGATGATTCAATAAAGGGGATTTTATTTCTGTCCATTCTAATGTTTGTTGAAGAAATTTTTCTGATTTCTGACTTAAGGAAGGCATAAAGGGTTTTAAATAGGTCATTAACACTCGATAAAAATTTATTCCCATAGTACAAATATCTTGTAAATTCTCGGCATCATTACTATTCTTAGAACGAGCTATAATCCAAGGCTTTTGTTCGTTAATATAACGATTAGCCAGATCCGCTAATGACATAATCTGTCGAATCGCCTTACTAAAATCTAAATTAGATAAAGCGCTTCCTATGGGAACCGAAGCTTCAGTAAATATCTGATAGACCAGTGGGTCTTTTAATCGGTTAGATAACCATCCTGAAAAACGTTGGTTAATAAAACTAGCAGAACGAGCTGCTATATTAACCACTTTATTAACAATATCTGCATTTACCCGGTGAGTAAAATCATTTAAATTAAGATCTATATCTTCAATACGAGAAGATAATTTCGTAGCATAATAATAGCGCAAGCTATCTGCATCGAACCATTTTAACCAAGTGCTCGCGTCTATAAGAGATCCCCTCGACTTTGACATTTTTGTTCCGTTAAATGTTACAAAACCGTGCACATAAATAGACGTAGGTTTACGAAAACCACTAGCTTCTAATAGGGCTGGCCAAAATAGACTATGGAAATAAATAATATCCTTACCTATAAAGTGACAAAGTTGTACAGTAGAATCTGGTTTCCAAAAATCTTCAAAACATATATCTTCTCTTTTATTACAGAGATTTTTAAAAGTACTCATATAACCAATAGGTGCATCTAACCAAACATAAAAATATTTACCTATAGTATCTGGAATTTTAAAGCCAAAATATGGTGCATCGCGACTTATATCCCAAGAATGTAAGCCCACGGCTAACCATTCTTGCATTTTATTAGCTACAGCTTCGGGTAAGGACCCAGAACGAGTCCATTTTCTTAACATATCAGAGTAGAACGATAAATCAAAAAATAAATGTTCTGTCTCCTGTAATACGGGTCGCACTCCTGTTATTGCTGATCGAGCATTTATTAAATCTGTTGAGCTATAAACGGAACCACATACTTCACAGTTATCTCCATATTGATCTAGAGCTTTGCATTTAGGACAAACACCTTTGACTAAACGATCGGGTAAAAACATCTTGACATTCGGATCATACATTTGAGTTAATATACGATTTTTAATCAATCCCTTATTTCTTAATTTGTTATAAATTAATAATGCAAATTGATAGTTTTCTTGACTATGGGTGGAATGATAATTATCATAACTAATAGAAAATAACTCGAGTACTTTTTGATGTTGTTGACCTATGGCCCGAACCATTTTTTCGGGATCTATTCCTATTTTTTGTGCCATTAATAAAATGGGAGTGCCGTGGGCATCCGAAGCACAAATAAAAAACACTTTATGTCCACACATGCGTTGATAACGCACCCATATATCCGCTTGGATATGTTCCAGGAGATGACCAAGATGGAGGTAACCATTAGCGTATGGTAATGCACAAGTAACAAGAAAAATTTTTCTAGAACTAAAATTATTCATATTAATATCAGACATAATTGATGGTTCTCAAAGACTGGAGCAAGGAATGACTTGATTACGTACTAGTAACGCATACTCTATTGAGAGTAAATTAAGTGGAATTGGGATCCAGACTAAATGTCCCTCTCCTGGGGCCACACTAACTAACTTAAAATTCTTATTTTCCATCCGATCTAATACAACATTAATATTACCAGAGGGCGTAATAATCTCTAAATTATCTCCGCAAGAAAACTTATTTTTAACAGCTACTTGAGCTAATTCAGCTCTCCGCTCTCCAGTAAATTCTCCTACAAAAATTTGTCTTAAAGATCTAGAAAATCCAGAACTAATATTCTGAAAATTTTGCGCATGATGACGACAAAAAAAACCTTCAGTATAACCACGATTCGCAAGACCTTCCAGCATATCTAAGAGATGATAATTAAATGGTTTTCTATCTAAAGCATCATTAATGGCCAACCGATAAATTTGAGCCGTTCGGGCACAATAATAAAAAGATTTAGTTCTACCTTCAATTTTTAAAGAATGGATACCTATTTGTATTAAACGTGGTACATGTCTAATAGCTCGTAGATCTTTGGAATTAAAAATATAAGTTCCATGAACATCTTCAAAAGTAGGCAGATATTTGCTTTCTCTCCTTTCAGGAGAGTTAGATGATGTTTGATGATCAATACTTTCAAGTAGAAACACTTCTTTATCTAAAGGAACGGAAAATAATTGTGATGATATCTGTATTCCAGAATTTAGGGATTGGTTCTTTAATTCTATATTGCCTCTGACGTCTTCTTTAGCTGGAAGGAGATTATATTTCCATCGACAAGTATTAATACAAGCTCCTTGGTTAGAATCACGTCTATTAATATACGTTGATAATAAACATCGTCCTGAATATGCAATGCACATAGATCCATGGACGAAAACTTCTAATTCTATCTCCGGAACTATCTGTCGAATCTCTTCTATTTCTTCGAGAGAAAGTTCTCGGGATAAAATGACTCTTTTAATGCCCATTTTTTGCCAAAATTTTACAGCAGCCCAATTAACAGCGTTTGCTTGAACCGATAAATGTATTGGCATGGTGGGGTAAAATTCGCGCACTAACATAACTAGTCCAGGATCAGATATAATTAACGCATCTGGACTCATATCGATAATAGGATTAAAGTCGTTAATAAAAGTTTTTAACTTGGCATTATGTGGAGTAATATTAGCTACTACATAAAATTTTTTATTTTGGTCATGGGCTTCTTTAATACCTATAGATAAATTATCAGAATGAAATTCATTATTGCGCACCCGTAAACTATAACGAGGAGGGCCAGCATATACTGCATCTGCGCCATATGCAAAGGAATACCGCATATTTTTTAACGTTCCTGCTGGAGATAGTAGTTCAGTAGTTAACATATCTTCTGTATAATATTAATTTCGTTGAAGTATAGATAATATTTGAAATGATTATATCTTATAATATCTTATATATCCATGTAAAATGGAGCACAATTAATGAAACTCTGTGACAGAGATATTGAACATTGGCTGGATAGTGGTCAATTAGTGATTTTTCCCCGACCGGGACGCCATAGAATTAATGGCGCTACTGTAGACATCAGTTTAGGAAATAAATTTCGTACCTTTCATGCATCTACAGTTCCCTATATTGATTTAAGCAATCCTAATGTCGAGATTATTAATCGCATAATGAGCGAAGAATTCATAATTTCAAATCAAGATTATTTGTTTATTCATCCTGGGGAATTAGTATTAGGAATCACTCTAGAGTCAATTACTATGCCCGACGATTTAATTGGCTGGCTGGATGGCCGTTCTACTCTTGCACGCTTAGGTCTAATGATCCATATTACCGCACATCGGATAGATCCGGGATGGAAAGGTTGTCTTGTTCTGGAATTTTATAATTCTGGAAAATTACCGTTAGCTATTAGACCGGGGATGTTAGTAGGGGCAATTAGTTTTGAACTTCTGTCTGGTCCAGCCGTACGTCCCTATCATCGACGTTTCAATTCACACTATAAAAATCAGAGTAGTATCTTAATTAGTCTAAATTCTAAATAGAGAAAAAAATTATTTTTATTTGGATCGCAAGAAATCAATCACATGTTTAAAATTAATATTTAGATATTTTAATAGTCCTAGCAAATGATAAAGTAAATCTGCAGTCTCATTTATGCACTCCTACGGCTGACAGAGTCAGTTTCTAGTTCCTATTATCTAATATTAAGTAAAATAGAATTAGACATTCTCAATAAATAAGTACTATATTGTAACAACGCGTTAAATAATATCATAATAATATTAATTGGAGGGAATGATGAAAGAGTTCCCTGTTCTACCTAGATACAAAAGAACGAACATGTCGTAGAAAGGAGAAAGTTATTTTATGATGATAAGAATGGCTCTATTTTTGATAACTAACATCAGTGTTATGATAGGACTAGGATTGATGGTTAGTTTAATAGGAATAAAACTTAAAACAGTTAGTACAATTATTCTTCTAGCAGGAGTTGGTGGATTTAGTGGCGCAGTAATTTCCTTATTCCTATCTAAACAGATAGCGGTAAGTTCCGTGAAAGGAAAGTATATTGACAAACCAAAGGATGAACTAGAATCTTGGCTGATAAACATTATCCGAAATCAAGCAAAACATATAGGCATAGTTATGCCAAAGGTAGCGATTTACCCCGCGGAAGATATGAATGCTTTTGCTACTGGTGCTACTCGTAATAATTCTGTAGTAGCGGTCTCTACCGGCTTGCTAAATAACATGAAGAAGGAACAAATAGAGGCTGTTTTAGCACATGAAATGTCTCACATTGGTAATGGGGACATGGTAACCATGACTTTACTTCAGGGGATAGTAAATACTATGGTAATTTTGATGGTCCGTATTCTATCACAAATAACATCGGTATTATCCTCCAGCAATCATCGGATCTCTAAAACTAACTCTGAAAATACTATGATATATTCTATGATAATCAGAATATTACAAGGTGTATTAGGAGTACTAGCCAGTTTAATAACAATGTGGTTTTCTCGAAGAAGAGAATTTTATGCTGATGCGGGCGCCGCAAAGATGGTAGGCGCTGAGAAGATGATTTCCGCCTTACAACGATTAAAAAGTAGCTGTGAACCTAAGGAAAATAATCTGGTCAGAGCTTTTTGTATTCATGGAAGTAATACTACGAATACGAAAATATCTTATCCCCGTACTGACCTGTTCAAAACCCATCCCTCGTTAGAAAAGCGTATTATAGCATTACGCACTAAGCAGTATCTGAAATAAGAGAATCAATATTTTAGTTCCGGAGGAATCATTATTGATGCAATTAAATTTAGTCCTTAATGGGTTATGACTACTATGGATTTGTTAAAATGCGAATTTTAGCTTTAGATACTTCAACCGAAGTATGTTCTGTAGCTTTATTCAATCAAGGACAAATTAACTGGAGACTAGAATATTGTTATAGAAATCATTCTCAGCGTCTTTTACCTTTGATTCAACAAATACTCATTGAAGGCGAGATATATCTCCAGGATCTTGATGCAGTAGCATATAGTAGGGGGGCGGGAAGTTTGACCGGGTTACGAATTGGCATGGGAGTAGCTCAGGGACTTGGAATAGGTGCTGAGTTATCTATGATAGGGGTATCTACTTTAGCTCTTATGGCGGAAACTTCTTGGAGGATAATGGGCACGAAAAGAGTGTTGGTAGCTCTGGAAGCAAAGAGGGGATTATTTTACTGGGCGGAATATCGTCGTGATAATATTTCATGGTACGGAAAAGAAACTGAAACAGTACTAAGTACGCTGGAGATAAGAAATCGTATTTCACAGTTGACAGGATCGTGGGGAATTGCCGGTAACTGTTGGGATAAATATCCTGACTTAAGCATAAAAGAGTTGGACCTAATTAAAAGTACTACTATTCCCATAGCAAGATATATTTTTCCTTTAGTCATGGAAAAACTGAAAATTAATCACAATATCCATCCTATTAAACTTAAAGACTACGAAAAAAAATCCAGCATCTCAGAAAATTTCTAATGATACACACCCAATCTTTATCATTATTTCTTGCTGACACTAGTAATGTGATTAAAAAGTAGAGAGATGATCGTCTCTGATAGCTCGTGTTCCACAACACACTCTGAGATCGTCATCTCTCGTCTCTTCGAACAATCTATCTTAATGAACCACAACAGTTATCTATTACAATTGGGGTGCACAGATAATAAAAATCTAGCTAATAATAACCCTTCTTTCCTGAGAAATACTCAAATAAGGCAATGTCTCTGGTAATTCTTATTTTCTGCGATTGTGAAGTCGTTATGCGGTGACTTCTAAGTACAGAAAGAAAAATAGCCAATAAATAACAATTATTATAATTTTTAATTAATTATCGAGAAAGGCAATCATCTCTAATGGAGATAAATTTGGCAAAAAAATCAAATCAAGATCTCTAATAGTTTGCGCGGATAATTTATCTCCTGGTTCAGGCTCGAGGTAAAAAAGGAAGTGATAAAATTTTTATGTCTTCTCTTAGCTTAGAGAGTCTTTTGCTTCCATCAAAAAAGTGTTCCTGTCTAAATTCATGGATTATTTGAATTATCTGTAATTTGATCTCCTAGAAGAATCTTGTTAATAAGAATTACTGACTTGGCTTAGGATTGTAGAGTTTAAATAAAATCATTTATTAAAAGTTTGGACTCAATTATTTCACTTATCTTTCTATTTTTAAATAGAAATATATATTCATTCTTTTTTCTAGTAAAAAATTAAAATGTAGGTTAGATTCGTACGTAACTTTAAATACTTGTATAGCCGAATAACATAAGGTAAGCTACTTACCTATTCTGATCCCACTCTTAGAAAACACTACTACTTTCCTTAAGTTAAATAATTTTATATCATCTGCCACAGTGATCGGAGATCAAAATCACTATCAATGGAAAATTTTCAAAATCAAGGAGAAATTATGAAGAAAAACGAACTAATAGAAATAATTGCGAAAAAATCAAACTTAACTAAAATACAGTCCAAAATAGCTCTGGAAGCTATATTAGATGCTATTACTGAATCACTGAAAGCGGGCAAAACAGTCCAAATAGTTGGTTTTGGTACTTTTAAAGTCAATTATCGTGCTGAACGAACCGGACGTAATCCACAAACTGGACAAGAAATAAAAATAGCGGCTACTAATGTTCCCACCTTCATTTCGGGCAAAATTTTAAGAGCAGCGGTAAAATCATAAATAACAGGCTATATGGAGGGGATACTGGAGAAATTAACAGTTCTTAATTTTTTTTGGGTTCCCCTTCTTCCCTCTTAATTTTTTCTAGAACTTAGGACTATTCAGTGAAAACAGTGACGGTGACTCGTAAATATCATAGCAATATTATGTTCATGAGCAGATGCACTAACTTCTTCATCACGTAGGGAGGACCGTCCGGTTTGAATGACACAAGTAATTACCATGGGGGCGGATTCTTCAATGATATCTATAAATGGTCCAAAAACATCTGAAGCCATAATAACGGATCCCCGGCCCTCAAGATTTTTGTTCTTCTGCTTTTATACGGACAATTTATTGATCCTATTCTGCTAAGTGGACCGCATCCTCTTCCAATAGTCATTTTATTGGAGGCATAAACACTAGCGGGGAACTTAACAAATTTTCATACTTTTCAGCTCAAAATAGCATCCTCACATTATGTCGGAGGAGGGGGGGGACGAGAAGTATTCGAAATTTTATTCTTTGGTAATACTTCTGTTATTGTGTGGAACTAAATTTTCCCGACGTAAATACTTTTTAAGTGTAATTCCTTACTAGGACAAAGTAGCATTCTCTCAGATATGAGGATGCGGATATTCATTTTTGTCGCAAATAATTTTTCAGGATGATTTATTGGCGGATGGGATGATAATAATATAATTGTTGCTTAATCAGCAAATTAGCAGTATCTTCATCCAGTTCACGATTTACTACTGCCCTAATTACGCCAAAAGCTGAGATAGGATCAGTTTTCCACGATTTTTATATGCTTCGTAAATATTATTACCCCAAGCTACACTCTGCCTGGGACACAAGCCGAATCAATAAATTCTTCGACACATTCTAATGCAGTATCACTATCTACAATATTCTGGTAGGAAAGTTCTTTTCCTTGTAACTGTCGTGCTGTTGTTATGGTAGTTTCTTCTTCATCCGAGGGTTAACATATAATAATGCAGCCTGTTGATGAGGATGTTCACCGTACCGGAGTTGTTGTTTTAACAAATGTAAATGTATTTCAGGTGTCAACTTAGGGATCATTCTTGCCGATGTTTTGTCGGAATATTCTGCTCATCTGAAAAAAATTATAAATTATCCGAGCATACGATGCTGTTAACTAACATGCTTTTCTGGATCAAGTACATCTCTTTTCTCACGTCATAGAAAGATTGTTATTCTCTATTTCAGTAATAACCCATTCATAATCGTCTCTTCTAATAAGAGTTATATTATAGGAATTTTGCCGCATCCCAATATCTATCTGCTCTATAATATCCTTTTTTCTATATTATCACGTTGTTCTCGTAACGGAGAAAAAATTAACTAATAAATCTATTTATAGATAGTTCATCTATTATTGGTTCATCTAAGTATCGACGCCATAATATTCCCCCCTATATTTTTGAATGAATAGTTTTGACTATTTTATTCATTATTTCGGGCAATAGTGTATAATCTGTAATTTTTTTACTGGTATCCCGGCATTATTTAATATCGGGGCAAAATTCCTCCTATCGAAAGTAATTCGCCCCCCCTCTGTGGACAGACAAGAGCACGAGCTAGTATGTTATACTAGAGAGCAAGCCGCATAGGAAAAGTTGGTGAGTAATGGGGAGAATGAGGAGACATATTTAGACATATTTACTCCTTAAGGTGGACAAAAATCATAGATAGTGAAAGGGAGCGAAATGAAGTATTGTTGGTTCGGTTTTTTATGATCCACAACAGGACAGATAGAACCATTCTTCAATCTTAATTTAATTACATATTAAGGAGTGAATAACTGAACTACTATTATCTATAAATATTCAAGAGCTCCGAATAATAGGAGCTAAAAAACATTCTATTTTAGGTATAAAATAAGAAAAGAAAATTTCTTGCTTAAAATTTTCGAATCTTCAGTAGAATAAAATATCCAAATGCACCACTAATGGTATTTGTGGTACTTTGTAAAAGTAATAAATTTTATCTTAAGGAACTTAATTGATTAAGACTGTTCTGTAAGCTACTAAAGCTGATATTAATAATTTCTTTGGTTAATAAAATGAAAAAATGTTTAAGTCTCCTCCTTATTTGTATCAATTTTTTGTCTCTTAATATCTCTTCCGCTTTTTCGGCTCCATTGCGGAATGGTGATCATTATCTAACCATTCTTGAAACACCTATCAGTGGAATACCAAAGGTAGTAGAGTTCTTTTCATTCTTATGTCCTCATTGTTATCAATTAGAATATATTATCCATGATAAATTAAAAAATAGATATCACTTGTCCTTTTTAGGAGGATCAATGGGAAAAACCCTAACTCAAGCATGGAGTGTAGCCATGGTGCTACAAGTTCAAGATGCAATAATTGCGCCGTTATTTGAAGGAATTAAAAACAAAAAGATTTTTTCTTCAGAAGATGTACGTAAGTGTTTCATTAAAATAGGAATCAAAAAACGTGATTATGATGCGGTATGGAACAGTTTTTTGGTTCACTATTTGGTAGTGAAACAAGAAGAATCAGCCAAAAATCTCAAAATAACTTCTGTTCCTACCATTGTAGTAAATGGGCAATATCTAATTACAAATAATCTCCATAATTGGCAGCAATATGCAAAAATAATAAAATTTTTATCACAACATCCCACATAATTTAATGGATAATAGTAGATCCTGATGTCCAATATCAACCGAAAAAATTCGATCTTTTTGATAGATGGGACTTCCTATTTATATCGTGCTTACTATATTTTTCCTACCTTGACTAATAGGAGGGGGTACCCTACCGGGGCAATATATGGTTTTATGAATATGATCCATAGATTTTTACATCGATATAATCCTACTTATATGTTAATAGCATTTGATGCTAAAGGAAAAACATTTAGACACGAGTTGTTTAAAGCATATAAATTACATCGAGCCCAAATGCCCCAAGTACTCTGTGATCAAATAGAACCTTTATATGAATTGATAAGAGCTATGGGTATTTCGATACAGGTACAAGCAGGCGTAGAAGCCGATGACGTAATTGGCACATTAGCCAAACGAGCGGAACAACAAGGAAAAATTATATATATCAGTACCAATGATAAAGATTTTGCGCAACTCGTGACTCCCAATATAAAAATTATGACTTCTCAGAATTTTATTTTGGGACCCCAGGAAGTATTCTTGAAATATGGTGTGAGACCAGATTTTATTACTGATCTGATCGGTTTAATGGGAGATTATTCGGATAATATTCCCGGAGTTCCAGGTATAGGAATTAAAACAGCACAAAAACTTTTACAAAATATAGGTAGCTTAAACGAAATTTTTTATAATCTAGATAAAATTGAAAATATCATCCCTTATCGGAAGGCAACAAAAATTATAAATAGCTTAAAAAAACATCAAGAAGTGGCTCTGCTTTCTCGACAACTAGCCACTATCATCACCGATGTGAAGATCGGAACTAATTATAAACATATGGCAGTCACTAAACCAAATCATGAACAATTACAAGCATTATTCAGCTATTATGAATTTTACAACTTTTTTCACTGGTATAGTTAATAAATTAAAAAGGGAGTACCACTAAGATAGATGTATCTAAAGCAGGTATTTGCAAATATTTTAGCTACCAATATATATAATGAAGAGTAATGTCATACTTATCGATGAAAAAATCTTTTTTTCATGGAAAATAAAACTCGAACAAGCCGATTTATTAGCATTAAATATTCAGGTCTCTAGAAACAAAACAGAATTAATGGGATTTGCTTTTTCTATCAATCCGGGGGAAGCAATTTATTTTCCTCTTTATCCCTCCATATCTAGCGAGAGACCGACTCGAGGAGAAGTCTTATCTCATTTAAAATTCATTTTAGAAAATGAAAAAATTTCCAAAATATACTTTTCTTTCAAGGAAAGTAATAATCTACTTAAAGCTTATGGAATTGAAATAAAAGGCATTATTTTTGATATTATGTTAGAATCATATGTGCTGGAAAGTGTTAAAAACAGGAGACGAAATTTAAAGTCGCTGGTTAACCGTTGGTTACAAGGTGTGAATCATTGCGTTCAAAAAGAAAAAGTGTTCAGAAGTACCAATAATAGAGATCAGGCACTAGAACATCAGCGTAGATCCGCAGTAGAGTCAGATATGATATTACAACTGCATTTGAAAATGTGGCCTCTTATTTCCCGAGACTCAGTCATAAAAAACATATATGAACATATAGAAAGACCTTTATTAAAAGTTATTTTTCGTATGGAGTCTCATGGAATTTTAATAGACACCCATTTTCTTTCATCCTATTCCTCTGAATTATCTCATCGCTTGCATCAATTAGAAACAAAAGCCTATAAAATAGCTGGTACATCGTTTGAGTTGTCTTCTCCCCACCAAGTGCAGAAAGTACTTTTTGAACAACAGCATATTTTCCGTCTGAATAATATCCCGAGTGTAAGACCTTGTATAAATGCGCCCGTTCTTGACGAACTAGCAGGAAAGTATTCTTTACCTAAAATACTTATCGAATATTGCCAGCTCACTAAACTAAAGCATTTCTATACCGAAAAATTACTGCATATGATAAATTTTACCAGCGGTAGATTACATACTTCTTATCATCAAACTCTCACCACCACGGGGCGTCTTTCTTCCAGTCACCCAAATTTACAAAATATTCCTGTTCGTACTTCCGAAGGACGAAAAATACGGCAATCATTTATTGCATCCTCCGGATACGATCTGATCACCGCAGACTATTCCCAAATAGAATTACGTATTCTTGCTCACTTATCTCAAGAAAAAAATTTAATCCAATCCTTTCTTAATAACGAAGATCTGCATTCTATAACCGCTTCTAATCTTTTTAACATTACGTTGAAAAACGTAACACAAGCACACCGGCGGCGAGGAAAAATAATTAACTTTGGAGTAATATATGGAATGAGTGCTTTTGGATTGTCACAACAGCTAAAGATTTCCCTGACAGATGCTCATAATTATATTAATTTATATTTTCAACATTATCCTAATGTTCTTAAATATATGAAAAAAATTAAAATTCAGGTCCAAAAGACTGGATATGTTAATACCATAATTGGAAGAAAAATCTATATTCCGAGCATCTTTTCTAAAAATATTGTGCGACGAAAGGCAGCATTTCGGACTGCAATCAATGCTCCAATGCAAGGAACGGCGGCGGATATTATTAAGCGGGCTATGATAGTAGTAAATCAGTGGATAAAAAATAAAAATAATTCTGTTAGAATGGTGATGCAAGTTCATGATGAATTATTATTTGAAGTTCCTCAGGGTGCATGGAAGGAGGCGTGCCATGAGATACGAGATCTTATGGAAAATCACATCCGGATTCGCTTGAATGTTCCTCTACTTGTTAATATAGGGAGAGGACATAATTGGGCACAAGCTCATTAGATTACCATTGATTTCATTCTTATCTTCCTAACCAGATATTCAGGGTTAGCTGCAGTTTATCTATACCAACTCTCTTCCGTGAAGAAAATATTTCTACCTGAACCGAATTCTTAAATTGTAAAAAATATTCACGCAATATGTTCAACTTGTTTTTCTGTAATTCTCGAGCACACTTATCGGATTTAGAAAGTAAAATTAATATTGGTAAATTATGGTCACTAACTAATTTGAGGTTATGTTTATCTAATTCTCTAAGAGGATGACGTACATCCATAAAAAGTACTACCCCCTGAAGACACTGACGATTTTTCAAATATGTATTCCATCTTTTTGGAAAGATATATTTTAGTTTTTTATTTACTTGAGCATAGCCATATCCGGGAAAATCCAATAACCTACATTCGGAAGAAATTTTAAAGATATTAATTAGTTTAGTACAACCTGGAGTTTTGCTAATTTTAGCTAAAGATTTTTGATTAGTGAGCGTATTTATAGCACTAGATTTTCCAACATTAGAAGAGCCTATAAAGGCTACTTCACTTCCTATATCCGGGGGAAGATATTCTAAATCCGGAGCACTGAGAATAAAAGTAGTAGTTTTATAATTATTATTCATTCTTAAAATGATTTCCGCTAAGTAAAATTTTTTTTCTTAAAAAACGAGCCATTATCAAGTCCAGAAGCTGTCCATCACAAATCAACCGATACTCTAATAGTAAAGTTCTAAACGGGATGAGGTGTCAGGCGAACACGTTCTCTTTCCGAACTACGAAGGTTAATATAGGATTCAACAAAATTCTCCTCTCATGATGAGAGATGCACGGTCTTCATCTAAGGCACATGCTGCTTCCACCGAAGAAGATAGCTTCGGATGAATGGATGACGAAATTTTCAGCGTCAGTAAAATCATCCAGATGAGTTTACATAGCCTGTCCGGATCTTATTGAGCAATCTATCCATTCCAGCCATTAATAATGCTGAGAAAGATAAATAAAAATTATCATACTGATCTGGAAAACGCACTTCAGGGCTTTTGTGAACTACTACTGCTAACCATTGGAGCCGGCTCGATGCAGACGATTACGGGAGGAAGAAGCTAGCATTACAGGAGAAGCCTCATAACCAGGAATGACATGTTTATAAGAATTAGAAAAGTATTTATTATGGATTGAGCATGTTTAATGATTCCTATGATATAAAATAATGCTTGTTCTGATAATAGAACCGCATATTATTGGTTTTTCGCAAAAATATTTATACTATTTTTATATAGCGAGATATGACAATACATGGCCGATCCATTATCCCCAAAATTTGGTTTAGGCATAAAAGTGGCAGGTTTTCCAAAAGAATGTGCGATATTATGGACTCCATATTTGTAAATAAATTTGTATTTTTATCAGCTTTTTTGGTTATAGTGTTGAATTTAGTTGATATTGAATTTGTTGCCGCGTTAGCAATTTCATGATGATGTGACTCGACAATTAATCCCATTTGTTCCATAGGGATACATATTGACAACCGAATATTTTTAGAGGTATCAGGCGTGACAGGAAAAATATCAATCTCCTCTTTTCTAGTCAGGATGATGACCCTGATTACCTTGGGCGATCTTTTTATTATGATTCAAAACTGCTTCAATAGAGAGGAACCTGATTTATGGACCACTGTCAAAAATGACGGCGTCCAGCAAAACCATTGTGGTTCGGGACTCTCATTTCCGATTGACGCCACCACTATTCGACTAGCTTTGCAATGAACCTGGGATCTCGTTCTCTTTTCTTTTATTCGGTTCCAGTATATTACATCGGAGGATTAATGGAGGTTGGAGGTCAAAAGATCTAGCACCGCAGTAATATCTCTATCTGGCATTATCACCATATCATATTCATTGATATCTTTCCAACCTACGATAGAAAATACATCAAACATTTTTTACCTTCATTAAATAAGTCATCATTTACTTGGTGTGAGGGGATAGTAACGTGCTGTTCTTTACCTTGAATATCTGTAAAGCGCAGATCTATAAATTTTACTTCTTCTTTCTTTACCATCCTGAAAAACTGGTCATCAGACATATCTTCCTATTTTGAATGATGGTTAGCATTATTATGCTTCTTACTTCTTACAGTTAATGTAAAAATGTACCCGGAGCGGGAGTTGAACCCGCATAGCCATCAGGCCGAGGGATTTTAAGTCCCTTGTGTCTACCTATTCCACCATCCGGGCAAGTAGGTTATATTGTAATAAAATAAGGCGCGTCCCGGACTTGAACCGAGGTATACGGATTTGCAATCCGCTGCATAACCACTCTGCCAACGCGCCAGAAGAGAATACAGAATGACTTATTAAGTCAAGTAAGATTCCATTTGAATGAAATTCAAATGGTTGGATCTCCTTACTCAATAAAATTCATTATTTATTACCGCCTATTAATTTATTAGGAAAAGTTTTTCATCTAGATCCGTTTAGGAGGATTGTATATTTATTGCAATAGGGACACAGAGAGTAAAAATGAATCAAATAGTGCGTGACCAATATTAATTGACAAACATTCTTCTTTATCTGACAGAAGATTTGGATGTTAATATTTTTATTTTATCTATCTTCATCCTGCAGTCATTTGTATTCATTTCTTCATGCCTGGTATAATCCGTTCAGGATAAATAAAAAGTACATAAGGGGTCTCTAGCTATTATCAACACTATTCTTAACTCTCTTCCTCAAGATTAAGTCATAATCAATGATATCACTTTATAATTATTACTGTTAGTAGGATAGCATATCTTTTTTAAGAAAGTATGTTCATCTCAGTAATTTTCGACGACAACAAATACCACCTATAACAAATCCTATACTACCAGCTATCATTACAGATGAAATAGGATGTGTTCGCATTCTCTCTTTGAGATATTTAATAATTTTTTTCGCCATATTATTTTCTTACCCTCCGCTATTAGTCGTTCATTAACGTTTTTTTTGTAATGATAGTAATTAATGTTGATGTTTTCTTACAGACATTGGTGTCATGATGTACATGTGTCTGGGGTGATATTTGAGTTATAGTGCAATTATTTTTTAAATCATTATTAAACATAATTTATCCTGAAAATAACTTTTTTAACAAAAGATAATATTATTATAGTATAAGACTAAAGGCGTAATATGAGGATAGAAGAATCTCAGGATCGCCACTAATTTAGTTATCGATGGGATCTACATCTACTGACCACTGAACTGTTTTTAGTAGTGGTAAATTATGAAAGAGAGGAAGGGAAGAGTGAATAATTTGGTGTAATTTGAAACGTGAAGAATGCTGCAATAACAATTGCCAACGATATTTTCCACTTCGTTTTGCTTGCAAAGCAGGCACTGGACCCAAAAGTAAGAAATTTTTATCTTTTAACGTGATTGAATCAAGAAGATGACGAAAGTTATTGAGAAATAAAAAGGCTTTAGAACTCTCGTGATACTCGGCGCGAACTAAAACATGATTACTATAGGGAGGAAGAAGGAAAATTTGACGTTCCTTTAAGGCTGCATTAGCAAATGATTGATATCCATTATTTAATAGGGTTTGTAATAAAGGATGATTAGGATGATATGTTTGTAGAAACACTTCCCCATATTTATCCCGACCGCCGTAACGACTCGCGAGCTGAGTATAGAGTTGTGCAAAACGTTCAGTAGAACGAAAATCAGCGGAAAACAAAGCTCCATCCACATCTACTAATGCTACTAAGGTCACCTCGGGAAACTGATGCGGTACTTTAGTAAGAATCATTTGTGTACCTAATAAAATTCTTGCTCCTACTTCCCGGCATTCGGATAAATGACATTTGATAGGATTATTAGTTACTGTATCACGATCAATACGTGATAATGGTATTGTAGGAAATAATTTTCGTAGTTGATGTTCTAGTTGTTCTGTACCTACCCCTAGAGAAATAATGTAAGTAGAACCGCATTCATTACATTGCAATGGTATTTTACGACAACTCCCACAGTAATGACAACGCAATTGTTGATAATGTTGATGTAATGTATAAGAGTGATCACACTGATAACACTCAGCTCTCCAACCACATTCTCGACATCCAATAGATGATGCATAACCTCTTCGATTTAAAAAAAGTAGCACTTGATTGTTATATTGTAAATGTTGAGAAATTTTTTCTATTAGCATTTTCGATAAACTGGCTTTTACTTTTAAACCTCTCAAGTCAATGATTTGTTGGGTATATAAACGTTTTTTTTCGTCGTGGTTGCTAAGATATAAATGTTTATATTTGCCTAGTTTAACATTATATAATGTTTCTAGGGTAGGAGTAGGAGAAATCATTAAGATAGGAATCTGTGATTCTTTAGCGAGCACTACGGCTAAATCACGTGCCTGATAACACCATCCATATCGCTGTTTATAAGAACAGTCGTGTTCCTCATCAATGACTATAATTCCCAGAGACGCAAAAGAAGTGAAGATAGCAGAACGGGTCCCAATAATAATAGCTACTTCACCTTTTCGGGCTTTTATCCAAATGGTCAAACGATCATAATTATTAAGACTCGAATGCACTATTTCTATAGGAACGTTAAAGCGATGTCGAAACATCGCAATAGTTGGTGATGTTAAACATATTTCTGGTACTAATACTAAGACCTGACGGCCATTCGATAGTATATGGTCTATTATATTTAGATAAACTTTAGTTTTACCAGAACCCGTTAATCCTTCTATTACCCAAACATTAAAAGAATTGGTGTTATTCAGTATAGTCTCAATAGCAATTTTTTGATCATAATTTAAACCTAAATTATCTCTGGGTCTGGAAAGATTATGATTCCAGTTAATATCGGGTGATATTTTTTGCACCGATAATTGACATAATTTTTTTTTTTGTAATGCTTGTAAAGTTCTTTTTTTTAAATGATATTTAATAAGATCTACATCATTAATTTCTTTTATTTTTAGGATTGCTAAAGCTTGTTGTTGTTTGGTTTGTTTTTTGAAATTTTCCAGGAGGGCGCTACGACCTATATCGGTTATTTCCCATTTTACTCTGATCGGCATGCTAGTAGAATGACCGAGTCTTAATAATTTTGGAAGAGCATAAAATATAATTTCTCCGACAGGATAATGATAATACTCTGCGGACCAGAGTAAAAGACGCCATAAGGAAGAATCAAAGAGAGATTCTTTATCTAAAATTTTATTAATATATCTTAATTTTTCCTTAGGACGATCAGATTGATCCTGAATGTCGACTACTATTCCGAGAAGATTACGTTTACCAAAAGGTACGTAAACTCGTGCTCCCACACCAACAGAAAGATCGGCTGGTAAAAGATAATCAAAATATTGCATAACAGGAAGAGAGAAAACAACTCGAACTATTCGCATAAAACATAACTCATAATAAATTATATAATTCTTCTTATATAACCTTATAATTATAACATAATTAGATGGTAACTAAACATTGATATTTTTTATATTTTTATAAACACTTTTAAAAACTAAATTTTAGTGCTCTAAGAGAGAGATTCCTTATATGAAAAAAGATATTCATCCAAATTACACTAAACTAACGGCATTTTGTTCATGTGGAAATGTCATTCAGACTAGTTCTACCATAGGTCATGATTTGACTTTAGATGTTTGTGGTAAATGTCATCCATTTTATACCGGCCAACAACGAATAGTAGATACCGGCGGTCGAGTGGAAAAATTTCAGAAAAGATTTAAAATTCCGAATAGCGAATAAATAAAAATAGAATTAAAAGTATTGATAAAAACTTTGATGCTTAACTCTATCAAGACCATATATAATAATATGGAAACGGTTTAAAAGGACTATGAATTATGAAATGCAAACAAACCAGGCACTATGGTAGTACGGAGTGGTTTTATAAACAAAGATGAACACCATGGGAGTGTGGTTCCACCCATTCATCTTTCTAGCATCTATAACTTTCTGGGTTATAATCAAGCCCGGGGTCACGATTATTATCGCCGTAATATTTATTTTATCCCCCGGAATTTTCTTCGGAAACTAGTGCTGAATGAAAATATGGAGCTGAATCAGTGAGAACTAATAGTAGGATGGCATCTATCCTTCTGAGTTAATTAAAAATGCCGAAAAATTACTGTAATAGTGTATTCCTCCTGAAGCTAAGATACTCAGGCCTATTTAATGAATTTAAAGCGTAAAATAGATGCTCGTGTATATTAAGCCTGTATGTAAAATTATTAACGGTTGTGCAACAGGATCTCGAAAACGGCCAAATGTATTGCTATGGAGAGAGTAAAAATTCTTAGTCGGGCAAGTTTGTATTTTTACTTTTAGACTCTCAATAGATCTGAAAGAATATGCTCTCTGCAATTTTTTAGGAAGACGTCCTCTTATTATGCATCTAGTTAGATAATATAATTGCCTAAAATTCTTGCTATCTACTCACAATATAGTATATTGTTCTGAGTGACTTCTTTGACAAGAAGGAAGTGAGTAAAAAATTTGAATGTGCACTGACGGAGTGTGAAATAAGTTCTGTTAAAAGTTTTAATAGAATGAATAGATTGGAGTTCTTACCTCACTAAGTATAAAAAATCTTATGGGGTAATAAAATTGAATTGAAGAGTTTGATCATGGCTCAGATTGAACGCTGGCGGCAAGCCTAACACATGCAAGTCGAACGGCAGCGGAGAAAATTAATAATTTTCTGCCGGCGAGTGGCGAACGGGTGAGTAATATCTGGGGATCTACCCGATGGAGGGGGATAACTATTGGAAACGATGGCTAATACCGCATATCCTCGACAGAGAAAAGTGGGGGACCATAAAGGCCTCACACCATCGGATGAACTCAGAGGAGATTAGCCTGTTGGTGAGGTAAAGGCTCACCAAAGCTACGATCTCTAGCTGGTCTGAGAGGATGACCAGCCACACTGGAACTGAGACACGGTCCAGACTCCTACGGGAGGCAGCAGTGGGGAATATTGCACAATGGGGGAAACCCTGATGCAGCTATGCCGCGTGTATGAAGAAGGCCTTAGGGTTGTAAAGTACTTTCAGTAGACAGGAAGAACGAAGAATGAATAAAGCTTCGTTTTGACGTTATCTACAGAAGAAGCACCGGCTAACTCCGTGCCAGCAGCCGCGGTAATACGGAGGGTGCGAGCGTTAATCGGAATTACTGGGCGTAAAGAGCACGTAGGCGGTAAGTTAAGTCAGATGTGAAAGCCCTGGGCTTAACCTAGGAATGGCATTTGAAACTGTCTTACTAGAGTCTCATAGAGGGAGGTAGAATTTCGGGTGTAGCGGTGAAATGCGTAGAGATCCGAAAGAATACCAGTGGCGAAGGCGACCTCCTAGATGAATACTGACGCTGAGGTGCGAAAGCGTGGGGAGCAAACAGGATTAGATACCCTGGTAGTCCATGCTGTAAACGATGTCGATTTGGAGGTTGTAGGAAAAACTATGGCTTCCGGAGCTAACGTGTTAAATCGACCGCCTGGGGAGTACGACCGCAAGGTTAAAACTCAAATGAATTGACGGGGGCCCGCACAAGCGGTGGAGCATGTGGTTTAATTCGATGCTACACGAAGAACCTTACCTGGTTTTGACATCCACAGAATCCTATAGAAATATGGGAGTGCCGTTAGGAACTGTGAGACAGGTGCTGCATGGCTGTCGTCAGCTCGTGTTGTGAAATGTTGGGTTAAGTCCCGCAACGAGCGTAACCCTTATCCTTTGTTGCCAGCGCATAAAGGCGGGAACTCAGAGGAGACTGCCGGTGATAAACCGGAGGAAGGTAGGGATGACGTCAAGTCATCATGGCCCTTACAACCAGGGCTACACACGTGCTACAATGGCTCATACAAAGGGAAGCAACCTCGCAAGAGTAAGCAGATCTCACAAAATGAGTCGTAGTTCGGACTGGAGTCTGCAACCCGACTCCACGAAGTCGGAATCGCTAGTAATCGTGGATCAGCATGCCACGGTGAATACGTTCTCGGGCCTTGTACACACCGCCCGTCACACCATGGGAGTGGGTTGTAAAAGAAGTAAGTAGTTTAACCTCCATCAGGAGGAGGGCGCTTACCACTTTGTGATTCATAACTGGGGTGAAGTCGTAACAAGGTAACCGTAGGGGAACCTGTGGTTGGATCACCTCCTTAAAATTAACGAGCATTCCGTTCAGTGCATATCCAAATGAGGACTTAGGCCTGTAGCTCAGTAGGTTAGAGCGCACCCCTGATAAGGGTGAGGTCAGTGGTTCAAATCCACTCAGGCCTATTATCGATGATCAGATCACTAAGGGGCTATAGCTCAGTTGGTAGAGCGCCTGTTTTGCACGCAGGAGGCCAGCGGTTCAAATCCGCTTAGCTCCACCACAACACCACTGACTTACAGTGATTAATTTTTTATAAAAATAATGTCAGGATGCTCATTATTAATGATAATAACAACTAACTTAATAGATAAGGGATGTTTCTGATAATCTAGAATAATAGTATTGTGGAATCCTGAGCAGTTGAGAATAAAAAAAGGGGGGGGGAGAGATTGTTTTCTTTTGAAATCTTCAAGTTAAAAGTCGTTTAACGGCTTCACCTATTTGAGTAAGGTTGCGGACTGTAGTAACACCAGCACTTTTCAGTTGATCCAATTTTTTCTCCGCTGTTTCCTCACCATGCGCAATAATCGCTCCGGCATGTCCCATACGTTTTCCTTGAGGAGCGGAAAGACCAGCTATATATGCTACTACTGGTTTTGTAACGTGTTCTTTTATATATAATGATGCTTCTTCTTCTGCACTTCCACCGATTTCTCCAATTAAAACTATTATTTTTGTTTGTCGATCCTCTTGAAAGAGTTTTATAATTTCTTTAAAATTAGTACCTGATATAGGATCACCACCAATTCCAACACAAGTAGATTGTCCATATCCTAGATCACTAGTCTGCTTGACCGCTTCATAAGTTAATGTTCCGGAACGAGATACTATGCCTACTGGTCCGGGATGGTGAATTTGAGTAGGCATAATTCCTATTTTACATTCTCCAGGCGTAATTATTCCAGGACAATTTGGACCAATCATACAGACCCCGGTTTCATTTAATCTTATTTTTATGAGCAGCATGTCTTGCGTGGGCATTCCTTCCGTAATGGTAACAATTAGCATAATACCTGCTTCAATAGCTTCTAAAATGCTATCCTTACAAAAGGGTGCAGGCACAAAAATTACCGATGTTGTTGCTCCGGTCTCTTCCACAGCTTCCCTAACAGTGTTAAATACAGGTACACCTATATGAACTTGTCCTCCCTTACCTGGGGTAACACCCGCAGTAATTTTAGTTCCATAAGATAACGAATGTGCAGAATGAATAGTACCTTGAATACCCGTGATGCCCTGACATATGACCTTAGTATTTTTATTAATTAAAATGGACATGATTTTTCTTCTCATTCTGAGTTGACGTCACTACTAATTGTGCCGCTTCTTGTAAACTATGAGCAACTAAAATTTTATGCTTTTTGTTCTTCGCCAGGGAGAAAAGGGAAAGTTTCTGGGATCCTCGATCCGCATTATTGCCTTCTAAACGGACTATAACTGGTACTTGGATATGAAACTTTAACATAGATCTTATAATGCCTTCTGCAATTAGATCACAACTAACAATACCACCAAAAATATTTACCAGAATTGCTTTAACTTGAGCATCATTAATAATTATCTTGAAAGCTTCGATGACTCTCTCTTGAGTCACTCCTCCACCCACATCCAGAAAATTAGCTGGTTTTCCTCCATAAAACTGGATGATATCCATAGTTGCCATAGCTAAACCGGCACCATTGACCATACATCCTATATTTCCCTGGAGTGATACATAATTCAGACCACATTCTGTAGCATATGCTTCCAAGGGTTCTTCCTGAGAAGAATCTTTCATTTTCAAGAGTTCTGGTTGTCTAAATAGAGCATTTTCATCTACCCTCAATTTAGCATCTAAACAGATTAGATCTCCAGTGTGAGTAACTGCTAAAGGATTTATTTCTGCTAATAATAAATCATATTTGATAAATAAATTTGATAATCCTAAAAAAATTTTGGTAAATTTAGATCCTAGCTCTCCATCTAGTCCCAGTTTAAATGCCATAGTTCGTCCTTGAAATAATTGTGGCCCTATACGAGGATCTATGATATCCTTATGGATTATATTCTGGTCTTGTAAAACTCGGTTTTCAATATTTACTCCTCCTGCCCGAGAAGCTATAAAGATAATATTACAACTACTACGATCTATCACCATTGATAAATAAAGTTCTTGAGTAATAGTAGTTAACGCTTCAATGAGAATTTTATTAACGGGAAGACCACGTTTATTCGTTTGAAAGGTGACTAAACGATTTCCGATCCAATATTTTACAAAACTACGGAGATTTTCCTTATCCTGTATAATTTTTACTCCTCCTGATTTTCCACGACCTCCCGCATGTACTTGACATTTGGCTACCCATGGAGGTCCCATTCTAACTACTACTTTCTCTACCTCAGCAGAGTCACTACAAATATATCCTCCTGCTGGTATTGGTAATCCATATTTTGCTAATATTTGCTTAGACTGATATTCATGTAATTTCATGTAAATTACACCTCGAGTATTAAACGAGTAGGATCTTCGATGATTTCTTTAATAGTAACTAAAGAACTTACTGCCTCTCGACCGTCAATTAAACGATGATCATAAGAAAGCGCTAGATACATCATGGGTAAAATTATAATGTTGCCGTTTACAGCCATAGGACGATCTTTGACCGCATGCATACCTAGAATACCAATTTGTGGTGGATTAATAATAGGAGTAGATATTAACGAACCGAAGATTCCTCCATTAGTAATGGTAAAATTTCCTCCTGTAATTTCATCTACCGTTAATTTACCTTCTTGACCTTTAACAGCCAGAACTTTAATTTTTTTCTCTATATCTGCAATACTCATTAGATCTACGTTATGTAGTACTGGAGTTACTAATCCTCGTGGGGTAGATATTGCAATACTTATATCAAAATAATCGTGATATACTACTTCCTCGCCATCAATATACGCATTTAATTCGGGAAATTTTTTTAATGCTGCGATGACTGCTTTAACGTAAAAAGACATAAACCCTAAACGAATGCCATGAATTTGCTTGAATTTTTCACCATATTTACTACGTAAATCTATGATTTTTTTCATGTTAACCTCATTAAAAGTAGTTAACATAGCAGTATTATTTTTAGTTTCTAATAAACGCTCTGCAATACGTTTACGTAACCGTGTCATTGGTACTCGTTTGTCAGTTTTTTGTTCCCTCCTCATGTTTGACCTTTCAGGGTGCTGATTTTTTTTCTGATCGAGAGAATTCTGGATATCTATACGTGTTATACGTCCCCCTACACCACTTCCTTTAATTATCGAGTTCTTCTGTAAATGATTATTGTGTTCAGCCAATAATCTCCTCACCGTGGGACTCACATCTTTAGTTTGAGTACTTTGCGGGGGGGGAAGAGGATCATAATTTAATCTTGATAATTTCGATTTATCCCCTTCAGACGAGGGATGCGTCGAGGAGGACAATTGTTCATTTTTTAATTTAAAATGTCCAAGCACCTCTTTAGAGGTAACTAGAGAACCCTTATCTTTCAAGATGGACACTAATATTCCGTCCACAGTAGCAGGGACTTCGAGAATTACCTTATCAGTTTCAATTTCTACTAAAACATCATTACACTTAAATAAATCCCCCGGTTGTTTATGCCAGGATAATACTACTGCATCGGCTACAGATTCAGGTAGATCTGGTACGATAATATCGTGGTTACTCATAAATATATCTATCCTTTTTTAAAATTAATCATAATCTATACTCAGTGCTTTATTAAGAACTGCTTGTTGCTGTTGTTGATGGACATACATATAACCTACAGCGGGCGAAGCAGAAGCGACACGACCAGCATATTTGCAGAAAGATCCCAAGCCAATCACCTCCTGGATATATGGTTGAATATAAGACCAGGATCCTTGATTGAGGGGTTCTTCCTGACACCATACAAAATCACGTACCTGCAAATAATTTTGCAATATTCTTTGCACTATTTTTTTAGGAAAAGGATATAGTTGTTCGATTCGAATGATAACAATATCTAATTGTTTGTTTTTACGACGTTGTTCTACTAAGTCATAGTATATTTTTCCGCAACATAAAATAATTCGTTTCACATTCGAGGGTATTATTGATTTTTCTACTTCGTCAATAGCTAGTTTAAATTTTCCCTGTGCTAATTCATTCAAGGCAGAAGTGGCTAGAGGATGGCGAAGTAGTGATTTAGGAGACATGATAATTAATGGTCGTATAGAGCATAATAATGCTTGCCGACACAGTAGGTTATATATTTGTGCCGGTGTAGTAGGTATACAAACCTGCATATTTTGTTCTGCACATAACTGAAGATAACGTTCGAGACGAGCAGAGGAATGTTCCGGACCTTGACCCTCATATCCATGAGGTAATAACATTACTAAACCACACCTTTGTCCCCACTTTTGCTCCCCAGAACTAATGAATTGATCGATGACTACTTGAGCACCATTAGCAAAATCGCCAAATTGTGCTTCCCAGATAGTTAAATGGTTAGGATTTGTAGCTGCGTATCCATATTCAAATGCTAAAGCAGCTTCTTCTGAAAGTACTGAGTTCCAAATTTTGAAGTCCCCTTGTTGAGGATGAATATGTTGTAAGGGTATATAAGTGTTATCATTAATTTGATTATGAATAACTGCATGACGCTGAAAAAAAGTACCTCTTCCTACATCTTCCCCTGTTATGCGGATATCAATTCCCTTATCTACTAATGTTGCATATGCAAGATTTTCGGCGGTACTCCAATCAAAAGGTCTCTGATCCTCTGCCATTTCAGAACGAGCCTGGTATATTTTTGCAACCCTGGGATGCATCTTGATATAGTTAGGGACTAAAGTAATGCATTTGGCCAGTGTTTTTAACTTCATGATATCAAGTTCTAAGTTTTTTTCTTCATTATCCAGTTCTTCCTGATGGAAAAATGGATGATTTTGGACGATCTTCTTGTCCTTACAGATCTCAGCAACTACGCATTCCCCTTGCTCTAACGAGGCACGATATTGATCGAGCATATTCTGAGCTTCTTTTCTGCTAATTACTTGTTCCTGAATTAATTTATCAACATAAATTTTCCGACTGGTAGGATGATTCTGGATAATTTGATACATAACAGGCTGAGTAGCACGAGGTTCATCAGCCTCATTATGTCCATGACGTCGATAACATACTAAATCTATAAATACATCTCTCTTAAAGAGAGTACGGTAATTTAACGCTAACCGAGTAGCGAAAATACTGGCTTCTATATCATCCGCATTAACATGTAATATCGGCGCTTGTATCATTTTGCCAATATCAGTACAGTACTGGCTAGTTCGG
This sequence comes from Candidatus Dasytiphilus stammeri, assembly GCA_041941795.1. Lineage (GTDB taxonomy): Bacteria > Pseudomonadota > Gammaproteobacteria > Enterobacterales > Enterobacteriaceae > Dasytiphilus > Dasytiphilus stammeri_A. The sequence continues at coordinate 83,565 of CP145872.1, read as the reverse complement.
CCTTCTTTCACTGAGGTAGTAAATCCAATTTGATTATTTATCACTATCCTGATTGTTCCACCTACTTCATAACCTCGCAGTTTTGACATATTTAAAGTTTCTTGCATTATGCCTTGTCCTATGATCGCTGCATCACCATGAATAGTAATGGGCAATACTGGATAAAGATCTCTTTTTTCATTAATTCTATCTAATAGTGCCCGGACGGAACCCATAACTACGGGATTAATAATTTCTAGGTGAGACGGATTACATTTCAAAACGAGATGAATTTTTCTACCATTTTTGGTCTTGATATTCGAGGTATAACCCATGTGATATTTAACATCTCCACTCCCATAAAATTTATTTTTTCCACCTCCAAATTCATCTAATAAATCTTTAGTTTTTTTGCCAAAAATATTTACAAGTGCATTAAGACGTCCGCGGTGCGCCATACCAAAAACTATATCACTTATGCATCGTTTCGCAGCATAACGTACTATTTCTTTCATCATTGGTAATAATGAATCACCTCCTTCGAGGGAAAAACGTTTTGATCCGGGAAATTTATTACCTAAATATAGTTCTATGCCTTCAGCAGAAGTGAGATCTTGGAGAAACATTATCTTTTCCCTCGGAGTAAAAATTCTCGCGCCTCCTGAAGATTCAATATAGTGCTGAATCCACATTTTTTCCTTTAGATTGGATAGATGCATATATTCAATCCCAATAGATCCACAGTATGTTTTTTTCAGGGTCTCGTAAATCTCGGCTCCCGTCATAGCTTTATATTGGTTAAAAGTAAAATCGTCTACATTGAACCATGTATGAGCATCGTCCTCAGTGAGATTATAAAATTGGGAATCAAGATTATTAGGGACGATGTCGTCTGGTCTCCATAATCCTAGCGGATCTAAATTAGCTTGCTGGTGACCATGGTATCGAAAGGAGTCAATTAATTGAATTAATCTTATCTGTGTAGGTACATTAATATTATGCTCGTGATTTTTTGGTAACCCCTGATTCAGATCTTTTAAAGTAGAAATGTTCTTAAATACCGAAAACCATGTCGGGTCTACCGAATGAGAATCTATTAAAAAATTATTATAGAGATGCTCTATCCATAACTTGTTATCTCCTGCCATCCAAGAAGTTTCAAGCCAGTTTTTCATCGCACTGTTGTGCATTATTTTTCCATACCTTAATTAACATACTATTGTGTGTTGTGGTGTCTCCTAAATTCAAAATCAATAACATGTAACTTAATAAAATTAAAGAGTTCTTTTTAATAACATTAACTTAATATTATTAATAGCTCGTGTAGGATTTAATTTCTTAGGACACACATTTAGACAATTCATAATACTATGACAACGAAATACACTAAAAGCATCATTAAGATCTTCCAATCTTTTTTCCATGGCCTTATCTCTATTATCTACCAAAAAACGATAAGCTGTTAATAATCCAGCGGGACCGATGAATTTGTCAGGATTCCACCAAAATGAAGGACATGCTGTAGAACAACAAGCACATAAAATACATTCATATAAACCATTTAACTTTTCACGTTGGTTAGGAGTTTGCAAATATTCGCGGACGGGAACTGTATCATTTAACAGGTAAGGTTTAATTTTTTTATACTGACGGTAAAATATATCCAGATCCACAATAAGATCCCGTATTACTGGGAGGCCTGGTAAAGGTCGGACAATAATTTGCTTCTTATTTCTCAGGAGAGAAGAAATAGGAGTTATACAAGCTAAACCATTTTTTCCATTAATATTTAAACCATCAGATCCACAGACTCCTTCCCTACAAGATCTACGAAAAGATAGCGTAGGATCTTGTTCTTTTATAAGTAACAGGGCATCTAACAGCACCATATCATGACGACACTCATCTATCCTTAAAATATAATCTTGCATTCTGGGCGGTTGATCAGTTTCTGAGTTATAGCGATAAATAGAAAATTTTAAGTTCATTTTGTCTAGTGCTCCATCTCTATCAATAGCTCCGTACTTTGGGAGGGAAGCATTCACGAAATTGAGGTTGCATGTTCACTTTGCGTCGCATCATGCATTGTTTTTGCGGAAGATATAAGCTATGAGATAACCAATGGTGGTCATCTCTCTCAGGATAATCATAACGACTATGTGCTCCTCTACTTTCAGTACGAAAAATTGCCGACAAAGCCGTGATATAAGCAGTTTCCATCAAATTATCTAATTCTAGACATTCTACCCGATGAGTATTAAAACTTTTAGAATTATCTTGAAAAGAAGCGTATTGCAAACGTTCACGAATTCCTCTTAATTTTTCCAACCCTTTTTCCATGTTTTTTCCTTCCCGAAACACCGAAAAATGATGTTGCATACAAGATTGTAATATTTTCCGGATAGCTACGGGATCTTCTTTACCTTTATTATGCTCCCAGCGTTTTAATCTTTCTAAGGAACATAAAATTTCTTCACTAGAAGCGGGACGAATTGGGCCTGGTTCTTGAATAAATTTACGTAGATGCAAACCTACGGCACGACCAAATACCACTATATCAAGTAAGGAATTCCCACCTAGACGATTGGCACCATGTACGGATACGCAGGCAATTTCTCCTACTGCAAAAAGTCCCGGAATAATAACATCTTCACCTTTTTCATTAACAGTGATAACTTGACCGGTAATTTTAGTGGGGATCCCTCCCATCATGTAATGGCATGTAGGTAACACTGGAATGGGTTCTTTAGTAGGATCTACGTGAGCAAAAGTACGGGACAGTTCAAGGATCCCGGGTAAACGATTCTCAATTATTTCTCTTTCTAAATGATCTAATTTTAATTTTACATGTGGCCCCCATAAACTTTCTTCATAACCTCGTTGTTCTCGGATTTCCATCATTATAGCACGTGATATCACATCACGACTCGCTAAATCCTTAGCCTGGGGGGCATAAAATTCCATAAAACGTTCACCATTTCTATTAAACAAATATCCTCCCTCACCTCGACACGCCTCCGTAATTAATATTCCCGATCCCGCAATTCCGGTAGGATGAAACTGCCACATTTCCATATCTTGAACCGGGACCCCGGCGCGAATCGCCATTCCAATTCCATCTCCAGTATTAATATGGGCATTAGTTGTCGACTGATAAATTCTTCCCGCGCCTCCAGTAGCTAAAATAGTAGCACGAGATTTAAAATACACTATTTCCCCCGTTTCGATGCATAAAGCAGTACATCCCACAATACTACCATCCTGATTTTTGACTAAATCTAGAGCATACCATTCGGAAAAAATGGAAGTATTATTTTTGATGTTTTGCTGATACAGAGTGTGTAATAATGCATGCCCAGTACGATCGGAGGCAGCTGCGGTCCGCGCAGCTTGTTCTGACCCAAAATTTATGGTTTGTCCGCCAAATGGTCGTTGATATATTTTACCATTTGGATTTCTGGAAAATGGAAGTCCCATATGTTCTAATTCTAAAATAACTTCGGGACCATTTTTACACATATATTCAATAGCATCTTGATCGCCCAGATAGTCAGAACCTTTGACAGTATCGTACATATGCCATTCCCAATTATCAATATGGTTATTTCCTAAAGCAACGGTTATTCCTCCTTGTGCAGAGACTGTATGGGAACGAGTAGGAAAGACTTTAGACAACAGAGCACAATTATTATCACCGTTTTTGGTAATCTGTAACGCAGCTCTCATTCCTGCTCCGCCTCCTCCGATAACAATGGTATCAAATTCTTTAACTGTAAAATGCATTATTATACACTCCAGACTACTAGTATTCCATACACCACATATCCTAATAGGACTATAAAGTTTACTAATTGTAATATTATACGGATTGACCGTAACTGGACATAATCAGTTAACACTTGCCAGATACCAATGACCCCATGAACTAGAATAGATAATAAAGTTAATGATGTGAACCATTTTGTCCTTGCCGAAGCAAAGAAATCTCTCCAAATGACATAATTCATTTTTTCTACATTGCCAAACCAGAAAATTATTAGATAGAGGATGTAGAAGGCTATCAGCATGGCCGAAACTCGCAACAAGATCCAAGAATATATTCCCTTCATTCTTCTTACCATATAATTAATCCCGTGATTATTGATATAAGAATGGTAAAAATAAAGACTAATTGCGCGGAAAATCTACCCGTCTGATAATTATCATCAATGATTCCGAAATCCATCAATATGTGTCTAACACCGGCAATAATATGATAAAAAAGGATAGTTAACAATTTCCACATGATCAATTTGAAAAACATATTCTTTATCCAACTCTGGACCTGTAAAAATCCGGCGGTGGATGATAATGAAACATCAAGCATTCTCAGGATAATTCCTACTATAATTAGGTTAATTATACCAGATAATCGGTGAAGAATCGATGTAATAGCAGTTATAGGAAATTGCAGGGTGGTAAGATTTAAATTTACCGGTCTTCTTTGTCTTTTCACACTATTAATTACCCATAAAGATCAAATTGGTTTTATATTAAAAAATATTAGCGAATGGGGGTGACTTGAATATAACGTACCCTTCTTTCACTTAGTATTATTTTGTATATTATGGTCCAAGTATAAAACTATCGCATTATCATGACAATTATCTTATAATATATTTTCGTATTATTTTTTCTTGGAACACAGAAAGTATGATCACTACATAAAAAAGAGGTAATGTTATGTATCTGACATTTTTAATAGCATTTATGACTATTATTAGTTTTTTGTTAGAAAAAAAAAAACAGGATATTTATTATGGGCATTATTATTAATAGTTACTCTTGTTTTATTCAAGAATCATGCCGATCAACCATTAAATTTATCATTCTAAGCCATATTACCAGAGGATAGAATGCAATGGTCCCCAGTATTTTTTCTTTTTATCCTAGCAATGAGCCATTATCTTCTAGAATTAGTAAGATTTGGAATTTACTCCTATTATGGGGCAATAATGTTATACTAATCATTGCATTCGGTTATCAATTCGCACGTCACGAACTACCGTGTCCCATCTGTTTGCTGCAACGGGTTGGTATTATTCTTATAAGTATAGGTTTTTTTCTAAATGTGCGCTTTGGGATTAGACCTAGTCATTATGGAGTAGCGTTATTAGGGTGTGTTATTACCATTCTGATTGCCACCCGACAAGTGTTTTTACATATTATTCCTGGCAATCCTGGATACGGAAGTTCAATTTTTGGGGTTCATTTTTATAGTTTAGCTGTTTTGAGCTCTTTTTTAACTATTATTACTATTGCTTTTATGTTATTAGGACATAATTGGGAAGAGAGTAGAAAACTTAGGACCTTAAATTTATTAACAAGGTGGGAAAAAATCGCTATTATAGTATTTGCGTTCTTAATCGTGGGCAATTTTTTATCTACAGTACTAGAATGTGGGGGAGGGAAATGTGTTAGTGACCCTATTGTCTACCAATTACTGAATCAGTATTCTCATAATTCTAAATAGTTTTAGGCGGGATTTTCAATGTCAATAAACATGACCCTAAGAGCATAATTATTTTCTAACCATTTACTTAAAGCCTTTATTCCTCCACGTTCGGTAGCATGGTGACCAGCAGCAAAAAAATGTATTCCATTTTCACGGGCGATATGAATGGTTTGTTCGGACACTTCTCCCGTAATAAATGCGTCAACCCCAAAATTACCTGCCTGTTCAATCAAATCTTGTCCCGCTCCCGTCGACCAAGCAATTCGGGTAATAAAATGGGGGGCATTGTCCCCACAATGTAATGGAACTCGACCTAATTTAGTGGATAACAGTTGGTTTAGTCCTTCACTAGTTAAAGGATCTTGAAATTTACCCCACCACAGTAAAGGAACTATTTCTCCTTGTACTATTATCCCTAATAACTTTGCCAACTGAGCATTATTCCCCAATTTGGGATGAGCATCCAGCGGTAAATGCCAGCAATATAAATTAATATCATTTACTAAAATAGTCTTTAGACGATTGCGTTTTATTCCTTTAATTACTAAAGATTCATTATTCCAAAAATAACCATGATGTACTATGACAGCATCGGCCCGGTGCTTAACAGCCTCTTCGAGCAATGCTTGACATGCGGTAACGCCACTAACAATATTGAAGATCTGGTCTCTCCCGGTCACCTGCAAACCATTAGGAACATAATCGCGAAAAGAACTACTTCTAAGTAGTTGATTAATTAACTGTTCTAATTCGGTATTGTGCATGAATAAAATTCATTCTCCTGGATTGATATTAACGCTTGATTCAGAGAGATCTGCAGTTCAATATGTTCAATATTTATCATTTAGAATACTATCTCGGATATTTAACTTGTGTCAAGTAAATGAATTTACATGTAATGGCTACGAAAGACTAGATTGATCGTGGATCTGCAGCATCTAATTATTGAGATTCAACTACTTGTAGTATAACTTCTTTGTATAAAGATGTTAGATGATGAACAAAACTGAAAAATATTAATGCTCCGGGCCCTAAAAATTGCAGAATATTCTTATCTCCTAGTACTGATAAAATTACTGACCGGTAGGAGGAATGCGCCAAGATAGGATGAACGCTAAATGATGCCATCACCAAACAACTGTTCCAAGAATAATGATTTACTTATTTAATGGATGAAAGAAATTATGTAAGAACTACGAACAGCGACAGCTATCATCTATAATTTTTAACTATTAAATGGCTAATTCTTCAGGCGTTGAATAATCTTTTCCCCTTTTTTCATGAGAAAAATCATAATATAATAAAGCTATTTATTTTTGCTCTGGTATTCAAAGATATTGTTTCATAATATAAATAAAAAGGTGGAAAAAATTTTATGAATAAAGATGTCAACCAACTAGGAATTTTTTTTGGAAGTGATACTGGTAATACTGAGAAGGTAGCTAATATTATTAAAAAAACTTTAGGTGCCCACTGCCCTGCTGAAGTGAATGATATTGCTAAAAGTAAGGCAGAAGATTTAGAGAAATTTTCCCTCTTGTTATTAGGTATACCTACGTGGTATTATGGTGAACCCCAATGCGATTGGGAGGATTTTTTTCCTACCTTAACACAGATAGATTGGAGCAAAAAATATGTGGGAATCTTTGGGTGTGGAGATCAAGGAGACTATTCAGAATATTTCTGTGACGCTATGGGTACCTTACGAGATATAATCCAGCCTCAAGGGGCAAAAATGGTGGGGAAATGGTCCACCAGAGGATATTGTTTTGATAGTTCTAAAAGTTTAGTAAATAATCAATATTTTATTGGTCTGACTATCGATGAAGATCGGCAACCAGAGTTAACTAATGACCGCGTGGAAAGATGGATTATTCAAGTTTGTGGGGAAATTCCTTATTCTCTTTCATCATCATTCCTATAAAGAGAAATATAATGCGGGAGATCCTCTCCTACGTCCGGTGTAGTACGTTATTAGTGGTATTTTTTCCCCTGATCTCTTAATTCCACCGTAAGGTTAAAGACTAGATTAGTGGCAGAAGAATCATTGCTATCAACACAAAAGTAACCTATTCGTTCGAACTGATAGTGAGTATTAGCATTCGTATTCTTAACGACGCTAGGCTCAACAAATCCTTGACATCTCCGGAAAGAATGGGGATTGATGTGAGCTAAAAAATTATCATCTCTAGCATCATCAGGATTAGAAATATTAAATAAATAATCATAAATTCTGAATTGGGCAGGTAAAGCATGCTTGACGGATACCCAATGAATTATTCCTAATGTGGCCGGTTTATTGTCCTGAAAAAAAGTTTTCTCATGATCGCAGCTGCAGTAAAGACAGATAATATTATTATTTTTATCCTTCAGAACACGTTCTGCTTTAATGACATAAGCATTTCTGAGTCTAACTTTTCTTCCTAGAACCAATCTTTTATATTGAGGATTATTAATTACCTCACAAAAATCATCCCGCTCAATATAGATTTCCCGACTAAAAGGAACCAGTCTAGTACCAAGGTTATTCGTAGGATGATTTCTCATCCTTAATATTTCGGTATAAGAAGGAGGTAGATTCTCTAATACTACTCTTAAGGGGTTTAACACGGCCATCGCCCGAGGGGATTTTTCATTCAATTCTTTACGTATACATGCTTCTAAAACAGACATTTCCACCATACTTTTCTGTTTAGTCACTCCGATTCTGCGACAAAATTCCCGAATTGCACTGGCCGTATATCCTCTCCTGCGTAATCCAGCAATGGTTAACATCCGAGGATCATCCCACTCTTTAACTATCTCTTTTAAGAGCAGCATATTTAGCTTTCGCTTCGACATTACCGCATACTCTAAATTTAATCGAGAAAATTCGTATTGTCGCGGATGAGTAGAAATAGTAAGATGATCTAATATCCAGTCATACAATCGCCTGTTGTCTTGGAATTCCAGGGTACATAGTGAATGGGTAATTCCCTCCATCGCATCTGAAATACAATGGGTAAAATCATACATGGGATAGATACACCATTTTTTTCCTGTCTGATGGTGTGCTACATACTTAATTCGATAGAGAATAGGATCTCGCATGACCATATAACTAGAAGCCATATCTATTTTTGCGCGTAGACATGCAGCTCCTTCCGAGAAATCCCCCGCGCGCATTTTTTTAAATAACCGTAGATTTTCCTTTACACTGCGATTTCGATAAGGACTATTCTTTCCCGGGATAGTCAGAGTGCCACGATACTCTCGAATTGTCTCGGTAGTTAATTCATCAACGTAAGCTAAATGTTGTTCAATTAGTTCAATGGCAAAATTATATAATTGCTCGAAATAATTGGAGGCAAATCGTACTTCCCCATTCCACTGATATCCCATCCACTGCACATCATACTTAATTGATTCTACATATTCTTGATTTTCTTGTGTAGGATTAGTATCATCTAAGCGAAGATTACATTGTCCTTGATAATCTTGTGCTATTCCAAAGTTCAGGCAAATAGCTTTCGCATGTCCAATATGTAAAGGTCCATTAGGTTCCGGAGGAAATCTGGTATGTACTATATTATATTTACCCTGAGATAAGTCTTTATCAATTATTTGTCTAATAAAATTAGTGGGAGAAGAATATTCTGATTTTTTATTCATGGTCTCAATAGAAAAGATATATATTCATGCGAGTAATTTAATTATATTTTGATATTCTAAATAAATAAATAATATTTAGTGAACTTTTCATTTAAAACTTAAAATTAATCGGGATGTAATCATCTTGGTAGTAATAATTACCGAAGATCAAAAATATGAGTCAAATTATTATTGACGCGAAGATGATGATTTACGCATACTTATTGTAAATAATAAATGGCTACGTAGCTCAGCTGGATAGAGCACAGCACTCATAATGCTGGGGTCACAGGTTCGAGTCCCGTCGTAGCCACAATAAAATAAGAATGTACTAATTTGGGCGGAAGTGGCGGAATAGGTAGACGCACCAGATTTAGGTTCTGGTACTCAGGTGTGCGAGTTCAACTCTCGCCTTCCGCACCATTAAAAAATGGGGTATAGCCAAGTGGTAAGGCACCGGGTTTTGATCCCGGCATTCCTAGGTTCGAATCCTAGTACCCCAGTTAATGGGGTATAGCCAAGCGGTAAGGCACCGGATTCTGATTTCGGCATTCCTAGGTTCGAATCCTAGTACCCCAATATAGTATTATTCTAAACTTTGGAAACTATATTGAACTAATTTTACTGAGATGAAAAAAAAATTATATATAAAAACTTGGGGCTGTCAGATGAATGAGTATGATTCGTCTAAAATGGCCACTATGCTTAACAGCTATGGTTATTTACTTACTCATCTCTATGAAGAGGCTGATATTTTAGTACTTAATACATGCTCAATCCGTGAAAAACCCCAAGAGAAAGTCTTTCATCAATTGGGACGATGGAAAGTACTAAAAGAGAAAAATTCCCAGATAATAATTGGAGTAGGAGGATGTGTAGCTTCACAGGAAGGAGAAAAAATTTTTCATCGTGCTAATTATGTGGATATTGTCTTTGGTCCCCAAACTATTCATCGTTTGCCAGAGATGATTAAGAGTGTGATAAAAAAACGACAGCATATTATAGATGTCAGTTTTCCGGAAGAAAAGTTTAATTTCTTACCTCGAATCATGAAAGATGCGGGAAGTAAAAACCCAACTGCTCTGGTTTCCATAATGGAAGGTTGTAATAAATCTTGTACTTACTGTGTGGTTCCTTATACCAGGGGAAAAGAAATTAGTCGTGGCTGTGATGATATTTTGTCAGAAATTATCTTTTTAGCTAATCAAGGCGTCCATGATATTAACCTATTAGGACAGAATGTTAATGCATATCGGGGATTAACGTCCAGAAATGAAGTTTGCCACTTTTCCGATCTTCTCCGTAGAATAGCTTTAGTTAAGGGTATTGATCGGATCCGCTTTACTACTAATCACCCCCGACATTTTACCGAGGATATAATTGAAGTTTATCGTGATCAACCAAAAATCTCGAATTTTCTCCATCTTCCAGTACAAAGTGGTTCCGATAGAATCTTAAAGATCATGCAACGAGGATATACGATCAATAAGTATAGGAAAATTATCCATAAATTACGGTCTGTACGTCCTAATATCCATGTCAGTTCAGATTTTATTGTTGGTTTTCCCAGCGAGACTTCAGAAGATTTCGATCAAACACTCCAATTTATATCAGAAATAAATTTTGATATGAGTTTTAGTTTTATATATTCATCCAGACCTGGAACTAAAGCGGCTACCATGACTAATTATATTAGTGAAAAAGAAAAAAAAGATCGTTTATATCGCATCCAAGCACTGCTTAAGCAACAGACCCTATCTTGGAGTCGACGTATGCTAGGTAGTGTACAAAGAGTGCTAGTTGAAGGACGTTCCCGGAAAAATATTACAGAACTTTCCGGTCGTACTGATAATAATCGAGTGGTAAACTTTGCAAGCAAAGTAGATCTAATAGGTAATTTTATTGATGTAGAAATAGTAGAAGTTTGTCCCAATTCTCTCCGGGGAAAAATTATAGATCAATAAAAGTGAGAGCAATATAATTATAATTAATGAAAAGAATTATTTTAAATCTGCAAATTGTCTGCCAGGAACGTGTCCAGTTACCTACAGCGGATCATTTTTCGAGATGGGTAGAGGCTGTTCTATTTTTTTTGAAATTTCAAAAATCTCAGGAAGTGACTATTCGTATAGTAGATACTGATGAAAGTAAAGCTCTTAATTTGCGTTATCGGCGCAAAAATATAGCAACGAATATATTATCATTTCAATTTGAGCGCCCTAGTATTAATTATTTAAAGAGCTCCTTCCTAGGAGATTTGGTTATTTGTGGTTCTATTGTAGAAAAAGAAGCTCAAGAACAGCAAAAAATATTGAGAGAACATTGGGCTCATATGGTAATTCATGGCAGTCTACACTTATTAGGTTATGATCATATTACACTCGAGAACGCCAAAAATATGGAAGTAATAGAAACCCAAATTATGAGGAATCTTGGCTATTCCGATCCTTATAAAGAAATATAATCCTCTTCAATAAGATTGAAGAAAATTTTTTAAAACCGCCGAAATATCTAGGTTGTTTTTTTACAAAGCAAGGTAATAGAAGCTAGATGCAAAATAAATATTGTCCGGAAGAGATAGAACCCTACGTGCAGCTTTTTTGGGAAAAAAATAAGACTTTTCAGGTGCAGGAAGAAGAAGGAAAAGAAAAATTTTATTGTTTATCAATGCCTCCCTATCCTTCGGGCCATTTACATATGGGGCATGTGCGTAATTATACTATTGGCGATGTAATTGCTCGATACCAGCGAATGAAAGGTAAAAATGTGTTACATCCTATGGGATGGGATGCCTTTGGTTTGCCAGCCGAAACCGCAGCTATAAACCATAATACTGTTCCTGCATCTTGGACATATAGTAATATCAATTATATGAAAAAACAGCTTAAATTATTGGGATTTAGTTATGACTGGAGTAGGGAATTGGTGACCTGTAATCCCGAATATTATCGGTGGGAACAATGGTTTTTCACTCAATTATATGACAAAGGTTTAGTATATAAAAAATTATCTTTTGTTAATTGGTGTCCCAATGATCAAACTGTATTGGCCAATGAACAAGTAATAGATGGCTGCTGTTGGCGTTGTGATACGCGAGTAGCACTACGTAAAGTACCGCAGTGGTTTATAAGGATCACTTCTTATGCAGAAGAATTACTTCATGGATTAGACCATCTAGACTTTTGGCCGGATCAGGTGAAAAATATGCAACGTAATTGGATTGGTCGTTCTGAGGGAGTAGAAATAACTTTTCCACTGGTAGGATATGAAAAGAAGATAACAATATATACTACACGACCAGATACTATCATGGGGATAAGTTGTCTAGCAATTGCACTAGAGCATCCTCTCGCGGTTGAATCGGCGGTGATAAATTCTTCTCTGTGTAATTTCATCTGTAAGTATGGATGTGTAAAATATCCCCAAAACGAAAGATATCACTCGGAACCAATATTAGGAATGTCTACCGAACTTTGGGCCATTCATCCCTTAACTAGGGAAAAATTGCCTATTTGGGTAGTAAACTTTATCAGTTTAGAATATGGTACCGGTGGAGTGATGATAGTACCTGCTCACGACCATCGAGACTGGGAGTTTGCGAATAAATATCATTTACCAATTAAATCCGTCCTCTTAGCTGCAGATGGCACTCCACCCGATGTGAGTAGACGTGCTATGACGAAAAGAGGAACATTATTTAATTCGGGAGAATTCAGTGGTTTATCCAATGAAGTAGGTAGTAATCTAATTATTACCACCCTGATAAATAAAGGCGCAGGTAAACGGGCAGTGCACTATCGCCTTCGGGATTGGGGAGTATCTCGTCAACGTTATTGGGGTGCACCTATTCCCATGCTAACACTGGAAGATGGCTCAATTATTCCCGTGCCGGAAAATCAACTTCCTGTTATACTTCCCGAAAATGTCATTTTGGATGGTATTAACAGTCCAATTAAGAATAATGATAATTGGGGACAAACTTTAGTCCAGGGGACCAGAGCTATTCGAGAAACAGATACTTTTGATACATTCATCGAATCTTCATGGTATTATGCACGCTATACCTGTCCGCACTATAAAAAAGGTATTTTAGATCCCTCTGCAGCCAATTACTGGTTGCCCATAGATCAATATATTGGGGGGATTGAACATGCTATTCTACACTTAATGTATTTTCGATTCTATCATAAGTTACTACGCGATGCAGGATTAGTTCAGACTGACGAACCAGCCAAACGATTATTATGCCAGGGAATGGTGTTGACAGACACTTTTTATTATCTTGGTAACAATCAGGAGCGAGTCTGGATTGATCCTCTCCATGTTACCAGTAAGCGAGATGAAAAAGGTCGAATTATAAAAGCTCAAGATCGTGGTGGACGGGAGTTAGTTTATGCTGGTATTAGCAAAATGTCTAAATCTAAAAATAATGGTATTGACCCCCATATAATGATTGAAAAATACGGGGCAGATACGATACGGTTATTCATAATGTTTGCTGCTCCGGCCGAACTGCCACTCCATTGGAGTAATTCCGGCATAGAAGGTTGTCGTCGTTTTTTGAAACGATTGTGGTATTTAGTTTATCAACATACTCAAAAGGGCCAAATAGATTTGCTAGATCAGTCAACTCCACTTAATGAAGTGCAGTCGTCGTTGCGACGAAAATTACATCAAACTATTGCTAAAGTTACTGACGATATTGATCGTCGACAGACTTACAATACCGCTATTGCGGCTATTATGAAATTTCTTAACCATCTGTCTAAATTCTCTTCCGAATACTCACAAGATCGATCTTTAATGCAGGAGTCCCTTCTAGCTGTTATAAGAATGTTATATCCTTTTACACCACATATTTGCTTTGTATTATGGCAAGCTCTTCATAACTTTAGAAAAAATATCGATATAGATCACGCCGCGGAGTGGCCACAAGTAGATAAAGAAGCACTCAAAGAAAATACTTGGTTAATCGTCGTCCAAGTAAACGGAAAAGTCCGTGGAAGACTTATTATCCCGAATCACTTTAACGAAAAACAAATACACCAACAAGCTATCCGCGACCAACAGATCTCTAAATATCTCAAAGGTCTCACAATACGACGAGTGTTTTATGTACCTGGTAAACTAATTAATCTAATATTATCCTAAGGAAAATAATCTGTTGATTATATAATATTTTGGTCGATCGATATCAGGGTAAAAATACTGAATTGCCTAAGTGGAGGATTATGATTAAACTAACTTCTGAGTACCTCTCCTTTCAGCTAGCTAAAGAATTAAGAAGTTGTTATTTCCTAGTAGGTAATGATTCCTTCTTATTACAAGAAAGCGAACAGATAGTGTTAGAGGCAGCTCAAAAAAAAGGATTTCAGGAGCATTACTGTGCTACTAGTGATAATAATCATCAGCGATGGCAAGATATTATTTTGAATTTTAAAACACATAGCTTATTTGCTACAAAACGAACCTTTTGTCTAAAATTTCCGCCCTCTTATGAAAAAGCAGTGAGTATTCTCTGGCAAGAGAGATTATTGATGCTCGCAAAATTATTGCAATCTAATTCTAATATTATCCTAATTATAATTCTTTCTTATCTCAACAAGAAACAAGAAGAGAGTACCTGGTTTACCACATTCAGTACCCAGAACACTGTATTAGTCTCGTGTTTTACCCCTCACAAAGATCGTTACCTTAAGTGGATAAATCATCGAGCCACAAAGATGGGATTGAAGATTGAAGAAGATGCTCTACAGTTACTTTGTTGTAACTATGAAGGTAACTTATTATCATTAGTTCAAAAACTGAACATGCTCCGTTTGCTATGGCCCGATGGTAGGTTGTCACTTTCTCGAGTAGCAAATATTGTAAGTGATGTATCGTATTTTACTCCTTCCCAGTGGTTAGATTCAGTACTATCGGGACAAAGTTTGCGCGCATTACATATTTTACATCAGTTACGCCAACAGGGTAGTGAAATCAATTTTCTGTGTAACTTTTTATCTTATGATTTAATAACATTACTAACATTACAACAGCATAGTCTAAAATCCTCTTCTTACCCTTTACTACCGAATAATCATCCTCATCCCAGGAATAAAAAAAGTATCCGATTGACATTTTTGACCGACGCATTAAAAAGACTAAATAATACACATATTAAAGTGGCTATTACTTTATTGTCCAGGCTAGAAATAGCTATTAAAAATAACGAGAATCAAACCTTATTATGGTCGAGACTAGAAACTATATCCTTGTTATTAAGCACTAACTAGTTAGGCAGTATAAAAACTATATATCTGTAGGTTTATTTTTGACTATAGTCAGATATATTTATGATGATATAAAGTATGGGATAGGAGCAAATTACATGTGCGGCGGTAAATTCATTATTCGTTATCTTGGTCTGCAACCATGGAGTCAAGTATATATAGCAATGCATAATTTTACTAAAAATAGAATATCTTTAACCCTAGATGAACTCTGGTTATTGGAGCATTGTCCGGTCTTTACGCAGGGAAATTCAGAAAAATATAACAATAACATACTTATGCATAGTGATATTCCAGTCATGCAAAGTGATCGAGGCGGAAAGATTACTTATCATGGGCCAGGTCAGCTGATCATGTATGTTATGATTGATTTAAAAAGAAGAAACCTCAGGGTGAGATATTTAGTGACTGTAATAGAAAAATCTGTTATTAAGACCCTTAAATTATTTAATATTGATGCTCATGTGCGTAAAAATGCTCCGGGAGTATATATTACTGATAAAAAAATTTGCTCCCTGGGTTTACGTATCCACAAGGGGTGTTCACTGCATGGTTTTGCAGTTAACATTTCCATGGATTTAACACCTTTTCAACATATTAATCCTTGTGGCGAGGCCGGTTTAGAGATGACACAATTAAGTGCATTTAATCCTACGGTCTCCTTAGGAGAATTTCAGCAGGTTTTAGTAGATGAGTTTATTAGTATTTTTCCAATATATATTTAGAAATTGTTTCTAAGCCATTTAAAAAAAACATTCTGCTCAACTAACCTTCCTATTTCAGGAAAAAAGAAATAGAATAATTACATCATCACTACACATTTAACCAGGATACTTTCGTCATGATGATAATATTCCAAAATATCGCTAATCCGATGGTATAAGAAAAATGCTGAAAAAACCCGAATGGTTAAGGATCCAATTACCTCATGAATCCCAACATCTCAACAAACTTCAATCATTAATACGTAGAAATGGTTTACATTCCGTTTGTGAAGAAGCATCCTGTCCTAATATTATTGATTGTTTTAATCAGGGGAAAGTAACTTTTTTAATTCTCGGTAATATTTGTACCAGACGTTGTCCATTTTGTGATATTTCTCATGGGAGACCATTACCATCCGATAAAAAGGAACCTCAAAGAATTGCACAAACGATTAATAAGTTACATTTACGCTATATAGTTCTTACCTCTGTTAATCGTGATGATTTACATGATGGTGGGGCCCAACATTTTGTGGATTGTATAGTGTCCATTAGAGAGCTGAATCCTAAAATTAGAATTGAAATACTAGTACCAGATTTTAGGGGATGTCTTGATAAGGCGATGAATATCTTCAATGAGATGCCGCCAGATATATTTAACCATAATCTAGAAACTGTTCCGGAACTCTATCACCAAATCCGTCCCGGAGCTAACTATGCTTATTCGTTAAAGTTACTTAAGCGTTTTAAGGAAGCTCATCCTCAGATTCCAACTAAATCGGGACTCATGGTGGGTTTAGGAGAAAAATATGCAGATATTATTAATGTTATGCATGATCTCCGCTCCCATGGAGTGACTATGATCACCATAGGACAATATCTGCAGCCAAGTAGATACCATTTACCAGTCAGACGCTATGTCAGTCCAGAGGAGTTTGCCGAGCTCAAAACAAACGCTCAAGCCCTGGGTTTTACTCATGCTGCGTGCTCTCCTTTGGTACGTTCTTCTTATCATGCAGACAAGCAAGCAGAAAAATTCTTTAATAATTAAAAAACCCGACATTAAGACGGGTTTTTAATTCTGACTGTTAACTTATACTAGAATCACATTAGCAGCAGCCGGACCTTTAGCGCCAGTTGTTATTTCAAACTCTACCCGTTGTCCTTCAGTCAAAGTTTTAAAACCATTGCTCTGGATTGCCGAAAAATGAACAAATACGTCTTTACTACCATCTTCTGGAGTAATAAAACCAAATCCTTTAGATTCATTAAACCATTTAACATTGCCTTTAATCTTGGACATCAATATTACCTTTAAATTTCATATAGGGACTTACAAACTCTGTCAATTACTATACTTAGTAACTGCATAGCTTTTTTATCTATTATATCATGATGAAAAATATTTAATGTTAAATTTTTTTAATCGTTACATTATATTATTTTATTGAATTCATCAGTGATGGATATTTTTCTGAGATTTTTAGGGTGAGCTTAAGTATAATATAACCGATATCGGTTATGCAGAAGTTCGGTCGGTGGTTGTTTAGCTATCCAGACGAACATTCCACTCCGACGCGCGATACCTTCTTGCTTCTATCCTTCTTCCGTCGGTAAAAAAAATCGCTTCTTCGAAAGGAAGAATAATGGTAACTGAAACCATGACATGTGGGAGGGAGGTAAAAATAATAGATATAAAGCGTGTCATCAAAAATTCTGAGAGGGTTTATAAATAAAAACAAATAACCTTTTATGGAAAGTGATATCAATAATGTATCCACCCCACGAAATGGAAACATTAACGTAAATTATAAAGACACCATCTCTCACTATGGAAACATGTCATATAAATATTGAAGGGAAACCCCCAGCTCAAAAGATTGAGAATTAATATTCACCGAACAATAAATAACATGAGACGACCCATCAAGGATCAGATTATAATTTACGCATCATAGCAAATCACTATATAAAATATAAAATTTTTACTCTCCTTGAGAAGATAATCAAATCCTCCTACTAAATTGACTTAACGTCGGCTTAGTCATTGTAAGGTCTCCTGGAACTATAATCATTAAAATCTACTACTCTTCATCATATAGTTCAAATTCCACATGATCCATAATGACCCTAGGACTAGTATTGCGATGATAATAATACTAAATATTAAAGCTAATAAGTTCCAACGATCTTTTTTAGATCCACTTATATGTAAAAAACATATCAAATGGATAATAATTTGTAATACTGCAAAAATAATTATTATGACTAATACTAGTGGCTCATGACTGTTTATAGTTATACCCACAAGCGTAAAGGGAACTAGTGTCAAAATGATTGACATCATAAATCCAATTAAATATTTTTTAGCATAGCTCTCTCCTGTATATAAAATCTTTTTCATTTCATCACCCCTATCAAATATACCACGGTAAATAAGCATATCCATATCACATCTAAGAAATGCCAAAATAAGCTAAAACAACTTAATCTTGTTACGATTTGAGGACGAATTTTCTCCTTTGAAACCTGATAGATTAAGATCATAATCCATATCAAACCGGCAATAACATGTATTCCATGTGTCCCTACTAAGGTGAAAAAACTAGACAAAAATCCGCTTCGACTCGGACCCCAGTAATGATTAATTAAATGATGAAACTCATAAAATTCCATGGAGATGAAAACTACACCTAATAGAAATGTTAATAATAACCAGTAAATAACTTTATTTATCCCGCTGTTTTTTTGATTAATGGCTACCATGGCCATCCCCTCAGTAAGGGTACTAAATAGCAACACCGTAGTTTCTGCGAATACGAACGGTAAATGAAAAATATCTTTCCCCTGAGGACCATCAGCGGTACTATTAACCATTACGGCATAGGTAGCAAAGAGAGCAGCAAATAGGATACAATCGCTCATTAAATATATCCAAAAACCAAATACTTTATTGGCATGAATATCATTAGAAGACTCTAATCCATTCACGTAATTATTAGAGAGGTAACTGGTATTATTTTTTGACATTTTATACCTACTTTATTATCTGTTCAAAACGAGGCTTCTCAATTTTGGCTATTTCCCGGGCGGAAACATAATAATATGGATCTTCCTCAAAACTTTTAGCAATCCAAGAGACAATTATGCCTAATAAAGTAATGGCGGCTAACCACCAAATATACCAAACCATGGCAAAACCAAATATCATGCTGAAAACGGCGATCCAGAGACCTATACTAGTATTTTTTGGCATATGAATGGGGTTATAATCAAGATATTGTTGTTTTTTTCCTGTTTCGTTTTTTAATTTCATCTCCCAAAATGGATCACGTTCTTTCACTTCTGGTATAATAGCAAAGTTATAAAAAGGAGGTGGGGAAGAGGTAGACCATTCTAAAGTTCGTCCATCCCAAGGATCACCTGTAAGATCCGCATTCTTATGACGATAAATAATCGAAATATAAATTTGAATGAATAAACAGATAACTCCAATAGCAATGATTACGGTACCGAATGCTGCGATAACTAATAATAAGTGAAATTGGGGATCAATATTTTGACTGAGACGACGTGTCATCCCCATTAATCCTAGGGCGTAAAGTGGGATAAAAGCCAATAAAAAACCTATGAACCAGCACCAGAATGACATTTTTCCCCAGTATTCATTTAAGGTAAATCCAAAAGCTTTAGGAAACCAGTAGGTTAACCCCGCAAAGCATCCGAACACTACCCCTCCGATAATAACAGTATGAAAGTGTGCAATTAAGAATAAACTATTGTGCAGGACAAAATCAGCCCCAGGTACTGCTAATAACACTCCTGCCATTCCCCCAATAGAAAAGGTTATTATAAAACCTATGGTCCATAACATGGGAGAAGTAAAATGAATACGTCCTTGATACATAGTGAATAGCCAGTTAAAAATTTTTACCCCAGTAGGGATAGCAATGATCATGGTACTAATACCAAAGAAAGCATTCACATTAGCACCCGCTCCCATAGTAAAGAAATGGTGTAACCAGACAATAAAAGAAAGAATTGTTATAACAATCGTTGCCCAAACAAGAGAAGTATAGCCGAAAAGTCTTTTTTTAGAGAAAGTGGCTACCACTTCTGAGTAGATGCCAAATACGGGTAGGATGAGAATATATACTTCGGGATGACCCCATGCCCATATAAGATTGATATACATCATCATGTTTCCACCCATCTCATTGGTAAAAAAATGAGTTCCTAAATAACGATCTAGAGCAAGCAATGTAATAGTTACGGTTAAGATGGGAAAAGCTATAATAATTAGTACGTTAGAACATAATGATGTCCAAGTGAAGACGGGCATTTTGAATAAAGTCATTCCCGGAGCGCGCATTTTAATAATGGTCACAAAGAAGTTAATTCCCGTCAGCAACGTTCCAATGCCAGAAATTTGCAAACTCCATATCCAGTAGTCCACTCCTACACCCGGACTATATTCTATTCCCGAAAGTGGGGGATAAGCTACCCATCCAACCTTAGCAAATTCACCAACTCCTAATGAAATATTTACTAGCATTGCACCTGCGACTGTAAGCCAAAAACTCAAATTATTAAGGAATGGGAAGGCCACATCACGTGCCCCGATTTGCAATGGTACTATAAAATTCATTAAACCAATAATTAACGGAGTTGCTACAAAAAATATCATAATAACACCATGGGCAGTAAAAATCTGATCATAGTGTTCAGGAGGTAAAAAACCGGGGTGACCCGACGAGGCCAGAACTTGCTGACTACGCATCATAATAGCATCGGCAAATCCTCGAATCATCATAATCAACCCTAAAATAATGTACATTATTCCTAACCGTTTATGATCTACTGATGTTAGCCACTCGTGCCATAAATATTTCCATTTACCAAAATACGTTATTATTGCTAGCGTTAAGATGCTAATAACTATAAGGGTAGAAAGAGTAGCCATGATAATAGGTTCGTTATATGGAATAGCGTTTAGTGTTAACTTTCCAAACATAAGTTCAGTCCTTAAATTTTATTGGTAGATGCCGATGCATACCGATTTGTGGGATAGCACTGATAGTTCTTGACCCTTTGCGAAATTTATTGATAATATCGTCAAATAAATGACGCTTTACTCTAGAAAAAAATACTACGTTATTATTTTCACTCGGAATAGCAAGCTTTTCTAAAGCTTCCATGTTATTTAATGTGGCCTGAGCGCGTCTAGCTTGAGAGATCCAATTATTAAAAGATGTGACATCAGCGGTAGCAATGGCGGTAAATTTCATTCCAGAGAATCCCCTCCCACTATAAGCTGATGAAATTCCTTTATAAATGCCCGGTTTATTTGCTATCAAATGTAATTTCGTTTGCATACCGGCCATAGCATACACCTGACTACCTAAACGAGGAATAAAAAAGGAATTCATAACCGAAAAGGAAGTAATTTTAAATACTATCGGAGTATGAATAGGAAAATACACCTTATTAACAGCAGCTACTCCCTGGGCGGGATAAATAAATAACCATTTCCAATCCATTGATACTACTTCAATTGTTAAAGGATTAATATTATTATAATGGATAGGTTTATTAGGATCTAATAAGTGAGTGGTTTGCCAGGTTTTAATTCCTAGAAATATAATAATTATAATCGGAAGTGCCCAAACTACCGCCTCTATTTTATAAGAATGACCCCAAGAAGGACTGTATCGGGCAGTAGTGTTACTTTGGCGATACTTAATGGAAAAAGCAAGGACCATTATGATAGCCGGGATAACAACAAGTAACATTACTCCCAGAGCAGTTAATATCAACCGTCGTTGTTCAATTCCTATTTCTCCTTTAGGATCTAATAAATCTATCTGACACCCGCTTAACAATAAAATTATCGTAATAATTGAAATAACTAACCCTACTTTTTTTCTTTGTGCCATTTCATACCTCAAGTATAATGATTATTACATCATGGACGTGAAATTTTAGAGTTATTTTACGAGAAGGTGTGACAACTGTAAATGTTAAAGATAGTCTCATTGAGGTCCGTAAGAGGGGAAAGCGGTAAAAGAATAAATGATATGTATTTTCTATCATCCTTCTATTAAGAAATTAAGAAGAAGACTTGTTATTTTCGTCAGGTAAGTACTAATGAAGAGTAGGAAGATTGAGACTCCTCATCGAAACTTGCATCCCACATTTTTTGAGGTAATAAAATAATGACATTATCAGTGGATAATATTAATCTCCTGGGCCGGAGAATAAAAATTACTATTTCTGCCGAGCGCATTGAAAGTATGGTTAAAAAAAAGCTTATGAATGTTGCAAAAACATTTTTGATAGACGGTTTTCGAAAAGGAAAAGTACCTCTGAAAATTGTATCTCAGCGTTATCGAACTTCTGTGCTTCACGAAGTGTTGAGTACTATGATGCAGCAAAATTTTCTGAAAGAGGTGAACACGCACAACATTATGTGGGTAGGAAATTTGAATTTTGTTTATGAAGAATATAAAATAGGTCATGATTTTACCTATGCGGTAGAATTTGAAGTTATTCCAGAAATTAATATTCCCACATTGGACACCTTTAGGATTATAAAACCACGAGTAGAAGTTACTGAACAAGACGTAGATAATATGCTGTTCAAGATTCGTACCCAACAAGCAAAATGGAATCTCAGTGCACAAATTGCCCAGCTTTGGGATCGGGTGACCATTGATATGAAATGTATAGTAGAGATTGAAAATGAAATCATGGAGGGGGAAGAAGTAACGGATGTGGTTTTAATTCTAGGACAGAGACGGATCCGTTTAGATTTAGAAAAAAGTATTATTGGTCATAGGCAGGGGGAAAAATTTTTCGTAGAAATAGAACTTCATCCCTCATATAGTCAAGGACGTAAAGGATTCCTAAAATTATGGATTTTAATCAAACATATCGAAAAAGGTGAACTCACAGAACTCAGTGAAGGATTAATTAAACGTTTTGGGATAGCAGGAGGAAAGATGTCCGATCTGCGAGCTGAAGTGAGAAAAAATATTGACATAGGACTTCAAGATATAGTTAGACATTATATTAAGATCCAATTATTAAATAATTTATTGAAAATAAATCAAATTGATGTCCCTATTGCCCTGGTAGAAAGAGAAAGTCAATGCTGTCAATATTACTTGACGAAGATTTTAACAGTCAATAAAAAAAAGAAATTCATGCCGCGCTGTTTTTTAGAAGATCACGCCAAACAACGGGTGGCTAGAGAATTATTATTGAATGAAGTTATTCGTATTAATAATCTGGAAGCTCAGAATCATCAGATTACATCATTAATGGAAAGTTTAACTATTTACTCTGAGAGGGATCCTTCTTTTATAAAAGATTCTCGTAAAAATACGGAAATAATGAATATTATTTCTCACTTATCATTAGAAGAACAGATTATAGATCTTATCCTTAAGCAGGCTCTAATTACCGAAGAGAGAATTTCATATCATGAAATGATTAGCATCATAGATAATGAACGATTTATTTAAGAAAATTTATTACTTATATTTTTTATGATCATCGAACATCCACATAAAATGTAGTATAGTAATACATTATGTCATCATAAAATAAAGATTAGATCACAGGAATAACGATATGTTAGTACCAATGGTAATTGAACATAACGCTAGTGGTGAACGAGCGTTTGACATTTACTCACGTCTTCTTAAAGAGCGCATAATTTTTTTTACAGGGTATGTAGAAGACTACATGGCTAATTTGATCGTCGCCCAATTATTATTTTTGGAAGCCGATAATCCGGATCAAGATATATATTTGTATATTAATTCTCCTGGAGGAGTAATTACTGCCGGCATGTCGATTTACGACACCATGCAGTTCATTAAACCGGATGTGAGTACAATATGTATAGGGTTAGCTGCCTCTATGGGAGCGTTTATCCTTACGGCAGGAGCTAAAGGTAAACGTCTTTGTCTTCCTAATTCTCGAGTTATGATTCATCAGCCTTTAGGTGCTTATCAAGGACAAGCAAGCGATATAGAAATACATGCGCGAGAAATTTTAAAAATTAAAAATAGAATAAATCAGTTAATAGCAGAACATACATTACAACCTATAGAAGTAATAGAAAAAGATACCGAACGTGATTATTTTTTATCGGCCAGTGAAGCAGTGTCCTATGGACTAGTAGATTCAATCTTGACTCAGAGGAAGTAATAGATTCTCTCTCATATTAGAGGTATCATAGTTATTATCCTAATGTCAGAATAAAACAACAAAGAGGTTACCGCATGATAGATAATCGCAAAGACAGTTCAGGCACAGTGCTGTACTGCTCTTTTTGCGGAAAAAGTCAGCATGAAGTACGGAAAATGATTGCCGGTCCGTCCGTATATATATGCGATGAATGTGTCGAATTATGTGACGACATTCTTAGTGAAGAAATAAAGGATGTAGCCAACCCACATGAAATGGGGATCATTAGTGGAATGCCCACTCCTCATCAAATTAGTAATCATCTTGATGATTATGTTATTGGACAAGAACATACTAAAAAAGTTCTGGCAGTAGCGGTATACAATCACTATAAGCGTTTGCTGAGTGGTATTGGGAATGGTCTGGAAATGGGAAAAAGTAATATTCTTTTAATTGGTCCTACTGGAAGTGGTAAAACTCTGTTAGCAGAATCCCTGGCCCGAGTATTGGATGTGCCATTCACTATTACAGATGTGACTACCTTGACTGAAGCCGGATATGTAGGAGAGGATGTGGAGAACATTCTTCAAAAATTATTGCAAAAATGTGATTACGATGTTCAAAAAGCACAGCGAGGAATTGTCTATCTGGATGAGATAGATAAAATCTCACGAAAATCTGACAATCCTTCCATTACTCGGGATGTATCTGGGGAAGGAGTCCAACAAGCACTCTTAAAACTAATCGAAGGAACTATAGCAGCAGTGCCTCCCCAAGGAGGGCGCAAGCATCCGCACCAAGATTTTTTGCAAGTAGACACTTCTAATATTCTTTTTATATGTGGAGGGGCATTTGCAGGATTGGATAAAATAATTGCTCACCGCGTAGAAGAATGTTCGGGAATTGGGTTTGGAGCCGCTGTCAAATGTTCTTCACAAAAAACATCCATCAGTAAATTACTGGAGCAGGTAGAACCATCAGACTTAATTAGATTTGGACTGATTCCAGAGTTTATTGGTCGTCTTCCCATAGTTACTACACTTAAAGAACTCAATGAAGAAGCACTTCTGAGAATTTTAAGAGAACCAAAAAATGCACTGATCAAGCAATATCAGGCGCTATTTAATTTAGAAAATATAGAATTAGAGTTCAGTAATGAAGCATTATCCTCTATTGCTCAGAAGGCAATGCTCCGAAAAACGGGGGCCAGGGGATTACGTTCTATTGTGGAAAACGTATTACTCCAAATCATGTATGATTTACCATCAATGACAGATGTAGTGAAAGTAATTATTGAGAAATCAGTCATTGAAGGTAAAACAGTACCTACTATGATCTATAGTAATAAACATAAAGCGCAGCAAGCATGCGGCGAATAGAATATCTATTGGACATCTTTTAAGAAAGGAGAAATTTTTTTCCTTTTATTTATGGATCATTCTCATTCCGGTAATATTTATATTGTTTTTTTTCATTCTTATGGAATTCTCATCAACTGAGTGTGGATTCATGCAATAAATTATAGGTTTTTTCACTTCTCCTCATCGGCAACATAAACGAAGAGAGCTATTTATTTTAGGAAGCGAAAGTTGATTGAAGAACGTGACAATTCTCATTCTTATCATCCTCCCGCGAGGCGTGGAACATAAACAGTCCCTCCGTGATCTGGACCTGGACTCTTCATAAAGATAGATGATCACGTTTTGCGTAACGAGATGTCAACAATGAAGCAGGCAGGATAAAATTATCTCTGATCAGAAATAAGATGCAGCTCTAGATCCGAGAACCACGAGTAGTAGGAGTCAAAATTTCAAAGTAAACCAGGGATAATAAGCAGGAAGAGTAGATATTCTCTATTTTTTTCCCGCATAACGAGGATTCTATTGAAAGAAAATAGTCCAAAATCTTTTGCACAACGTAGTCAAAACTTTACTACGTTAGAATTAAGCATTTAAGAATATAGATCTCAAGAGAGATAAGCTGAAGTGATCTTGAGAAAAAGAGGAGTTTAGATTATGTCGGTCGGAGTGTATAGTCTTGACGAGGGATAATGGATCTTAATTATAGAGACTACTTCTACTTGTGCCCCGCCAAGAAAGGAAATAATATAGCTTACCAACAACTAGAGAGATGGCAGACAAAAATCCTGACATAAGTATACCTGATGTGATGAGGTAGGTTCCGGATTAAAACGTTTCTAAAAATATTATTGCAGAAGAATGATTTGGACCATTCCATTAAATTATCACCACGCTATTATTCTAACTCTCAGATCATTACCAATTTTAACAGTGAGTAAACCCACTATGATGATAAAATTCTTACGTGATACTTCAAAAAAAAAGAAGTGCTCGCAGAAAGTAATGTTAGGAATGATAATTGCGGTGCTGTTAATAACCGGAATGGGCAATTATATGTATCTTGGACTTAATAATGATTATGCACTCATAATCAATGGTCATAAAATAACCCGCTTTCAATTTGAAAACTCTGTGGCCTGGGCACAAAATCAACAACAACAATTATTAGGAAATCGGTACCCTGAGTTAGCAAGAGATGCACATTATATACAGCAACTACGAATAAAAGTGTTATCTCAGCTCAGAGATGAGTGGTTACTTCAACAGTATGCACATAATTTAGGCATGAATATAAGTGATGAACAAATTAGACAAGTCATTTCTAGTCAGTTAGATTTCCAAGTAAACGGGCATTTTGATATAATCAAGTATAATAATTACCTCAATGTAATAGGATTAACTAGTAGGCAATACGCTGAAACAATGCGTCACCAATTAATTCTTAACCAATTACTATCGGGGATAAGAGATTCAGAGTTTATTTTGCCCAGTGATAAGGATAAAAATGTCTTAACATTACTTGTGACTCAGCAGCGCGAGATCCGTACCGCAGTAGTTAATAAGATGGCAAAGATGAAATTATCGGTCAGTAATAGTCAAATACGAAATTACTATTATCAAAATATTAGGAGGTTCATTGCTCCAGAATTGTTTAGGGTCGATTATATCCCACTCGCTGGATACTCAAAAATCAATATATCTGACTTGCCACCCATTAAAGATAGCGAAGTCCAACATTGGTATGATTTACACCAACAGGATTATCGGCAATCGTCCCAATATAAATATCGCGTTATTCAATTGAATAGTGAAAAATCAGCTCAAATGATTTTAAAGAAATTAAAATCGGGCGCAGATTTTATTGCGCTGGCCACAGATTTTTCTGTGGATCCCATTTCCGCACATAGAGGAGGAGAGTTTCCATGGATGAAATCAGAATACACCCCAGTGGAACTAAAAAATGCCCACTTGCAACAAATAGGACAGATTTCAGAAATAATAAAAACTTCAGTGGGTTATTTAATTGTACGACTCGAGGATATCAGACCGGGGAAAATTATACCTTTTAATAAAGTGCGCTCTGTTATTGCTAATCAATTACAGCAAAAACATCTTTTCGAGAAGTCTTTAATTCTTAAAGCAAAAATTAGGCAAGCTATTGATCAGCAGTCATCTCTGAATCAGATAGAAAAGATTACGGGAATAAAATCGGTAGACACCGGATGGTTTAGTTGGAATAATATTCCGAAATCTTTTCCTTTTAATCCTATTATTGTTCAGACTCTTTTTCAGAGTGACTATCTAGGTAAGAATAAACACTTTATTAGTACTGATCACGGTGATTATTTTATTCGTCTCAGACAATATAGACCCGCTTTTTTGCTTCCCCTGACAAAGGTACATAATAGCATTACTCTGTATATTACAAGACACAAAATTGAGCAGCAAAACCAAGCAGAAGCCGAAAAATTGTTATCGGCACTTAATGCCGGAAGATCAGAAAGAAAATTAAATTTAAAATTTACCCAATCTCGTTGGATAACCAGACATTGCCCCGAAAGTATAACACCAGCTGTTTTTAGTATTGAGCCGCCGAAAAAAAATCATGTTTCTTATGGACTTGGTAAAGATAGACAAGGTAATGTAATGATAATAGCTCTGGATAAAATTCGCCAGATAAGACCCTCTAAAGAACAAAAAGTGGCCATAGATACCATTATTAGAAATGTTCACTTCGAGGCTATTCTAACAGCATTATTAGAGAATTTACGTCAAAATAGTCATATTCGTTATGGGGAAGGAATTATTAACGTCCAGAAATAAGAGAAAAATTTTATCTCACGAAGAAGATTTTTGATCACTTCGGTGATTAGAATAAGATAAGGTCATAAATATCCCTGCTGTTAAAGGAACCAATAACAATACAGTTTTGCAATTGATACTTAAACCCGTCCAGATACTTTCCAGGATAATAGAGACCAGAGGAAAAATCAGGAATACTAATGAAGCTTGAAAAGGTCGGGTTAACTGTTGTAAAGAAAAATAACAGAGCATGCCAAAACCATTCGAGGCTATTCCTAAGTATAAAAGAGACAAAGAGGACGATAAGGATATGTTAGAGACGACTGGTTGTTCTATATATAAACCTATTAATGTTAGCAAAATTCCAGATGATAAACA
Source organism: Candidatus Dasytiphilus stammeri (assembly GCA_041941795.1). Taxonomy (GTDB): domain Bacteria; phylum Pseudomonadota; class Gammaproteobacteria; order Enterobacterales; family Enterobacteriaceae; genus Dasytiphilus; species Dasytiphilus stammeri_A. The sequence goes on along the minus strand of CP145872.1, from coordinate 54,749 downwards.
TGGCAAGGTATTATAAGTGAGAATAGGAATAGGTTGTGCACCTCCTCCTCGTTTCTTAAAGAGCACATACATAACTGCATGCATGATAACTGCAATTATCAAGGAAATAATTCCTTTAACACTATTTTTAACGCTGTTATGATTTTCTTGCCACAAAATTTCGGTCAAACAAAAAATACTCATTAAGAGACCGCAGATTTGTTGACAGCTAGTTTTATTTTGTAAGATTACAATAGAAGCTATTAACACTGCTGCAGGCATAGTGGCAAAAATAATTGACGCTACGCTTGCACTGGTATATTGCTGTCCATAAAACATTAGTGTAAATGGAATGATGAAATAGCACAGACCAATCACATATTGGAAATTCCTATTGGTTGAAGGCAATAGAAGTGGTTGGCCATTTCTCCACGAGATCCAAAGTAACAAAGGAGAGGCACATAAAAATCGGAGTCCAGTAGCAAACAGGGGTGGAACGGTTTGCACGGCTAGTTTCATAGCCATCCAAGTACTACCCCATATTAAGGCTACACTCATAAATAAGCATATTATTTTAATTGTTTTACGAGTATTGATTTTCATACTTTTATCTCTGATAGTTAATTCTGGTTTTTTACAGAGTACTGAAGAATAAAGGTAGAATAGATGAAAATGTGTGAGTTATCATTTACAAAAATTTAAAATTAAAATGTCGATTACTACGAACACTGAGCTCTATGGCGAAGGCAATGATCCATTATTACAATGGCCATCATTGCTTCGGCAATTGGGACGGCGCGAATTCCTACACAAGGGTCATGACGTCCCCGAGTGACTATCTCCACTTCATTGCCACAACGATTAATAGTGCGTCCGGGAATAGTAACGCTAGAAGTGGGCTTCAGAGCTAAATGAGCTACTATAGGCTGTCCATTGCTGATTCCCCCTAGTATTCCTCCTGAATTATTACTCTTAAAACCCCTAGCATCCATCTCATCGCGATGTTCACTACCTCGTTGAGTAATAACTGAGAAACCAGATCCGATTTCTACTCCCTTAACAGCGTTGATGCTCATCAATGCATGTGCTAAATCTGCATCCAGACGATCAAATACGGGTTCGCCTAATCCTACCGGAATATTTTCGCCTACTACGGTTACTTGAGCCCCAATAGAGTCACCTTCTCGTTTTAACAAACGGATTAATTGATCTAATGCGTCAATATTTTCAATATTGGGGCAGTAAAAATCATTTTTGTTTACCAGGTTCCAATCTTGGAATGTACATACAATATCTCCCATTTGGGCTAAAAAGGCCCGTATTTTGACCCCATATGTATTGTCAAGATATTTTTTAGCTACTGATCCCGCAGCTACTCGCATAGCGGTCTCCCGAGCCGAAGCTCTACCTCCTCCGCGATAATCTCGTATTCCATATTTTTTTTCATAGGTAAAATCTGCATGTCCTGGTCTAAACAGATCTTTAATAGAACTATAATCTTGAGAGCGGCAATCATTATTCTTTATCAACAGGCCCATACTAGTTCCCGTAGTAATGCCGTTGAAAACGCCGGAGAGAATATTTATCTGATCTAACTCTTTACGTTGAGAGGTATACCGCGATATTCCTGGACGTCGACGATCGAGTTCGCCTTGAATGTATTCTTTCGTTAACTTGAGACCAGGAGGCACTCCATCTATAATACACCCTAAAGCCTGACCATGTGACTCGCCATATGTAGTGACTCTAAAATTTTGTCCAATACTATTTCCAGACATTATAACTCCTTACCTAATTTGACCCTAAGTGGGGTAAAATATTTGAATGAGAGAGAAATTTTTGATCCCCTTTTGGGGGTTCTGCTTCTCCAGGCATCAGATATTTTTTAGAGACCATTAATTGTGATTTGTTCAACATAAATACCCCTTTTCCGCCATGATTAAACTCTAACCAAATAAAGGGAATTTTAGGATATTGTTGTGTTAAAGAGGATTGTTGGTATCCCACTTCGCAAATGAGGATACCTTTGTGAGTAAGATAATCTGAGGACGATAATAAAAGACGACGAATTATATCAAGTCCATCTTTGCCGGGGGGAGATAATCCTATAACAGGTTCAAATTGATATTCCGGAGGTAAAGAGATTATATCATCAGCTTTGACATAAGGAGGATTTGCAAGAATAATATCGTATTTTTGGGAATTTATCTCATTAAAGAGATCGGAAAGGATAGGTGTTACCCTCTCCTGAACTCCATGGAAAACAATATTATGTTTAGTGACAGCTAAAGCAGCTGCTGAAATATCAACAGCATCTATTAAGGCCTCTGGAAAAGCGTAGCTACATGCTATAGCTATACAACCGCTTCCGGTACACATATCAAGAATATATTTAGGTTCTTCCCCGATCCATGTATAAAAATTTGAAATTAGTTCCCCGATCGGAGATCGGGGGATTAATACTCGTTCGTCAATATAAAATTCATAACCGCAAAACCACGCTTTATTAGTAAGGTAAGCCACTGGGATGCGTTCTTCCACACGACGCATCACTTGTTTAACTACTTTTTGACATTCTATGATATTGACTGGAGCATAATAAATATCATCTTCATGAGATGAAGTAATTCCTAGGGTTGGGAGGACAATTTGAACTGCTTCATCAAAAGCATTGTCTGTGCCATGACCATAATATATATTTTTACTGGTCAAATAATTTTTTGTCCATCGTACTAGATCGTGAATATTATGGAAAGAATTCATTCTTTCTTTCTCCCCTGAAAATACCACTGGGTTTTAGTTCCTTGCTTTCTCCAGTGAGATTATACCCTATTATCTTAATTTATTAGTGGCTTTGGATAAAATAATTGTGAGTGAGTAATATGATTTCGTGTTTCTCTTAATTTATATATTTTTGAAAAAAATGGAGAACTACCTGTAATATATGGATAGGAATAATTTTTATGTGTCGTGATAAGGCAATTAAATAATATGAGGGCATTAGGATAGATATGACTATTAGGTTTAAACCAAATAAGCGTTCAGAAATATACTTGTTTTGGTGCAGATTTAAGATAATTGGAAAACGTAATTTCCATCGTAATGGCCAAAGCCAAGGAATTCCAGCCGGAGTAAGAGAATCAGCTATTAGATGACTTATGTATCCTATTATCATTCCATGCCTCACATCGTCAGGAATAATAACTCGAGATAATAAAAGAGTTAGGTTAAAAAGTTTTACTGCTGCAGCTAGCGCTAGTATACTGTGAGTAAAACCGCGATGGCCAAAAATTACTCTCATAGAAGCAGATAACCATTTCAAATGTTGTCCTAATAGAGATCTAGGGTGGTCTATATCTGGTAATAATGAAGTTAAGATTGCGGACGAAATAATATGCCACCAATCACCGTGAGTAAGAATAGGTGTTAAGTGAGCTCGTTTAGAAATAATCGCCAGAGCTATTGCAAAAATAGCATGCCCTTGGGCAGTCATAGAAAATACTCTGAAATAAGTTGCTTGAAATATGTTGGTTTATATATAATAAACGTATAATTATATTTATATATAAAAATATATCACTTTACTTGCCGTGATATTATTCTAGTGATTTTACTCTGATATGATGAAGAGGCAGTATTACTTGCAACCAAGGATTCATAATGATTTCTATTATTCTCCTTCCTAATAAGATTCAGTATAAATTTCCTGATGCTGTAAGCATGAGGGAAATTGCTACCCTCATCATGGGATCTGAATTCGCACACTGTATTGCAGGGGAAGTAAATGGAAAATTAAAAGAACTCGCCGATACTGTTACCGAAAATTCGTCAGTCAAGATTATTACCATCCAGGATGAAAGAGGTCTAAATATTATCCGCAATTCATGCGCACACTTGTTAGGACATGCTATAAAACAACTGTGGCCCGCTGCAAAAATGGCTCTTGGAACAGGGATCGAAAATGGATTTTATTATGATGTCGATCTAGATTTTTCTATATCTCTTACCGACCTAAAATTAGTAGAGAATCGCATGCATGAATTAGCGAAAAAAAATTATGATGTAATTAAGAAAACAGTTAGTTGGCAGGAAGCGCGCAATATTTTTTCGTCTAGAAATGAAAGCTATAAAATAGCTCTTCTTGACGAAGATATTAGTAGAAGTGCTTTACCTGGATTATATTACCATGAAGAGTACATTGATATGTGTCTGTCAAAACCCCAGGTACCAAATATTCGTTTTTGCCATCATTTTGCATTACAGAAAATTTCTGGCGCCTACTGGCGAGGAAATAGTAAAAATAAAATGCTCCAACGTATTTATGGAACGGCATGGGCGGATAAAAATCAACTTAGAGGATATTTACAAGGTCTAGCAGAAATAGCAAAACGAGACCATCGAAAAATCAATCAACAGTTAGATTTATATCATCTCCAGAAAGAAGCTCCTGGAATGGTATTTTGGCATAATAATGGCTGGATTATTTTTCGAGAACTGCAATTATTTCTTCGGATGAAGCTAACAGAGTATGAATATCAAGAAATAAACAGTCCTCTTATGATCGATCGTAGCTTATGGGAGAAAACGGGACACTGGAATAACTATCAAGAAGAAATGTTTACAACTTTCTCAGAAAATCGTGAATATTGCATTAAACCCATGAATTGTCCAGGACATGTCCAAATATATAATCAACAATTGAAATCTTATCGTAATTTACCACTTCGTCTAGCAGAATTTGGCAGCTGTCATCGACATGAGCCATCTGGATCTCTTCATGGATTAATGCGAGTACGAAGCTTTACTCAAGACGACGCACATATTTTTTGTCGAAAAGATCAAATTTATGCGGAAATTATGAGTTGTATAAAAATGATATATGAAGTGTATAAAACTTTTGGATTCAAAAAAATATTTGTCAAACTTTCTACCCGACCGGATAAACGCATTGGGAACGAAAGTCTTTGGGATCAAGCAGAAGAAGATTTAGCAACAGCTCTGAAAAATAAAAATATTAACTTTAAATATCAATATGGAGATGGAGCTTTTTACGGACCTAAAATAGATTTTGTACTGTATGATTGCTTAGATCGTCCATGGCAATGTGGTACAGTTCAACTGGATTTTTTCTTACCTGAACGTTTAAATGCTTTCTATGTAGATGAGCATAATGAACGTAAGATACCGGTGATGATTCACCGAGCTATTTTGGGTTCCTTAGAGAGATTTATAGGTATTCTTACCGAAGAATATGCTGGTGAATTTCCATTGTGGTTAGCACCGGTACAAGGTATAGTGATGAATATTAGCGCCAATCAGTCAAATTATGTAAAAAAATTAGCTCATGTATTTAAACAAGCGGGGATAAGAATCCAAACAGACTTGAGAAATGAAAAGGTGGGGGTTAAAATACGCGAACACACGTTACGTCGAGTTCCTTATCTTTTGATATGTGGTGATAAGGAAATGCAAACAGGAGAAATTGCTCTTCGTACTAGATCGGGCAAAATTGGTAACATGACGGTCAATAATATGCTAGAGAAACTGCTGTTTGAAATTCGTAATCGACAGATTCATTCAGTAGAAAGGAGGGAGAGAGTATTAAAGTAGGTAAATCGATTCATTCAATCCGTCAGAATAGAATTAATACGGAAATTCGTGTACACGAAGTACGTTTAACAGGTTTAGACGGTGAATCACTAGGTGTAGTTAGTATAAATGAAGCCTTAGAACAAGCGGAACAAGCGGGGGTAGATTTAGTAGAAATTAGCCCTAATGCAGTTCCTCCCGTCTGTCTGATGATAGACTATGGTAAATTTATATACGAAAAGAACAAAAGCTCGAAAGAACAGAAAAAAAAGCAGAAAAATATTCAAGTGAAGGAAATAAAATTCCGTCCCGGTACAGACGAAGGTGACTATCATGTAAAATTACGGAGTCTAATACGTTTTTTAGAACAAGGTGATAGAGTAAAAATTACTTTGCGTTTTCGAGGTCGAGAAATGAATCATCACCAACTAGGAATGGAAGTGTTAAATAGGATCCAAAGAGATGTTAAGGAGATAGCTGTAGTAGAATATTGGCCTTCCAAGATAGAAGGAAGACAAATGATTATGGTTTTAGCTTCCAAGAAGAAAATATTACAACTGTAATATCTTTAACAAAAATTAATTTAATAATAAATGTCGAAAATGGTGTTCAGTATGCAGAAGATTAAAAGTGTCCGTAGTGCGGTCAAGCGCTTCCACAAAACTTCTTCTGGAGGTTTTAAACATAAAAAATCTGGTCTCCGTCATCTTTTGACGAAGAAATCCTCTAAGCGTAAACGTCATCTGCGTTCAAAATACAGGGTATCTAAAGGCGATTTAGGTCTAGTTAGAGTTTGCTTGCCCTATGCATAACATAACCGCCAAGTACTAATAATGGTTAATACAGAATAAAGATAGGTAATACATATGGCTCGTGTCAAACGAAGTGTGGTTGCACATGCACGTCGTAAAAAAATCCTGAAACAAACAAAAGGTTATTATGGAGCACGATCACGTGCATATAGGGTGGCTCTTCAAGCTGTCATTAAAGCGGGGCAGTATGCTTACCGAGATCGTCGCCAGCGCAAACGACAGTTTCGAAAATTATGGATTATGCGTCTTAATGCGGCGGCTCGAACCCATGGAATGTCTTATAGCCAATTCATGAATGGAATTAAGAACACCTCTATTGAACTGGATCGAAAAGTTCTGGCTGAGATAGCTTGTTTTGATCCCTCAACTTTTTCTCTATTAGTGGAAAAAGCTAAAATATTTCAAAAATAAGTGCTTTCGCATATAAAGATCAACTGCACTCCTAGTGGAAACAGGTTCCTGAAATTTTTGAAAATAAATTATAAAAATATGGACGATATATTTTCTCTCAATGAGATAGTTTTTAATTTTATTAAAAATATTAAAAATATCAATGATCTAAGTGACTTAGAAAGGATGCGTATCGAATATTTGGGAAAAAAAGGTCATATGACGATCCAGATGAATGATTTACGATATTTACCTGCTGATGATAAACGACGGGAGTCCGGAAAACAGCTTAATGAAGCAAAAAAACAGTTGCTAGAGGCGTATAAAGTAAAAAAAAAATTGTTAGAAAAGTCGAAACTGCAGGGGCAACTATCCCGTCAAAATCTAGATATCTCATTACCAGGGCGGGGTATCAAGCCGGGTCGTATTCATCCTATCACGAGGACAATTAACAATATTGAAAAATATTTTTGTAGCTTAGGATTCCAAGTAGTCAGTGGTCCCGAAATAGAAGATACTTATCATAACTTTGATGCTCTAAATATTCCTAGTAACCATCCGGTCCGCACTGATCATGACACATTTTGGTTGAATAATAATAATTTGTTACGAACCCAAATGTCGGGAGTTCAAATTAGAATTATGAAAACTCAAAAACCTCCTCTCCGCATCATAGCTTCAGGAAGAGTATATCGTAAAGATGGCGATCTTACTCACACTCCAATGTTTCATCAAATAGAAGGGTTAATGGTAGAGAAAAATGTAAGTTTTGCTCATTTGAAAAAGATCTTAGATGATTTTATAACGGATCTTTTTGAAGAAGAGGTCGAAATTAGATTTCGACCTTCTTATTTTCCTTTTACCGAACCGTCTGCGGAAATTGATATAAGAAATCGAGATGGTAAATGGATCGAAGTTTTAGGGTGTGGTATGGTGCATCCTAAAGTTTTTCAAACAGTAGGACTGGATGAAAATCTTTATTCTGGATTAGCATTTGGAATAGGGATAGAACGGCTGGCAATGTTGCGCTATCACATAACTGATTTGCGGTTATTTTATGAAAATGATTTACGATTTCTTAAACAATTTCCATAACAAGAAAAATGAAACTCAGTGAAGCTTGGCTCAGAGAATGGGTCAACCCAGACATTGATACCGAAACTTTAGCGGAACAGCTAACTTTATCAGGACTAGCAGTAGAGAATGTTATTACAGGAGCTGGTAATTATTGTGCAGAAGAAGATGTGGTGGTTGGGGAGATAATAGAATGTAAGCCACTTTGTAACCTCTCTACGACCAGAGTTCACATAGGTGAAGAAAGAGTGCTCAATATAGTTTGTGGAGCGGAGAATTGCCGAAAAGGTCTCAAAGTAGCTGTCTCCCGGAGAGACCAACATATGAACTCAGAGAATTGTCTCCTTCAAGATCATAAATACAATTCGATACGGACCACCATTACTTCCGAAGGAAAGTTATGTTCATTGTCGGATTTAGGCCTTCCTGATCATCACTTACATAATGATTCTATTATTGAATTACCTACCTCGGCTCCATTAGGAATGAATATTCGTGACTATCTGCAACTAGATGATAAGACTATTGAAATTAACGTTCCACCTAATCGCGCTGATTGTCTAAGCATTTGTGGGATAGCAAGAGAAATTGCGGTCAGAAACAAATTAAAATTAAAAGAAAAAATTATAACCTTTCCCAAAATTGGAGTAGAGGATATCTTACCCATAAGGGTGGAAGTATCAGAAGCTTGTCCACGCTATTTAGCACGCTTATTAAAAGACATTAATGTTAACGTTCCCACTCCATTCTGGATCCGAGAAAAACTAAGAAGATGCGATATGATTTCGGATAATATAGTGATGGATATTCACAACTATATTTTAATAGAACTAGGACAACCCATCCAAGTATATGATAGGAAGATAATTGATGGGAGAATAATAGTCCGAATGGCTCACCCCGATGAACAATTGGTACTAAAGAATGGTTCGGCTAAGCTTCAAAGTAATACGCTGGTAGTAGCAGATAATAATCAAGTCCTATCTTTAGCAGGCATTATAGGAGGACAGCGATCTATGGTGCATAGCAATACAACAGATATTCTGCTAGAAAGTGCATTTTACAGTCCTGAATTTATTATTGGTCGAGCCGGTCATTATGGGTTACATACTCCTGCTTCACACCGATATGAACGCGGCATCGATCCTTTCATCCAGTATAAAGCAATAGACATGGCCACAGAATTATTACATAATATTTGTGGCGGTCAAGTGGGACCTCTGAGTGATGTTACTAATCCAATATTAGTTCCTCAGGGCATAAGCATAATCCTGCGTCGTAAAAAACTCGATCTTCTCCTCGGTTATCATATCAATGATAATGAAGTAGTGGATCTTCTTTCTAGGTTAGGTTGCCTATTAACTGATAATGAAAGTGGATGGAATGTAAAAACTCCATCTTGGAGATTTGATCTGAGAATAGAAGAAGATATAGTGGAAGAAATAGCTCGCCTTTATGGATATAACAATATTCCTCGTAAATCCCTGAAAACAGATTTTATATTTAATAGTAATAGGAGTAAACCTCCTCATAAAATTTCATTGAATCGTATTAGGACTTTATTAGTTGATAGAGGGTATCAAGAAGTCATTACTTATAGCTTTGTCGATCCCAAGATCCAAAATATTCTTCATCCGGGAAGGAGAGTACTGAAATTGTTAAACCCCATTTCGTCAGAAATGTCAGCTCTGAGGTTATCACTGTGGAGTGGTTTACTCTCCGTATTGATTTACAATCAAAATCGTCAGCAAAAATGTATACGAATATTTGAAATAGGCAACCGTTTTATACCCCAAAAAGAAAATCTTCTTCAAGAAGATTTAATGATTACCGGTATTTTAAGCGGAAATAAGTATGAAGAACATTGGGATATGCCGTTGAGACTAGTAGATTTTTATGATTTAAAAGGAGATGTCGAGGCCTTATTGGACCTCACGGGAAAAACTGAAATTTACTTCAAGTCTGAGCTTCATCCCGCACTACATCCTGGTCAGAGTGCCACCATTTATTTACAACATAAGCCTATTGGGATTATAGGAGTAATAAACCCTTTATTAGAACAACAATTAGGAATAAAAAATCGAACTGTAATTTTTGAGTTACTCTGTAAGAGAGTTACAGATACTAACTGTCCTATTATTATCCAGGAAATATCAAAATTTCCATCTAATCGTCGTGATATAGCTATCGTGGTATCGGAACACATAACGTCATTCGAGATAATAAAGGAATGTCAAAAAGTCTTATCTAATAAAAGCATTACTCTCAACTTATTTGATGTATACCGTGGTTTTGGAATCCCAAAAGGTTATAAAAGTATTGCTTTTAGCGTAATTTTACATGATCAACACCGAACACTAAAAGAAGATGAAGTATCTGCTCTTATATCAAGATGTTTAGAAGCATTAAAGATGCGCTTCCAGGCAATTTTGAGAAGTTAAACCGTATCATCCCTCAGTGCATATATCCAGGGTGAGAACGTTTCATCAACAAAGAAGGATAATTCTCAGTGTTTTCTAAACGTAGCGTACGTAGTAACTTCGGGAACCACGATTTTATCCCTGATCTTAATTGATCTTAGAATAATTTTTCGGTTCAAGAATCCAGAGTTTTTATCTTCCTTTGAACTTCCTCACTCCTCTATTATTATGCGTCGCTGAAGACTTCTTGTACCGTATGATGAGCAGGACATACTAAATAAAGTCAATCTTACTACTTTAGTAAGGAGAGCAGAAGGGGTTTGATACGATTGTATATATGAAAAAATTTTTCTCTCCAGCGTGATGAACGAGAGATGTAATGGACGGCAATACATTCACATTGGTCAATTTTTTGGAGGATAAAATCGTCACTGTTACCAATAGTATCAATCAGCCCTTTTTTCAACGCATGAGTTCCAAACCAATGTTCTCCTGTGGCCACGTGATCGATATCTAGATGTGGTCGCATTTCATGAATAAAATTTTTAAAGAGTTGATGCGTAGTTGAGAGATCTTCCCGAAACTTTTGACGACCCTTTTCAGTATTTTCTCCTAAGAATGTTAAAGTTCGTTTATATTCACCCGCAGTATGAAGTTCTATATCAATTTCGTGACGTTTTAAGAAACGATAAAAATTAGGCAGTTGTGCTACCACACCTATGGAACCAATTACCGCAAACGGAGTAGCCATAATGTGATTAGCTACCGATGCCATCATATATCCTCCACTGGCCGCAATTTTATCTACCGCCACTGTTAAAAAAATACCTTTATGACGCAATCGCTGTAATTGAGAAGCAGCTAGTCCATAGCTATGGACTAAACCACCAGCACTTTCCAGACGCAAGAGAACTTCATCATTCTTTTTGGCCCCTATTAAAATAGCTGAAATTTCTTCCCGTAATGAATGGACTTCTGAGGCATCCAGACTGCCTTTAAAATCTAGGATATAAAGCACCCCATTTTTATCTTTCTTGTCAGTTGGTGGCGAGATCCCAAATAGGTTATATTTTTTTCTTTTCTTTTGCCATCGTTTACGATCCTGTGGCGTCATGGAGGATAAAATAATTTCATTTTTTATTTGACGATAGTGATCTCCTAAATTTGTGAATTGCAATCTTCCCGACAATGACTTTTTAGACGGGATAAAATTAATTATCATCATAATCATGATGGTTATGGTTATCATGATTGTAACCATCTTAGTCAAGAACAATCCATAACTGAGAATATATTCCACAAAAGTACCTCTTATTACTGATGAGATTTATTTATAAGTTTCACAATATAAAGATCATAAATTTTTTATTACAGTGTGGTATATTGTACTGTATTTATACGTTTAGTTTTGACTATTGAAAGAGCAATTAATTGCGAGAGGTAGCTGTGCATCATTACACCCCTAGAATGAATCTTTTAGCTAACAAAATTATTTTAGTAACAGGATCTAGCAGTGGTATAGGACGTGAAGCGGCTCTTACCTATGCACGTTATGGAGCTGAGATTATCTTATTAGGTCGAAATAAAGTAAAACTCAAAAAGGTCAGAGATGAAATTCATTTACTTTCCAATAAAACCCGACCAGCACCATCATACTATGATATTGATTTTCAAGAAACTAATCCACAAAATTATCTCAATTTAGCGCAAAAAATTTCGTCCAATTATTCAAGAATTGACGGCATTTTACACAATGCCAGCATGTTAGGAGAGATTAAACCTATATCCCAACAAAATCCTATAATTTGGCATCAAGTAATGAATGTGAATATTTATGCAACTTTTCTCCTCACTCAAGCTTTAATGCCGTTACTCTTATGTTCACTTAGTGGTTCCCTAATCCTAACCAGTTCTAGTGTAGGACGTAAAGGACGTTCGGGATGGGGAGCATACTGTGTATCAAAATTTGCTACCGAAGGCTTCATGCAAGTGTTAGCTGATGAGCATAAAAAGACTCACTTACGGATCAACTGTATTAATCCCGGACCTATAAAAACTAAAATGCGTGCCTGTGCGTTTCCGCAAGAAAATGCCGAAATATTACCCACTCCGGCGGCTATTATGCCAATTTATCTTTACTTAATGGGAGAAGATAGTGTCCATGAAAATGGGGTAAGTTTTGATGCTCAAAAGACATTAATTAGGACGACGGCGGACAGTTAGTAAATGCAAATAGGGGTTTTTTCTCGCACCTCATTATTAATGTTATAAGGATGGAATGTTTTGACGACTAACGTAAACGGTAAGGAAGAGAGCGGGATAAGTTTCTGTTTCTATTGTATAGAAAAGAAAACCTGATTTACTGTTCTTTGAACAATTATTCAAGTAAAAAGTGTTCGAGATGTTCTTGGTAGGATAACAACATAATTGGCATGAAGTATGATTAGTAATAAAAAGCTCCTCTCCTAGGAGAGATTCGTCAGCCGGGATGCATATTCTTAGTTAACCTCCTTTGAGACGACGAGTAAAAGGATTTTTGAGGGAACTTTTGTTCTGGAAAAATTACTAAATCAAACAGGCGGATCTTTTTTTTCAAAAGATTACTTGTCTTATAAATGGAAGATTATTTGTACCTATTTTTTTGGTATGGCACTGAAAAATATAATATTATCACCAACTCGCACTATATTAAATAGTAGTATTGAATACCTAAAGAAGGTAAAATTTACATAACATAAACATATTATCCGACATCATATAGATGATCCTATGACTACTCTCTACCGCTTCATCAGCGTAATTTTGATCTTGTTATACTGGATATTGATTGCTAGCGTAACGGTTCGAATATTCATGAAACGCAGAGCAGTACAATCATCTATGGCCTGGTTATTAATAGTATATATCCTTCCATTATTTGGCGTTATAACTTACTTTACTCTAGGAGAACTTTATTTAGGAAAAACTAGAGAAAAACGTTCACGTATTATGTGGCCTTCAATAAGGCAGTGGCTTAATGATTTCACAAAATGTTCGGCAATATTGGCTCTTAAGAAGAGTGATGTAGCCCGTTCATTATTTCATCTTTGTGAGTTACGGCAAGGCATTGCTAGTGTTAAAGGAAATCAATTAGACTTACTAACTAGCACAGATGATACATTGCAAGCAATAATACGTGATATCAAATTAGCCCGCAATAATATTAAAATGGTTTTCTATATTTGGCAACCAGGGGGAATGGCTAATACCGTAGCAAAGGCACTTATTACTGCGGCTCAGCGCGGGGTAAACTGTAGGATTATGTTAGATTCCGCGGGCAGTCGGGCTTTTTTTCGTAGTCCTTTTGCATCTTTGATGCGCAATGCAGGAATAGAAGTAGTCGAAGCTTTGCATGTGAATTTATTGCGAATATTTTTTCGACGACTTGATTTACGTCAGCATCGTAAAATGGTACTTATTGATAATAATATTGCTTATACGGGCAGCATGAATTTAGTAGATCCCCGTTTTTTTAGGCAAAAAGCAGGAGTGGGTCAATGGATTGATTTAATGGTTCGGATGGAAGGTCCGGTGGCTTATCTCATGGAAATTATTTACTCCTGTGACTGGGAGTGGGAAACGGGTCAACGTATTTTACCACCACTTCCTCCTCTCCTTTCTACTCTCAAGAACGACACCACTGAACAAGCTATCCAAGTAATAGCATCTGGTCCGGGTCCTTATTTTCCTAAAGATATGATTCATCAGGCATTGCTGACCGCTATTTTTGCTGCTCGAGAAGCTATTATCATGACCACCCCCTATTTCGTCCCCAGTGATGATTTACTCCAGGCGATATGTATCGCAGCTCAGCGCGGGGTGGACGTAAGTATTATTATTCCACGATCCAATGACTCACTTTTAGTAGGTTGGGCTTGCCGGTCTTTTTTTACTGAATTATTAGAAGCCGGGGTTCAAATTTATCAATTTGAAGGAGGTTTATTACATACTAAAAGCGTACATATTGATGGGCAATTGAGTTTACTAGGTACCGTCAATCTTGATATGCGTAGTTTATGGCTTAATCTTGAAATTACTATAGTAATAGATGATAACCACTTTAGTAAAAATCTTTTTTTTATACAGAAAAATTATCTCAACCATTCACGTCTGATAGACGTACACCAATGGAGACTTCGACCGCTGTGGCACCGGATTTTGGAACGGTTATGTTATTTTTGGAGTCCATTACTATAAAATTATTATCACTTAACCTATTTTTACGGACGTCAACTACAGGATCTCATCCTATTTTAGGGGCACTCCTTACAAGATTGTTTAAAGTAAAAATACTGCCAAAGAAAGAGTATAACTCCATATTTTAAAAATTGTTTGGTAGCATACATAAGACATGGGAGTCGGTGTAAACAGCGTTATAAGGTCATGATTATGTCTAAGAGATTTCTTTGGTAACACATATCAACCACTAAATTTATTAAACTTTTCAAGTGGTCCAGAAACTTCGGTCGGCAGATATATGTAATGAGTAAAGAATAATTGTTGCAGCCGACGGATGTAATCACCATCTTATCTCCCTCTTCACAGAAAATACAACCAAATAAAATTAATATAAAAATAAAAGTAACCATAACATGCATGCTATGATCTTCATGGTTTCCAACATATTAAACAGTATGTTTTTTTTCCCTTTCGTATTAAAGTATAACGCCCATAAAGTCGATCACTATTGCTGAATTGGTATTTATAATTATATTGTAATGCTCCATTAACACTTATAGCTCCATATTCAATGAGTGCTCGGGATTGTCTCCGAGAGGAGACTAAGTTAGCGTTGACTAATGCTTGCGCTAAACCAGTCGACGCTGATAATTCAATAGCTGCAATACCATCTTGAACCAGGTGTTGGAAATCAGATTCTTTTAATTCATTTATTAAACCCGAAAATAGACTTTGTGTAATACGTTTGGCAGCAGAGACTCCTTTATTTCCATGGACTAATTTAGTAGCGTGTTCAGCTAATATAAACTGTGCTCGCCTAAGATCCTGACGATTTTTACATTCTTGTTCCAAAGTATCTATTTTTTTGTTATCAATAAAAGTAAATAATTTAAGGAATCGATAAACGTCAACATCGGCAGTATTAATCCAAAACTGATAAAATTTATAAGGACTAGTTTTTTTATCGTCTAACCATACGGTCTGATCTTCAGTTTTACCAAATTTAACTCCATCCGATTTGGTAATTAACGGCAGCGTAAGTCCAAAAACTTGCTGGTGATGTAATCTACGAGTTAAATCAATTCCCGAAGTAATGTTTCCCCATTGATCCGAACCTCCTATTTGTAACTCTACTCCGTATTGTACATTAAGACATGAAAAATCATAACTTTGTAATAAATTATACGAAAATTCAGTAAATGAAATACCTAAATCATTCATTTTTAAGCGTTTCTTCACGGATTCTTTATTAATTAACTGGTTAATGGAAAAATGTTTTCCCACTCTCCGGAGAAAATTGAGTAAATTCATGTTACTAAACCAGTCATAGTTGTCTACGATTATCGCCCTATTCTCTCCCCCCTGAAAATCCAGAAATTTCGTTAACTGTCTGACAATTTTTGCCTTCCATTCGGCTACGGTCTCAAAACTATTGAGAACACGAGCTCTATTTTTTAAGCTAGGATCACCAATTAACCCTGTGGCCCCACCTATAAGGGCAATCGGCTTATGCCCAGCATTCTGGAACCTTTTTAAACAAAGCAATGGTATTAAATGACCTAAATGCAAACTATCTGCTGTGGGATCAAAACCACAATAAAGTACTATAGGTCCTTTTGTAATTCTTTTCAACAACTCATGCTCATCGGTGATCTGAGCTATAGATCCGCGTTTTTTTAATTTATTAATTAGATTATCTGTCTTCATTATGGAAATAATTTAATCATACAATCATTTCTGGAGGTAAGTTTGACATTTTACCCAATTTATTTACGTTAAAAAAAAATACCTCTCCTGCAGTAAATTTTTGGGTTCCGAAAGCATAATTCAAGAACACACGAAAAAATTTACCCGACAATCAATAATAATGGGAGGGTAATCATAGTATGATCCATTGGTGAGTTTGAGGTATCTCTTTTCTACTAAGTTCAATTGCGGGACTTATTAAGCAGAAAAAAACTATCACTCTTATAAAAATATTTGAATGTACATTACCTATGTACAATAACTTGTTGCTCTCAAATATTCCACGTAAATAGGATAGGTCGTCTTCTGAGATTAGGAGTCCAAAGATGGTTGGTTTCATCCAAATCCTTACTCTTATTAGAATAAGGACAGTTAACATGTTTGTTTAACCCATTACAGGAGATGAAGGTAAATGATAATCTTCTAAAAAAGATCCTTGATAATATTTACGATCCCAGGGTTTAATTTTATGACCATCATATATTGAGGTCATGAAAAGAGGTTTTCCTTTTTAACAATATCCTCATGCATTTTTGTTTACTTAATAGCTATTAACTAAATCATCTAATAGAAGGTTATCACTGATGCACTCGATATTTATGAGCGGTTTTCTGGATTATTGTTTGTAATTCTCCGCACTGAAACATTTCAGTAATAATATCGCAACCACCGATTAGTTGTCCATCAATCCACAGTTGAGGAAAAGTAGGCCAATTAGCATATATAGGCAAGTAAGATCTAATATCCGGATTTTTTAAAATATCTACATATGCAAAATCTTCTCCACACGCCGAAAGTAGTTGGACTGTCTGTGCAGAAAATCCACATGATGGAAGTTGTGGAGAACCTTTCATAAAAATGAGAATTGGATGATCGGAAATTTTTCTTCTAATTTTTTCCGCAGTTTTCTTGTGCATCTTACATAATTCCTTTTTTCACTAACTCAGTATTATAATTGATAATTAATTACTATTGTAATACTGATACCATAAAGTGGAATATAATTCTATTATAATAAGTTATTACTTGACTAAAATTAATTAGTATTTCTATTATTTTTGTTCTGTCCGGACAGTATCGGCAGACTAAATAAGGGGAGCAGATCAGAAAGATCTTCTTATTAACTTGCGGATCACATTATTTATCGATAACTGTAATATTATTTTATCGTTATCCAAACTCAGAATGTAACTCCGTGCTCCTCCGTGTGAAAATTTGTTAATATAAAGTACTGTTGCTCTCTCTAGGATAAGAAGGTTCGTAAACATGAAGTAGTATCAGTGGAGAGAATGACTTTTTTTGTAATCGGCGAGGTAAAATCTTGCCTAAATCATCATGTAACGCTAAAATGCCTATTTTAGCTCACTTGCTAAATATCTGGAAGGATAAGATCAGTGCAGAAATATTGGGTTGAAGCACGTAAAATTTTCATACTTGCGGGTCCAGTAATTATGGCACAAATATCACAAACATCTATGGGTTTTGTAGATACCATGATGGCTGGTGCTGTTAGTACTACTGATATGGCTGCGGTTGCAATAGGCACTTCTATATGGTTGCCTGCTATTTTATTTGGCTATGGGTTAATTCTGGCACTTACTCCAGTAGTAGCCCACCTAAATGGATCAAATCAACGTGAGCATATTGCTTATCAAGCATGTCAGGCTTATTGGTTAGCCGCTATTTCTTCGGTTGTAATTATATTTATACTCTATAATTCCAATTATATTATTCATTTTATGCCTCATATAGATCCACTTCTCGCGAATAAAACGATTCACTATTTACATGCTATGTTATATGGAGTGCCGGGATATTTATTTTTTCTGGTGGTCCGAAATCAATGTGAAGGACTCGCCAATACTAAGCCTAGTATGGTTATTGGATTAGTTGGTTTAATGGTTAAGATTCCAGTAACTTATATTATTATTAATGGAAAATTAGGCATTCCAGCTCAAGGTGGACCAGGATGCGGAATGGTAACGGCGTTTGTTTACTGGGTAATGTTTATAAGTATTATTACCTGGTTTAATTATACCAGCTCTATGAAGGATATCACGGAAGCAACTAATAAATATTTATCGAAATTTCATCCTGATTGGAAGGCAATCTGGAGGCTGATTACTATTGGTTTTCCAATAGCTCTGTCTTTTTTCTTTGAAGTAACTTTATTTGCCCTAGTAGCTTTACTGATATCCCCTCTAGGAATAGTCCAAGTAGCTGGACATCAGATTGCACTTAATTTTAGTGCTCTGGTCTTTGTTTTACCACTTTCCCTTAGTATAGCGACTAGTATAAGAGTCAGTTTTCAGCTTGGGCAAGGATCTCCAAAAAATGCCCGTTTAGTTGCTACAACTGCGCATTGTATTGGTACTACGATTGCGTGCGTGACGGCTATTTTGACTGCCCTCTATCGTGAGCATATTGCTTGGTTATATAACCATAATCCACAAGTAGTAGCAATAGCAACAC
The DNA here is from genome assembly GCA_041941795.1 of Candidatus Dasytiphilus stammeri. Taxonomy (GTDB): domain Bacteria; phylum Pseudomonadota; class Gammaproteobacteria; order Enterobacterales; family Enterobacteriaceae; genus Dasytiphilus; species Dasytiphilus stammeri_A. The sequence goes on along the minus strand of CP145872.1, from coordinate 36,049 downwards.
ATCTCATGTTACTGTCCGCATTTTATCAGATTTCCGATTCTATTCAGATTATTGGAAGTGGAATTTTACGAGGATATAGAGATACCCGTTCTATATCCATTATCACTTTCACCGCTTATTGGTTACTAGGATTACCATGTGGCTATATACTCGCATTAACTCCCTTGGTAGGACATCCTCTAGGACCTGCTGGTTTTTGGATAGGATTTATTATTAGTTTGACTGCCTCAGCGATGATGATGTTATATCGGATACGTCAGCTCCAAGGATTATCTACCGCCGAAATTTTACAAAGAGGCATATTAATAAATAGGAGAAACATATAAGAGGATAATGCTCATCACCACCACAGGATAAATTAGTGCGTCCGTAGCTCAGCTGGTTAGAGTACCATCTTGACGTGATGGGGGTCAGTGGTTCAAATCCACTCGGACGTACCAAACTATTAATTAATTTTTATTCTCAAGCTGATTGAGGATTCTGGATGGATATAGTGAGAGTATTTGGGAGGATAATTATTACTATACCTGATGAGAGTAAAATTTACTATATCTAAAATTCAACTGTGTTAGGGGTTCTAAAATGTGTGAAGATAAACATGACCAGATGACAAATATACGGTCAGTGATGGATATACCACAAATAGTGTTTTTATTTATGTTTATTACCCTTTTAATTATTACCTGTTTTTGGGTGGTACGACCCTTTCTTCCGGGTTTTGCGTGGGCGAGCATGGTAGTAATAACCACATGGCCTATACTAATTAAAATCCAGAATATACTATGGGGACAACGGATCCTTGCTGTAGGGGTTATGATCATACTGCTCTTTTTACTATTTATCATACCTGCCAGCTTACTAATAGAGAGTTTGATAGATAATATTATTCCATTAATTGAGTATCTAACTTCCGGACAAATTAAATTGCCTCAACTACATTGGCTTACTAGTATTCCCATGATAGGAGATAAACTCTCTTCTAGCTGGAAGAGTATTTTATCGGGGGAAAGTAGTACAATGATGACATATATAAAACCTTATGTTGGTAAAACAACCAGCTTTGTTTTTTCACAGGTTGCACATGTGGCGCACCTTATGTTACATCTTATTCTAATGCTTTTCTTCAGTATCTTACTTTATTGGCGCGGAGAAAAAATAGGAAACGAGGTCCGTAAATTTGCAAGTAGACTAGCTCCCCATCGGGGCGAGACAGCTGTTTTATTAGCTATTCAAGCCATTCGGGCGGTTGCTCTGGGAATTTCCGTTACGGCTTTAGTACAAGGACTTCTAGGAGGAATTGGATTGGCATTATTCGGTATACCTTATGCTACCTTATTAACCGGACTATTAGTTATATTTTGTTTGATGCAGCTGGGGCCACTCCCAGTATTAGTCCCCGCTATTATCTGGATTTATTGGGAAGGAGATACTACTAGAGGCACTCTTTTAGTAATTTGGAGCTGTATTATTATAGCTATAGATAATGTATTAAGGACCGTCTTGATACGCATGGGAGCAGATTTACCAATAATTCTAGTTATTTGTGGAGTCATCGGAGGATTATTGACCTTTGGAATGATAGGTTTATTTATTGGCCCAGTAGTGCTTGCTATTTCTTATCGATTGATTCATGCTTGGATGCATGAATTGCCGGCTTAGAATCATTAAATTCATGAATGGAGAGATTGATGAAAAAAACAATAGGTTTCATTGGCGGAGGTAATATAACACAAGCACTCATCGGAGGGATAGTTAAAAGTAAAATAATGTTAGCAACGAATATTTATTTATATGATTGCAATGTGAAAAAAATGCAATGGTTACATAATCAGTATGGCACGAATATCACTTTCAGTGAACAAGAAGTATCTCAACATGCTAATATTCTGTTCTTAGCAGTCAAAGCGCCCGTAATTTTAAATATTCTTAAGAACAAAATTACTCACTTAGACCCAGATGTACTTGTAGTATCTTTAGCTACGGGTATTAGCTTGCAGGTCTTAGCCAGTATAATAGGAGATAATAGAAAAATTATTCGCGTCATGCCAAATATACCTGTTTTAGTAAGAGAGGGTATGATTTCTATTACGCCCAACACATTAGTTACAGAGAGAGAGCTCCAAGATTTAGTCAATATCTTTAATGCTATCGGAAGAACAGCAGTTGTTCCCGAAAAACTGATTCATACTGTCGTGGGCGTGAGCAGTTCTGCTCCTGCTTATGTCTATATGTTTATAGAAGCCATGGCGGATGCTGCTGTACTTAGTGGAATGTCGCGCAACCAGGCTTATCAATTTACTGCTCAAGCAGTAAAAGGAGCGGCTCAAATGGTCCTTGAAACGAAGCAACATCCGGCGGTACTAAAAGACGAGGTTTGTACTCCACAAGGCACCACTATCGAAGCGATAAAGTGTTTAGAAGAAAAAGGTCTTCGCGGAGCGGTTATGGATGCTATCCATGCATGTATACAAAAATCAGTGAAACTTAGTTCTCAATAAACCATTAATAAGAATAAAAGAATATGGGTCGTTAGCTCAGATGGTAGAGCAGTGGACTCTTAATCCAATGGTCGCGGGTTCGAATCCCTCACGACCCACTAATCAATTATTCCTAATAATAGACTTAAGTCCATTCATGTAAGAATGTAAAACTTTTGGGATAACAATAGTTCCGTCGGCTTGCTGATAATTTTCCATCACTGCTATTAATGTACGTCCTACCGCTAATCCTGAACCATTAAGCGTATGAACTAATCTAATAATTTTATTATTTTTCTGACTACGATAACGCGCTTGCATGCGACGAGCTTGAAAATCCCACATATTAGAGCAGGAAGATATTTCTAGAAATGTCTTCGTAGCCGGCAGCCAAACTTCTAAATCATAAGTTTTACAGGCACCAGCACTGAGATCACCTGCACATAATAGTACTTTACGATACGGTAAATTCAGTAATTTAAGCACGGTTTCGGCATGATCAGTTAATAATTCTAATGCATTCATAGAATCTTCCGGACGCGTGATTTGTACCAATTCTACTTTATCAAACTGATGCATTCGAATGATCCCATATGTTTTACGTCCATAAGAACCAGCTTCCGACCGGAAGCATGGTGTATATGCAGTAAATTTAAGTGGTAATATTTTTTCTTCAATAATTTCATTTCGCACTATATTAGTTAATGGCACTTCTGCAGTAGGTATTAATGCCAAACTGGAAACAACATCATTTTCTTGAGTAAAAAATATCTCCTGATGAAATTTAGGCATTTGTCCACTTCCATAAAGTGACGATGAATTAACTAAATATGGAACATAAGTTTCCGTATAACCATGTTGTTCAGTGTGTAAGTCAATCATAAATTGACCTAGCGCCCTATGTAAACGAGCTAGTGCTCCTTTCATTACTATAAAACGAGATCCTGTGATCTTGGTCGCTAACTTAAAGTCTAAGTTATTAGTCAATTCTTGACCCAAACTAACATGGTCCCTCAACGTAAAATCATAGTGACGTGGTTTTCCCCATCGTTTGATTTCAATATTACATATTTCATCATTTCCATTGGGCACTTCATCTGCGGGAATATTGGGCAGCATAAGAGAAAAATTTCTAAACTGGTTATTTAAGTTATCTAGTTCCATTTTTTTTTCATCAAGTCGTTGACTCAAGCCTTTAACTACTTGACAAAATTCGCGGATATCCTCATTATTTCTCTTCATTAATCCTATTTCTTTAGATATTCTCGTGCGCTCTGCCTGCAGCTGTTCTGTTTCCAGTTGCAGTAATTTTCGACTTTCATCTATCCGTCGAAGGGTCTCCACATCTAAAGACCAACCTCGACGGGCTAGTTTTGTAGCTACCATATTGAGGTGCTTGCGTAAAAGATTAGGATCTAGCATCTTTTTTCCATATCAGTATTTCAGATTAATATTAATAAAAATATACATTACATTAAATTTAAATGGAGTGTGAAACTTTATAAGCATACGTAAAAAAGGCTTTTTTTACCTATGCTTAGATAACTTTTTATCCACTATTCAATCTACATAATTTATAATGCGAATAAGGATCCTCTGTTATGATTAAAAAAAAATTACTAATTTTAGGTTCCGGTCCGGCCGGATATACAGCTGCTATTTATGCCGCTAGGGCTAATATAAAACCGGGTTTGATTACAGGCTTAGAACACGGAGGACAGCTTAATTCTACATTATCTATAGAAAATTGGCCCGGTGATTCGGTGAATTTAACTGGTCCGCAATTGATGAATCGTATGCATGAACATGCCGTAAAATTTAATACTGAAATCATTTTTGACTATATTCATAAAGTAAATTTGCTCCATCGTCCTTTTCTATTGTTTGGAGAAACTGAAGAATATAGTTGTGATGCTTTAATTGTGGCTACTGGTTCTTCAGCACGTTATTTAGGACTATCATCTGAAGAAAAGTACAAAGGAAAAGGAGTGTCTTCTTGCGCTACCTGTGATGGTTTTTTTTATCATAATAAAAAGGTAGCAGTAATAGGTGGAGGTAATACCGCCGTGGAAGAAGCATTGTATTTATCTAATCTGGCCACCGAAGTGCACCTTATTCACAGACGGGAACGTTTCAGAGCCGAAAACATTTTAATCGATAGATTGATTGATAAGACTAAATATGGAAATATTATTCTCCATACTAAATATAAAGTTGAGGAAATTATAGGCAATAATACTGGGGTCACAGGGTTGCGATTATGTTCTTTAGAAAATTCATCCCAATTTAAATATATTAATGTTATGGGAGTGTTTATTGCTATTGGTCATCAACCAAATACAGATCTTTTTCACGGACAACTGGTTCTGGAAAGAGGTTATATAAAAAAAGTACCATCTAGAATTAACAGTTATGCGACCCAGACTAGCATCCCGGGAGTCTTTGTCGCTGGTGATGTCAGCGATAATGTATATCGTCAAGCAATTACCTCTGCTGGGAGTGGATGTATGGCAGCATTAGATGCTGCGCGATATCTTGAGGATCAAGCAGGAAGCCTCAGGTAAGAAGAACAGTTTTTGTGAAAAACAACATTAACAAAAAAAGAGGACAAAAATGTCTAAAGAAGAGAATATTGAAATGCAGGGCATTGTGTTAGATACTTTACCTAATACTCTGTTTAGAGTAGAATTAGAAAATGGACATATAGTAACCGCTCATATTTCGGGAAAAATGCGCAAAAATTATATTCGGATCTTAACCGGAGATACTGTCACGGTAGAACTGACTCCGTATGATCTAGGTAAAGGACGCATTGTCTTCCGTAGTCGTTAATAAAGATACAGCTGAAATTAGCTCTGAACAAAGTTAGAGAGTTTTTGGTGATATTCTTCAAAGTCTGTAATGGGCCTAGTAGCCACCCCTGACTTCATAGCAGCTTTTGCAACTGCTGGGGCAATTTTGAATATTAAACGTGGATCAAATGGTTGAGGAATTAAATATTCCGATCCAAAAGTTAGTTTTTCATCATTATTATAGGCGTTAACAACCGTTTCATGTGGTTCGTTAAATGCCAACTTCGCAATTTCGGATACTACCGATAGTTTCATTTCTTCATTAATAGTGGTTGCCCCTACATCAAGAGCACCACGAAATATAAATGGAAAACAGAGAACATTATTAACTTGATTGGGATAATCTGATCGCCCCGTACAAATAATAGCATCTGGTCGTACTTCTTTAGCTAGGTGAGGTAAGATTTCGGGCACTGGGTTGGCAAGAGCTAAAATCAATGGTTTTATCGCCATTCTCTTTACCATTGCCGGAGTTAAAATATTAGGTATAGAACACCCTAGAAAAATATTTGCTCCAGTAATAGCGTCATCTAAAGTGGGATAAGAACCCTTCTTGTTATTAACATTCAGATTTACTGCATACATAGCTTTAGTATCAGTAAGGTTAGGTTCACGTCCTTGATAAATTATCCCTTTGGAGTCACAGACCACAATATTACTTTTTTGGAGTCCTAATGTTCCTAACAAATCTAAACAAGCAATTGCTGCTGCTCCGGCTCCGGAAACCACTATTTTCATGTCGGAAATTGGCTGGTTAACTATCCGCGAAAAATTTAGTACCGCGGCAGTACAAATAATTGCCGTTCCATGCTGATCATCATGAAATACAGGAATTTTCATTTTTTTACGTAATTCTTTTTCAATATAAAAGCATTCAGGAGCTTTTATATCCTCAAGATTAATTCCCCCAAAAGTAGGCTCCAAAGAGGCAATAATGTTAATTAACTGATTGGGTTCTTGTTCATCAATCTCAATATCAAAAACATCAATACCAGCAAATTTTTTAAAAAGTACTCCTTTGCCTTCCATTACCGGTTTTCCGGCTAGGGGTCCAATATTACCTAAACCCAGGACTGCCGTCCCATTAGAAATTACTGCCACTAAATTACCGCGGGCAGTATATTGATTGACCGCTCGAGGATCTGCTACTATTTCTAAGCAAGGAGCTGCTACTCCAGGAGAATAAGCAAGTGCTAAATCCCGTTGTGATACTAAAGGTTTAGTAGCCGTAATTTTTATTTTTCCGGGAACGGGAAATTGGTGATAAGAAAGAGCATTTTTTTTAAGTTGATCGTCCATTATTTATTATTCCTGGGTTAAAATTACATCCTCACTTCTCACTTGAAAATGAACGGACAAATTTGGTAGAAGTTAATAATTTTTCACTCTCTAAGTTGTTAGAAGAGAAAAATAAACTATATAATGCGATGATATCGCTCTCCAGGATTAGATAATTAAAAATTAATATATTCTTTCCTGAAATTATCATTTTAAATTTAGTTCAAGTCACCGACTCTCATATTTAGAGTATCAAAACATGAAGAGAAATGAAATGATTTTTTCTTCTAAAGTTTTATTTTTTTTATCGTCTCTTCATCAATGATTTTTCTAAGTTTAATAAATAGTGGAGAAATATTAGTTTGATCTTGACCATAGGTGAGATTAAATTGATAATCAAAATCAACGGGATTATCTCCCTGATTATGTTGTAATAAAGTTTCTAATTTATCAAACGCTTTAACTACTTGTGCTTCTATAGATAAATTTTGTTCATAATCTTCCCATAATTGCAACAAATCTTTTTTCCTCTCGTCATCTAAGGATTCCATTAAACGCAACAAATCCACTCGTTCCTGCTGTGTTTTTTTCATACTATCCATCTTCTTCACCGCAGGAATATCTCCATGGAGTGCTTCTCCTAAATCATGGATTACACATAACTTTAATATTTTTGACCAATTCAGTGATTTCAGTTGATCTTCAAAAGTCATAGCCATCAGACACACTCGCCAGGAATGTTCCGCTGTGCTTTCGGGTCTGCCCCGAGAAGTAAATGAACTGCGCAGAGTATCTTTTAGTTTCTCTGCTTGACGAATAAATTGTAATCTATTGGTGGCCCATAATTGGGAAATCATAAAATTATTCTCCTTTAAGGAATTATGCATTATGGACCGTCATTAATTAAATTCATTAATACTCTGCCCATTCATAATTATTTCTATTATCCAACAGAATTCCCATTCTGTGGCCCATTTTGACTCCGTGTTTAATATAAATTTCTTTCCAAAGAGAAAAATTAAAAATAGCCATATCTGAAAAAATAGTATCAGCATTTCTAACTATAAAAAATACTTTACTTCTGGAATCGTAGTGCATAGCAAGTTTCAAGATCTCAGTGGTAGGAATTTCGGTTTCAATAATAGTGCCAAATTCAGAAAAATAATTTAATGGATATATAACTCTTTTGACTGACAGATTATTTTTGAGTAACTGATGAAACATAAAAGTTTCATTTTGAAATTGCATTAAATTAAGTCCCGATTCTTTTCCACAAAAGATCCCAAAAAAGTAAGGATCTGGTCGAGTGTATATTTTATTGATTTTTACTTCATAGCTATATGTCTGATCAGAATAATATCCCTTAAATTCACAAAATGGACCTTCAGTAATTTTTTTTCCTTCAGTATAACCATAGAGCACTATTTCACTAGTGATCGGGACAGCTGGATAAGGATCTTGTTTCAACAGGGTTATTTTAGATGGAGATAATGCATTAGCAAATAAATAACTGTCAACCGTATCAGGAATTTTACTAGCGGCACTAATATAAGTTGCTATAGGTCCACCATTAAATAAGCTGATATAAGCCTTGGATGTTATTTTCAAACAGTCTGTAAGTATTCTATATGCATCAGTTCGCGGATCTATAAATATAGCAATAGTATTACCATCTTTAATCTCACCACGGTAAAAACCTAAATTACTAATACCATTAATATCTTCTATACATAATACAAATGAAGTTAAATAACGACCGGCATCTTTAGGTTGATACTTTAGAAAAGGTAAATCTAATAGGGAGCAAGTAGATAAGATCAAATCACTACCATTTTGGTAATCACAATTATGCTGAAAATCAGATAATATCTTTACACGAGTATAAAATTCCGAAAGATAATTATCCTCCGTCATACCTAGACCTTTTAAAATTATTCTTCGTTTGAAGAAATTATCAACATAAGGAATATCCGATCTACACACAATTTTATTAAAAATAGTTATAGGATAATTTACCAAATTTTGATATCTATTATGCAAATACTGAGATACTTCTAAGTGAGGGGATAATGGTAGGTCTACTTTTTGAAATGATATTTGAGAAAGTAAGTTCCTCATATTTACTCCAAATGTTTTTCCCAAGGAAATCTTACCCAGGACTGTTCCTCTTGTGCAAAATAATCTACCAAGTTATTGATCTTCGTGACATCCCCATTGCTAGAATTAAAAAATAAACTTGCTACAAAGATTGTTCTATTTTGAACAGTAAATTTTTTTCTAATATATTTTATAGTTTCTCCGCTTCCCACAATATCATCAATCACAATCCAATGACTATATTTTTTTGCCATTAATAAACCAAGATCGTTTTCTATATTAGGAAAAATTTTTTCAGAGTTAATATTATCTGTTTTATTCCTTTTAATAGAAAGTGCTTCGAAATTTCTCTCTCCTAGAGCATGGGCAATAATCACTGCTGGCACTAATCCAGAGCGGGAGATACCAATAATACAGTCATATTGTACATTTTGAGTTTTAATTATTGAAACTATATTGAGAGATAGTCTGTTTATTTCATTCCAGGAAACACTAATCATCACTGATGACCTCTTTCTTATAATCGATCGGGTGATAGGGTGCCGAATACATAGCATGAGCTATACTTTCTTGCTGCGTTTTCGAAGAAACATGGATAAACTCATGATTCGACAATAGTTCAGAATAATTATGAGCTCCACAATAACTAAAACCAGATTGGATACCTCCTCTTAATTGATAAATATATTCTCGTAAAGATCCAATATATTCGAAACAAGCTTCGATACCTTCCGGCACATAGTGGATATGTTCTTCTTTAGTTATTTGGGATCCCTGTAAACGTCTTATTTCCATTTTAGTTCCAAAGGTCACGAACCCTCTAGTAGCTTTATATTTTTTTCCTTCCACTTTAACGAACTGTGCAGAACTTTCCTTGGTTCCAGCGAGCATTTTTCCTAACATTACACACGTTGCACCTGCTGCTAATGCTTTGACTATATCACCCGAGCTTCTTATGCCTCCATCCGCAATGATACTGACCCCCAGTTCTTTAGCAGGTTCAACACAATCTATAATAGCCGTTAACTGAGGAACTCCTACGCCTGTTATAGATCTAGTAGTACATACACTCCCCGGTCCTATCCCTACTTTTATTATACTTGCTCCCGCACTTACTAGATCTATTACCCCCTGTGACGTAGCTACATTTCCAGCTATCAAAGGTATATCTGGAAAATGATCACTTAACTTTTTAATTGCCTCTATGGCCTGCTTAGAATGACCATGAGCGACATCTACAGTGATAAAATCTACCCCCGCATTAATTAATTTTGTTGCTCGATCAAAATAATCATCAATTACACCTACCGATGCACCCACTTTCAAAGTTCCATATTTATCTACCGTAGGTTTGAGATGCGTTTCATAGAAAAAGTTCGAGTTATTTTTGACCCTACGTACCTCACTTACTTGAGTTTCTAGGGTGCACATACGATGGATGATACCTATTCCCCCTAACCGGGCCATTTCAGTGGCCATAGCTGATTCCGTACACCATTGGGTATTGGCGGAAATAATTGGAATACTTAACTCTCCTATTCGGTTCAAATTCACACTAATATCAATATTTTTTCTACTCGATGCATGACTTAACTTTGGAACCAGGAGCACATCATCAAACACGTAACTCTTTCTAAACATTTCCTCTCTCCTTCTTATAAGAAGCAGGATACTGGGCCCAACAATTAGGCGTTTCATACACTCTGACCGAATCTATAATCAGCGGATGGATTATTCCCATTATTAAGAAGCGGTTTAAAAGTTTTTCGGACAGAATTTCATACCAGTGTTTTGCTAACGCTTCGGCGGTAGGCGAAAATGGCACAATATAAATTTTCATTTGGGCGTTATTATGGATAAGTAAAGCGGTCTTGGATTGGTGTACTTTACGACCATATTCCACTATATCTAATATATTTGTGAGATAATCATCTTCTGCATCTACAATAATGGCATGATCACAATTATTATCAATACATTCATGCATCACCTCTTTTACAAAACTAAAATCCATTACCATCCCTGATTGACTGCCTTCAGAGATTAATTCTTTGGATGTGAGAGTCACTAAAATAGAATATCTATGTCCGTGTAAATTGTGACATTTTGAATCATGTGCTTTAATACGATGTCCCGCATCAATTTCAATTTTTCTATTTATTTTATACATGATATATTCCTTACTGAGAATAATGTACTCCTGTGCCCCACGGGAGCGAAACCGATTTATAAAATTCTTCTTTTTTTAACAAATCTTGTTCCAAAATACCCGAAAAATAAAGAGTCGTCATAAATGCATTAGGTTTATAAGCTCCCCGGGTACACAAACAGTTATGTCGTGCCCGAATGATCACTCCTACCCCTTGAGGTTTGAGTACTTCATCCATTGTCTGTCCAATCTGCGCTGTTAATCTTTCCTGAATTTGTAATCTTTTGGAGAAGACATCTACTATCCGTGCTAATTTTGATAGACCAACTACTCTTCTATCAGGGATATAACCTACTACTGCACTACCTACTATGGGAGCAAGATGATGTTCACAGGTCGATTCAAAGTGAATATTTTGAAGAAGTACTAAATTATCGTATCCCTCCACTTCTTCAAAAAATTTTTCCAGAATTTTATGGGCATCTTTAGAATAACCTTCGGTTTGAGCTTGCAAGGATTTTAAAAAACGTTTCGGAGTATCAATTAATCCTTGTCTAGTTACATCTTCGCCCAGATAATGTAAAATTTCTACTACCGCTTGATATGCTTTTTCTTTCTTCAATTTTTGTATATCTGACATAATAATCCCTTCCTTCATCTCAGAAGATGCTTACGCATCTTTAACAAAAGATTCTAATTATGGTAGTTGTAAGTGTTTGTGTAACTGAATATTTAATGTTCGACCATATTTCATAGCTACTTCTATGCAAGTATTTCGGTTTTTTTTATTAATTTCTGGATCATAATCATCTCGCGGCATAAGATAAACCGGTTTTTCCCTAGGAGCTCTAAATAATCTTATCGGTTTTCCTGGTACTTGAGTACAGAAAGCAGGCAGACCATCTTGGTCATCAATTTCTCCATGTGCTACTACATATTTATAGTGCGTGATTATTTTTACATTCTGGGGATGTAATTGAGGAGTTTTCGGACTACAGACGATCGTAATATTTTTATCCCTCTGATTAAGAGGTCGATGGATAGTACCATTGGTTTCTATTTGTACTTTAAAATTTTCCTGGAGCAGGTCATTTATTAATGGTGCTATATTTTGTCGAAATGGTTCTCCACCAGTAATAACTACCAATTCCGGAGGAGGATAATTGCGATTATATATTTCTTTAATTATTTCTACTGGGTATAGATGCAACTTAAATAATTCGAATTGTGTATCACACCAGTAACATTTTAAGTTACATCCTGATAACCTGATAAAAGTAGCTGAATACCCACTATATGGTCCTTCTCCTTGAACTGTTTGGTATATTTCCTCCACCCAGAGAAGGTCCCTATCAGGTGATTTTTTTCTTGCGGGATTTTTGCCAAACATATTTATCCTTATTTTCAAGATATATTAAACACTCATTAAGAGTGGAAGAAAAATGAGTTAGTATAAATTTCTTTTTTTACAAAATTTTTCGAAAGCGGCTAAATTTAATATCCGGGATTAAATCGCAAGTAACAACAAAATCATACCTGATAGCTGTGATCTTGACCATCTCCACCGGATAACATCCCCTTGTTCAGGGTATTAAAGATCGTTAAATGTGCATTATTTGCCGAAAAATTTTTATCTTACTCCGGCTAACTGGAACTCGTAATTTTTGATGCCGTAGTTTCAGTAGATAAGTCTGATTAAACCACGGTTCAATTTCGCGGATATGATTGATATTCACACAGTAAGATCGATGACAACGAAAAAAAGAGGCAGAAGGCAGTTGTTCGCAAAATTGGGAAATACTTACAGGCATGACATACTCTTCACCTGAAAAGGTATAAACAAAGGTCATTTTTTTGTGAGCCTCTGCATAGCAGATATCACTAATATTAGTTACGATAAATCGTTTATTCTTAACTAAGTTAAGAGTATGAAAATTAGCAATTTTATAATTATTATAAAAATATTGGCTCTCTTTGGAGAACGACTGATAATTATTGTCTTCTAGATCTCGCAACATTTTTATAATTCGTGACTTTTGCAAAGGTTTAAGTATATAATCAAACGCTTCTAACTCAAAAGCATGTACGGCATGTTCTTTATAAGCAGTAATAAAAACTATCAAGGGTTTAGTGTCCAATTGATTTATAGTCTGAGCTAAAATAAGTCCATCTACAGTAGGAACGTGTATATCGAGAAAGATAACATCCACTTGATGATGTTGAAGGTATTTGAAGAACTCCAGTCCATCATTAAATATACCTTTTATACAAATTATTCTTCTGAACTGACTGAAGATCCAGATTAGTGACTTCTGATCATAAATATCGTCTTCCACAATGATAGCTTTCATGTTATTTGTTCCTGCCGTCCTTGGCCGTAGGTCGTAACCTGCTTAATAAGATATAAAAAACTGCATAAACGCAAGATAAGTTATAGTAAGTAGTTTGATTTGTTCCCTTAGTTAAAATGGATATAACCAGCCCCTCCTAAGGGCTAGTTGTAGGTTCAATTCCTACAGGGAACACTTCTTCTGTGGAAAAAATTTAAAATATTCGTTGAGTGAGCAGAACTAAATTTAATTTAGGATGTGGAGCTAAGCGGATTTGAACCGCTGCCCTATTGCATGCCATGCAATTGCTCTACCAACTGAGCTATAGCCCCATTCTCATAATAATTAAGAAGATTATCACTCTTCTACCTGAATAAAATTCAAGGCGTTATTTATTCGCCGGATAATGTCCTCTTTACCAAGAGCATGTACTATTGCAGCAATAGAGGGAGATGTATTAGTCCCAGTTATCGCTACACGTAATGGCATTGACACTTGACCTACACTGATACCTAGTTCGTCTGCCGTAGATGTGATATAATTATGTATAGTGGTTATCTGCCAGTCATGCTGCGAGCTGTAACTTTTATTTAACTTAGCGTGCATTCTTTCCAGCGGTTTTTTACTGCTAGAAGTCAGATATTGCTTAGCGAACTTATTCTCCTTAAGAGTTATTGGCTCATATAAGTATCTACTAGATCCTACTATCTCTTTTAGAGTTTTACATCGTAATCCATATAGTTCTACTATCCTAGTTAAGGAAGGTCCATTATGAGGGTTAATATTTTCTTTTTTCATCTGCCATTGAAGTTGTGATGCTACATAGGTCACTGGTAATTTATTAATATAGTGGTGATTAAGCCACAGAAGCTTTTTAGGATTTAATGTACTCGCAGATTTACTCACTCCATCTAAAGTAAATAATACTTTCATTTCTTCAATACTTAATATTTCTCTATTGCCCGACGCCCATCCTAATCTCACTAAATAATTAATGATTGCCTCTGGTAAATAACCTTCATTCCGATAATGCATAATACTTAGCGATCCATTATTACGCTTCGATATTTTTTGGCTACTTTCGTCTAGAATCATGGAAACATGAGCATAAGCAGGGATAAAAGCGTCCAAGGATTTTAATATATTAATTTGCCGGAAGGTATTAGTTATATGATCGTCGCCTCGAATCACATGGGTAATCTTCATATCCCAATCATCTATAGCAACACAAAAATTATAGGTTGGTGTCCCGTCGGATCTCCGAATAACTAGATCATCTAATTCTTGATTTTTTACTATAATATTACCCCGGATGAGATCTTGAAAAGAACTTGTTCCTTGCTGAGGATTTTTAAATCTAACTACATAAGGTTGAATAGTATGATGGTGAAAATCGTCGATATTACGACAGTGACCATCATAACGAGGGGTGGTACCCATTGAGATCTGTAGGTTTCGCATGTTTTCTAAACGTTTTTTAGTGCAATAACATTTATAGGCGTCTCCTTTTTCTAACATATCATGTATGACTGCATTATATCGATCTCCCCGATCTGACTGGTAATAAGGACCGTCATTCCAATCAATCTTAAGCCATGTTAAGCCCTCTATTATTGCATCACGATATTTCTGCGTCGAACGAAAATAATCAGTATCCTCGATGCGTAATAAAAAATCACCGCCGTGTTTACGAGCAAATAACCAGGAATAAAGAGCGGTGCGAACTCCCCCAAGATGTAGTTCCCCAGTAGGACTGGGTGCAAAGCGAGTTTTTATTTTCATTCAAACCTAATCTCTCTATTTTTATTCTTATAATACGATCATAAAAAAATATTTAATTTAATTACTCTAAAATCGTTGACTCGTTTTGAACTATCCCTATAATTAAGCTTAATATAGGATGAAGGGTGATTAGCTCAGTTGGTAGAGCACCTCCCTTACAAGGAGGGGGTCGGCGGTTCGAATCCGTCATCACCCATAATAATATTCTTTGTGATGGTAGGGGGTCGTTAGCTCAGTTGGTAGAGCAGTTGACTTTTAATCAATTGGTCGCAGGTTCAAATCCTGCACGACCCACCACTAATATAATTTACATTTGACTTGAATTCCAGAGAAGTTAACCCACTATCTGATAGTGACAATAAGATCAAAATAATAACATTACGATTAGAATAATATGCAGGATTGCCCATTCAATTTTGACCCGGCCGCTGATCATCCAATTTTCTTTGCCCGAGTACCCCCCGCATTTGCAGTCAGCGGTTCTCTAAATTTAGCAATTAGCTAATTGCTACGTAGGAAATATTTATTTCCGAAATAAAATAGAATAATATTCTCCTCTTTTAGAGAAAGATTGCATAACCCCGGCCATAATTATTGATCCTGCATTAATAATGCAGATATTTTATTACTGCTCTCAAAAATTACTCTTGTTGTTATGCTTGTGATTAGCAAGCAACTAGAAGTAGTTTATTTTCCTCTCTAAATGTAGGGGGCAGTACTACTTCTGATCGAATTAAAATTATCCGGGCAGATTATTTTAGCGGTATTTTCATATTTATGTCGCGAGCATCTCAAATATCACTTGCTCCTCGCATCCGAGAACATTTCAACTTTACTTTTCTTCTCCTTTTGCTGCTTTAAATGCTTCTGCCATAGCATTAGAAAAATGACTGTTGTCATCCGGAGATATGGGTTTATCTTTATCTTCTATTTGGGGACTAGACAGGAGAATTATTCTATTCTTACGATCTACGCCAGATAACTTAGCCTCAACTACGTCTTCTATATTGAAATTTAAATGTAGTGTTTCTTCAGGAAAGCGAAGATATCCTTCTACTCCTTCACATAATTGAATTTTAGCTCCTTTTGGATCTAGAGATATGATTTTACCTGTTACTAGAGCCCCTCTTTTATTTAGAGATAGAAAGTGATTTAAGGGATCTTCACTTAACTGTTTGATACTAAGAGATATACGCTCCCTTTCGGCATCTACTTGTAGTACTACGGCGGTAATTTCCTCACCTTTATTATATTGCCTAACGACTTCTTCTCCTTTAAGATGCCAAGAAATATCTGAAAGATGCACTAGTCCGTCAATATTGCCTTCTAGACCAATAAACATTCCAAAATCTGTAATGGATTTAATCTTACCTTTAACCTTATCACCCTTATGATAAGTATCTGCAAATTTTTTCCACGGATTAGTTTTGCATTGTTTTAATCCTAAGGAAATGCGACGTCTTGATTGATCAATATCTAATACCATTACTTCGATCATATCACCCACATGCATGATTTTAGACGGATTAATATTCTTATTAGTCCAATCCATTTCTGAGACGTGCACTAATCCTTCTACTCCTTCTTCAAGCTCCACAAAAGCTCCATAATCCGTAAGATTAGTAACTCGTCCATAATACCTACGAGTACCTTCCAGATAACGTTGTGATAGATCAATCCAAGGATCTTCTCCTAGTTGTTTTAAACCTAAAGAGACTCGGATGCGTTCGCGATCAAATTTTAACACCTTTACGGTAATTTCATTTCCCACATTCACAATTTCACTAGGATGTTTAACTCTTTTCCACGCCATGTCAGTAATATGTAATAATCCGTCAATTCCTCCTAAATCTACAAAAGCTCCATAATCCGTAAGATTTTTAATTATTCCTTTGACGATGCTACCTTCTTGTAAATTAGAGAGTAATTGTTGTCGTTCAGCAGTATTTTCTAATTCGATAACGGCCCGACGGGATACCACTACATTATTACGTTTTAAATCTAATTTGATAACTTTAAATTCTAATTCCTTACCTTCTAAAGGTTGAGAATCTCGCAGTGGACGCACATCTACTAGTGATCCTGGTAAAAATGCTCTCACTCCATTTATCTCAACTGTAAAACCTCCTTTAACTTTACCATTAATAATACCCGTAATAGTAGCCGATTCTTCATGAGCCTTTTCTAAACGTAACCAAGCTTCATATCGTTTAGCTTTTTCGCGTGAAAGAACAGTTTCTCCACAACCATTTTCTATTGCTTCCAAAGCAACATCTATTCTTTCACCTGGTTTGATTTCTAATTCTCCATGATCATTTTTAAATTGTTCAATAGGAATTGCTGACTCGGATTTTAACCCCGCATCTACTAATACTATATCTTTATCAATAGCAATAATAATACCACTTACAATAGACCCTGGTCGTTGTGGTATTTCTTTTAGGGATTCTTCGAAAAATTTAGCAAAAGATTCAGTCATATTGAAATATCTTTATTATTCTTTGAATGGCTCCATCTCTATTCATGAGTTGGAATGGTTTACCTATTATGTAACATTCCTTTATATATAAAAAGGAATACCTCATATTTGATTAATTATTAAATTTAACACTTCTGGCTCAATCAATTGAAAATTGAGAAACAGGTAAATATGTATAAGCTTTTTTTATCACTTCACCCAGATTCATACCAGTAGAATCTAGGATAATCGCATCAGCCGCTGGTATTAATGGTGAGATTAGCCTACTACGGTCCCGTTCATCACGAAGTTTAATTTCATTTAATACTTTATTGAATTTAACACTAAAGCCTTTGTTATGCAACTGTAACACCCGTCGACGAGAACGTTCTTCTACACTAGCATCTAAAAAAAATTTTACCATTGCATCAGGAAATACTACCGTCCCCATATCTCGTCCTTCTGCAATTAATCCTGGTTTTTTCCTATAGGAACGCAATCGATCTGTTAGTACTTTTCTAACGGAAGGAACTTTCGCTAAATGTGAAGCTAGTTTTCCTATCTTTTCCATCCGAATGATATTCGTAATATTTTTTTTCTCTAAAAAAATTTCATAGTTTCCATTGCCTTTGAGGAAAAAAGAAACAGACCCATTTTTTGCCATGGATAATAATTCTTTTTCATTTCTGATAGATATTTTATTAGTTATTACGGACCAAGCAAAAACTCGATAAATAGCACCAGAATCTAATGAATTCCAATGCAGTCTTTGAGCTAGAGAACAACAAAGCACACTTTTACCTGCGCCTGCAGGTCCGTCAATTGTAATTACCGGTATTATTCTACTAATATTTGCAATCCTTTTATTTAAACAGTACTAATCTCAGCGAGTTTGCTAAAATAACTAGGAAAAGTTTTTCTAACACAGTTAGGATTCCGTATCGTTACTGGGGATGATGAAAGGGCCACTAATGAAAAACACATCGCTATCCGATGATCGTTATAGGTGTCAATTTCGGCATAAGTAATTTTTTCTGGAGGCGTAATAGATATGTAATCTCTTCCTTCTATTACCTGTGCTCCTACTTTTCGCAATTCGGTTGCCATAGCAGTCAAACGATCGGTCTCTTTAATACGCCAATTGTAAATATTACTTAATGTAGTAGTACCTCGAGCAAAAAGAGCCATTGTGGCCAGGGTCATAGCTGCGTCTGGCATGTCGTTCATATCCATATTAATTGACTTTAGATTTCCCCGTTGACAAATAATTTTATTATCACGCCATTCAATTTTGGCTCCCATTTGTTGGATAATATTTGCAAAAGCAATATCACCCTGTCTGGTATTACGACCAATTCCGACTACAGTAACTTTGCCCCCTTTAACCGCACCCGCTGCTAAGAAATATGAGGATGAAGAAGCGTCTCCTTCTATTATATATCTGCCGGGAGATTGATATTGTTGATTTCCCCTAATCAGAAATTCCCGATAGTTATTATTGACTATCATAACTTTAAAATCACCTAATAAACGTAATGTAATATCAATATATGGACGAGACACTAACTCTCCGGTTATCAATATCCGAGTATCTTTAGAAGCCAGTGGTGCGGCCATTAGCAAAGCAGTTAAAAACTGGCTTGACTTACTACTATCAATGATAATTGTTCCACCCTTAAACCCTCCTCTTAAATGAACAGGAGGAACATCTTTTTCTATCTCAATCATCGCTTTTCCTTGACGGAGGGCATGGACTAAAGGTCCTAAGGGACGTTCCTTCATGCGTGCATCTCCTGTTAAAATAATATCATTAGCAGTTAAACTTAGTGCTGCTGTCAGAGGACGCATAGCAGTACCAGCATTACCTAAGAACAATTCGATCTTTTCTTTTACATGTATTGGTCCTGCACACCCTACTATATCACAAACCGTATTATTTTGAGATAAAGTAAAAGATATTCCAAGGTGATGCAATGCTTTCAGCATATGACGTACGTCTTCACTATCAAGTAGATTAGTTAATCTAGTAAGTCCGTGTGCCTGAGCCGCAATTAAAAGTGCTCTATTGGAGATACTCTTAGAACCCGGAATGTCTATAGTACCATTTACCAACGAAATAGGTTGTAATGTTAAGGAATCATCCCACATAAAGATCATCTCCAGAATAAAGAATTTAGTTAAAAACATCTACTACCTGGCTTACCCATTTACCCATACTTTAATTCAAAATATTTCATATACTCAATAAGTTTTTTTACCCCAGCTATGGGCATAGCATTATATAGAGAGGCCCGTATTCCACCCACTGATGGATGACCTTTTAGCATTCGTAATCCTAGTAAATCTGCTTGTTGGCAGAAAAGATTTTCTAATTTAGCATTCGAGAGTTGAAAAGTAACGTTCATCACGGACCGATACTTTGCAGCAACATCGTTAATATAAAAATCACTTGTATCTAAATTTTTATATAAGAGATCCGCTTTTTCTTGATTTCTTTGGGAGATGATCTCGATCCCTCCTTGTTCTTTTAACCATTTCAATACTAAACCAGTTATATACCAAGAAAAAGTAGGGGGGGTATTAAACAGAGAATGATTTTCTGCTTGAAGTTTATAATTCAGGATTGAGGGTACTTCTCTACGAGCATTGTCTAACAGATCTTCGTGGATAATTATTACGGCTAAACCAGCCGGTCCTATATTTTTTTGCGCACTAGCATAAAGAACTCCATAATTATTGATATCTAGAGGACGAGATAGTATAACCGACGAACAATCAGCTACCATAATTTTATCTTGAAGATGGGGTTCTTCATGAATAGCTATTCCATTAATCGTTTCATTAGGGCAATAGTGGACATAATAAGACTTATCTGAAATATTCCACTTTGACAGTGGGATAATTGATTGTTTACCATCAATTATGATTTTGACATCAATAACATTAGGATTACAGTACTTCTCTGCTTCCTTTGCTGCCCTAGACGACCAGTAACCACTATCTATATAGTCAGCATAATTATTAGGGTGACTTAACAAATTTAATGGCACTGCAGAAAATTGGGCTCGTGCTCCCCCATGGCAGAATAATACTTTATATTCTAATGGAATTTCCATAAGATCACGAATATCTTGTTCGCTTTCTTCTACAACTTGTAAAAATTCTTTACTTCTGTGACTAATTTCTAGTATCGAAGTACCTAATCCTTTCCAATTCACAAGATCTTCCTTTGCTTTGGCCACAACTTCTTTAGGTATCATTGCAGGTCCTGCACTAAAATTATAAACCTCTAACATTAGGACACAAAAAATCCTTGTCTTCTGGATCTAGCTGCTGATGTTGATATTTTCCATTCTTTTGAGGATCAAGTAATATTATATTATTATCTCCCCTTAGTATAACTAAATTTTGTCTTAAGAGGGTGCAATTAATCCCACTTCTTGGAGAGCTTGTTGCACTGCTACCCGTCCATCTTCAGTTAAGGATGTCATGGGCAATCTCACGGTATCGGTGGTTATTAGTTCTAATTTTTTTAAAGCCCATTTAACCGGGATAGGATTAGTTTCAATAAATAATTGTTGATGAAGAGGCATTAATTGTTGATTGATGTTTCTAGCGTCGATAAATTTTCCTTGTTTAGCTAAGCTACAGAGTTTTACCATATCTCTAGGAACAATATTAGCAGTTACAGAAATTACTCCGTGTCCTCCTAACTGCATAAAATCTAAGGCAGTTGCATCATCACCACTTAAAAAGATAAAATTATCTGGTACTCTAGTTTGAATTTGGCGCAGACGAGATAAATCTCCTGTAGCCTCTTTTATGCCAATTATATTTTTAATAGTAGAGAGCCTGGAAATGGTCTCTGGTAAAAGATCACATCCTGTGCGGGCCGGAACATTGTACAAAATTTGCGGTAGATTACTACATTGTGCAATACATTTAAAATGTTGATATAAGCCTTCTTGCGTAGGCTTATTATAATATGGAGTCACACTCAAACATCCTGCCACTCCAGAATTTTCAAACCGTTTTGTTAAAGCCATACCTTCAGAAGTAGCATTTGATCCCGTGCCGGCTATTATTGGAATTTTACTATTTGCTATTTCTAGAGTACGCATAACTACATTAATATGTTCCGTCGTACTCAGGGTGGCAGCTTCACCAGTAGTACTAACGGAAATAATTGCTGAGGTTCCACTCTTAATATGAAAGGCAATGAGTTTTTTCAGACTCTTTATACAAAGATTGCCTTTCTTATCCATTGGAGTAATAAGAGCCACTATACTTCCTGTAAACATTATTTCTCTCCTTCATCCCTCAAGTTTGTTCTTATCCATTTCATCTGAACATGAACACTTAAATATAAGTGTCATATTTTAGAAAACCAAATCTGGCGGGAAAGTGCTTGTTAAAAGCCATCATCTTGGCTGTCAAAGTATTTATTATCTACCTATCTAAAGTCAGGAGAGCAGATTAAATAAAAAATGTTTTTGGGCGCGGTAATCACGAATCCCAGTAATCTTTACAGGTGTTGAGGATAAATAATCATTTAAATTGTGTTTATAGATCACTTGATAAAGTTTATCCTTCCTTCATATTGACTGAAGCCTACTTTTTCCTAAAAGAGTGTAATCCTATGGCTTCATAGACTTGCAGAAGAGTATTTTGAGCTTTCCCACGAGCTTTTAAGGCACCTTCCTGAATAATTTTATGAAGTAACACCTCATCACTCCGAAATCGATTATATTTTTTTTGTATTTTTCTCAGCAGCTCACAAACAGCATGTGCGACTGAAATTTTCAGGTGATCATACATTTTATGTGAGAATTCTTTTTCTAATTCTGGAATACTTTTTCCACTGATTACAGATAAAATATTTAATAAGTTAGAAACTCCCGGTTTATTTTTTATATCATAACGTATGATAGGAGGTAATTCTGAATCAGTAACAGCTCTTTTTATTTTTTTTAAAACTGAGCTAGGAGATTCTAGAAGTCCAATAATATTGTTTCTGTTATCATCCGATTTAGACATTTTTTTAGTAGGTTCCAGGAGAGACATGACTCGAGATCCCCATTGAGAAATAACAGGCTTAGGAATAGTGAATACAGGACCATAAATTTTATTAAACCGATGAGCAATAGTGCGACTTAATTCTAAATGTTGTTTCTGGTCTTCCCCAACAGGTACATGCTGAGTTTGATACAATAGAATATCAGCTGCCATTAATATCGGATAATTAAATAATCCTGCACTAGTACTATCCTTACGTACAATTTTATTCCTAAATTGTCTCATGCGACTTAATTCACCTAAGTAAGTGTAACAGTTTAAGATCCAATGTAACTGTGTATGTTCCGCAACATGTGATTGAACAAAAATAATGCATTTTTGAGCTTCTAAACCGCACGCTAAATAGAGTGCCAACGTATCTAACGTGGCGGTACGTAATTTCGTGTAATCTTGGCGTACCGTTATCGCATGTAAATCCACGATACTATATATACATTGATACTTATCCTGCAGTTGCACCCATTGACGTAATGCCCCTATATAATTACCAAGAGTTAACTCGCCTGAAGGTTGAGTACCACTAAATACTATAGGTTTGTTCATTTCAAAAAAATCCTGAGTCTGTTCTAGGCTCTAATTTGGTAAATTAATTGCACGATCTTTGGATAATTCAGCACGCATAGAGTTAATTACTTGCTTATAATTATTTTTTGATTCACTAAAAATTGCTGATCCTATGACCAAAATATCAGCGCCCGCTCTAGCAATAGCGCTAATGTTATTTACATTGACTCCTCCATCTACTTCTAGATCAATATTATTATAGCCCAGAGAATTAATTAGTTTACGTATCTGACGTATTTTGAAGAATGTCGTCGGCAGAAAAGATTGTCCTCCAAATCCGGGGGACACCGACATCACCACAATTACATCTAGGTGAGAAATAACAGATTGAATTTTCTCAAACGGAGTATCAGGATTTAATACTAAACCAGCTTGACAATCATATTTTTTAATGAGAGTCAGAGCTTTGTTAATGTTCGCTGATGTTTCAGGATGAAAAACAATAATACTAGCCCCTGCACGAGCAAATTCTGGAATAATTCCATCTACCGGGGAAACCATAAGATGGACCTCAATGGGAGCTGTAATTCCATAATTTCTAAGAGATCTTAATACCATTGGTCCTATAGTTAAATTAGGTACATAGTGATTATCCATGACATCGAAGTGTACCCTATCCACTCCGGCGGCTATAACACTAGCAGTCTCTTCCCCTAAGCAGGCAAAATCTGCCGATAAAATCGAGCATGACAGTAAATGTTTCATTTATTTTTCTCATTTTTGTAGGGAGGAAAAAATAATATTAATTTTTGATCTCTTAATTACCCCTAGTAAATTTTTTGATGGCTATCTTCAATAGCAGAGATGATGAGATCATAAGAAATACTCTTACATACTTGTGCTTTACCTAAACTTAAAGGTAATACTAATTGTAACTTTCTGGACATCATTTTTTTATCTCGCAACATGTGTGGAAATAATCGGTTAGGTTGGAGAATAGGTGGAATACTTACGGGTAAACCCGCACGTTTTAATAATGAAATTACCCGCTCAGTCACACTGCTTTTCAGCCTCCCGATTTTTTCAGCCGTTCTGCAAGCTATTACTAATCCTGCGGATACTGCTTCTCCATGAAGCCATTTTCCATATCCTAACTCTATTTCTATAGCGTGTCCAAAAGTATGTCCTAAGTTTAGTAACGATCGCCACCCACTTTGGTCTCGTTCATCAGCAGCAATTATCTTAGCTTTCAATTCACAACAATAACGTATACACTGTATTATTGCTAGTTCTTCAAGCGTTAATAAATTATCAATATTCTCTTCTAACCAATGAAAAAAACTCCTATCGAATGCCAAACCATATTTTATGACTTCGGCGAGGCCAGAAATAAGTTCTCGTTTAGGTAAAGTATTTAGACAACTAATATCTATTACCACTGAAGCTGGTTGATAAAAAGCACCAATCATATTTTTTCCTTGAGGATGATTGACTGCAGTTTTTCCTCCTACGGACGAATCTACCTGTGATAACAGGGTAGTGGGCACTTGAATTAAACGTACTCCACGCTGATAACTAGCGGCTGCGAATCCAGTTATATCCCCAATTACTCCTCCACCTAAAGCAATTAGGGTGGTATCACGTCCATGTGCTTTTTTCAAAAGGACACTAAATAAGTAATTTAAAGAATGTAAATTTTTATATTCCTCTCCATCAGGGAGAATAATATAATCTACTAAGACTCTGGCCTTTTTTAATACTGTTACTATCTTATGAAGATAGATAGCCGCTATAGTATTATTAGTCACTATCATGGTTTGTTCTTCGGCCTTTAAAGGACAAAAATTAATCGCTTTCTTTAACAAACCAGGAGCTATAGCAATAGGGTAACTACGTTCCTGCAAATTAACTATTATTCTTTCCATATTAATCACCCATGCTGCATCTCTTAACTATTTTTAAGAAAAATTATGATTTGGTTGACGACCACTTTAGCACTTTTATCATCAGTACAAATTTTAATATCGGCTATTTCCTCATACAAAGGATTACGCTCAGTGGCAAGAGATTGAAGAATTTCACGGGGTGAACAACTATTTACTTGTAACAAAGGTCTTTTTTTATCCCGTTGTGTCCGCACCATTTGTTCTTCCACAGTAGTATGTAGATACACCACTACCCCTCGCGACGATAGGCGCTTACGGTTATAACGTGATTGCACCGCTCCTCCTCCTGTAGCGAGGACAATGGCTTGTTTTTCAGTCATTTCATTAATAATTTTTTCCTCGCGGATCCGAAAACCTTCTTCCCCCTCTACATCAAACACCCAGCTTATATCGGCTCCAGTACGTCGTTCAATTTCTTGATCAGAATCAAAAAACTCCATATTTAGTTGTTGAGCTAATATGCGGCCAATAGTACTTTTTCCCGCACCCATGGGACCAATCAAAAATATATTGCGTTTCTCTACCATTCTTACCATTATTTATTTTGAGTTAAAGAGTCTAATCGACACCGTTGATATGTTAAGTTGTTTATATCATGCTAACATAGCCATATTATTTGCTCTGTATTTGAGGCTTATAATAAATTATTAATGCATGATCATAACGTAAGATTTTCTCTTTTTTTAACAAAAAATCTTGAAGTATAAATAAATGTTTTAGATTAATTAGTAGTATTAACCGTTTTTTTATGTACTATGCACTACTACTAACCTCATATCTATTATAATAGTTTTTTTTTTGATAAAACTCGATTTATTAATCTCAGCAAATTCCTATTAAGTTGTGCGATTATAACATGGAAAATAATATTTTTTGCCGAATGATAATGGAGCAGTAATTACATGGGTATTTTTAGGAATGGACCTACTAAAAAAGATCTAATCAATTATAATATTATTAATACTATCGAAATAATTTATAATCCAGATTATGACACTTTATATCGGGAGGAAACTCACCCCGAGTTAACACAATTGGAACGTGGAATTATAACTAAATGCGGTGCTATCGCCGTTAATACTGGAATTTTTACAGGGAGGTCTCCTCAAGATAGATATGTCGTACGTGATGATAATACTAATCATAAAATATGGTGGTCTGATCAAGGAGAGGAGGGACAGAGTGATAATCATCCTCTCTCTCCTGAAATTTGGACAGATCTTAAAAAGATTGTTACAAAACAACTATCAGGAAAGCGAATTTTTATTGTAGATGCTTGGTGTGGCTCTAACTCCGAGGCTCGTTTAGCAGTACGTTTTTTTACTGAAGTAGCATGGCAGGCACATTTTGTGACTAATATGTTTATTCGTCCCGAAGAAGAAGAGTTAAAAAATTTTACTCCTGATTTTGTACTTATGAATGCTGCTAAATGCACTAATCATTTATGGCAAGAACACGGATTAAATTCAGAAAATTTTATTGCGTTTAATCTGACTGAAAATATCCAACTTATAGGTGGAACTTGGTACGGAGGAGAAATAAAAAAGGGATTATTCTCTATTATGAATTATTTCCTTCCCGGGAAAGGAATAGCATCTATGCATTGCTCAGCTAATATGGGACCAAAAGGTGATGTAGCACTTTTTTTTGGTCTTTCGGGTACTGGTAAAACCACCCTCTCTACTGATCAACAACGTAAATTAATAGGAGATGATGAGCATGGATGGGATCGTAATGGTGTCTTTAATTTGGAAGGTGGATGTTATGCTAAGACTATGAACCTTTCCGAACAAGAAGAACCCGATATTTACCATGCAATCCGACGAAATGCACTGTTGGAAAACGTTAGGGTACAGAATGACGGTTCAATAGATTTTTATGATACTAGCACTACAGAAAATGCTCGGGTTTCATATCCTCTCGAACATATCAAGAACATTGTGCGTCCCGTTTCAAAAGCAGGACATGCCAAGAAGATTATTTTTCTCACTGCCGATGCTTGTGGGGTATTTCCTCCTGTCTCGAGGCTTACTGCCATGCAAACACAATACTATTTTTTATCGGGATTTACATCTAAAATTACCGGTACTGAACGAGGAATCAAAAACAATATCCCCACTTTTTCCGCTTGTTTTGGAGCAGCTTTTTTACTTTTACATCCCAGTAAGTATGCCGCTATACTCTTCAAGTATATAAAGGCTGCCCAGGCAGAAACTTTTCTGGTTAATACTGGTTGGAATGGTTTAGGAAAGAGAATTTCTCTGTGGGATACTCGTGTTATTATTAATGCTATATTGAATAATCAGGTGTTGTTAAAGAGTAGTACGATCACATTACCTATATTTAATCTTGCCGTTCCCGTAGAGATTGCGGGTATTAACAATAATATTCTGGATCCTCGCAATTCTTATCCCCATCCTGATCAATGGATAACAAATGCTAGACATTTAGCACATCAGTTTATTAATAACTTTAAAAAATACCGTACTTGTCCGAAAGTCACCCACTTACTACGTGCAGGTCCTATTCTTTAATTTCGTTTATAACGTACTAAATAAAGTAGGAACTCTGAAAACTAAGTAATATAGTCTATTTGATGACTAATAATAGAAGGAATAAGATGATTATCCTTGATAATTTCATGTTTATTTTCTTCATAACTTAAATACTACTCTTAGTGCAAAAAAATTGAATAATAATATTTTATGAGGAAGAGAGACCAAAGATTACAAAGGATATAAAATTAATTCATAATATTTAGGTTGTAGTTTTGTAATTTAGATCTAAAATAGAAGAATATAATCTTCTTATAAGAAACATTTTCATTAACTATTTTTAGGTAGGATCTATGATCCGTATTAAAATCAGTAGTGCCGCACAAGAACATTTGCTCCAGTTGTTATCTAGTCAGACAGAAAGTACACACCTTCGCATATATGTAACTAATCCTGGAACTTATTATGCGGAATGTGGACTAACTTTTTGCTTAGCTAATTCAATTTCAGGAGATGATGTTGAATTAACATTTCCCCAATTTTCAATTTATATTGATGTTAATAGTGCTCCTTGGCTTGAAGATGCGGAAATAGATTTATTTAATAATCAAGATTTGCTGGAATCACAGCTGATATTGAAAGCACCTAAGATCAAGGATGTTATCCAAGATGACGATATGTCATTAACAGACCGGATCAAATATGTTCTTAATATTCAAATTAATCCAAAACTCCATGAACATGGAGGATATGTAAGCTTGACAGAAATTACTCCGGAAGGTTTTGTTATTTTGAACTTTAGTGGTGGTTGCAATGGATGTTCAATGGCTTATTTGACCTTGAAGGAACATATTGAAAAAACATTGTTACACCATTTTCCGGAACTTAAAGGCGTTCGGGACGCAACTGCACATCATCGAGGCGATCACTCTTACTATTAAGCTGATTTAGCTATCAATAGAACCATTGAGGAGTGGAATGAGCTGATATGGAAATCAAAACATTAAAAGATTTAATTGTAATCGGAGGTGGTATTAATGGTGTTGGTATTGCAGCCGATGCTGCGGGTCGTGGACTATCAGTGCTCGTTTTAGAAGCACACGACTTAGCTTGTGCTACATCTTCCGCCAGTTCTAAATTAATTCACGGTGGATTACGTTACCTGGAACATTATGAGTTTAAATTAGTTAGCGAAGCACTATCAGAACGTGAAATAATATTAAAGTCAGCACCACATATTGTTTTTCCCCTGCGATTTCGGCTTCCTCATTGTTCACATTTACGTCCCGCATGGATGATTAGAATGGGACTTTTTATATATGATCACTTAAGAAAAAATAGTTTACCTAAGAGTAAAAGTATCAGATTCGGTGAAAATTCCTCAGTTTTAGAGACATACATATCACGAGGTTTTGAATATTCGGACTGTTGGGTAGACGATGCACGTTTAGTTATATCTAATGCCCAAGAAGTAATAAGACATGGAAGTGAAGTACACACGCGTTTTCGTGTAATTGGTGCTAAACGAGAAAATAATTTATGGCATGTAACAGCAGAGGATATAGATAGTGGAAAAATAGTAATATGGCGATCTAAAGGATTGGTAAATGCTGCTGGACCTTGGGTTAACAAAGTCCTAGAGGAAGTAGTAAAACGTCCTTCTCAATATCGTCTCCGTTTGATCAAAGGTAGTCATATTGTTGTTCCTAGAATTCACGCAGAACCTTACGCCTATATTTTGCAACATACAGATGATCGAATTATTTTTGTTATTCCTTGGATGGAAGATTTTTCTCTTATTGGTACTACCGATATAGAATATAAAGATAATCCTAAAAATCCTATTATTTCGGAGGAAGAAATTAGCTACCTAATTGAAGTTTGTAACCATTACTTTAAGAAAAAAATTTACAAACAAGACATTATTTGGTCTTATTCCGGGGTTCGGCCTTTATATGATGATAAATCTAATAAACCACAATATATTACCCGAAACTATGTTTTAGATCTCAATGACTTTCACGGAAAAACTCCTTTAATATCGATTTTTGGAGGAAAAATTACTTCTTATAGAAAATTATCGGAACAAGCACTTAATATGTTAGCGAAATTTTTTCCCCATACTGGTTCGTCATGGACCCAAAATAATATCTTACCTGGGGGACATTTAGGAAGAAATCGTGTCCATTATGCTAATTATTTGTATGAACGATATGGGTTTCTTGGACCATCACTCGCTAAACGATATGCGTATACCTACGGTAGTAATAGCGAGCTGATTCTTAAAGATATAAGCAAGATTTCTGATTTAGGTGAAAATTTTGGACATGATTTTTATGAAGCTGAATTGCATTATTTAGTGAAAAATGAATGGGTGTATACAATAGAAGATGCAATATGGCGTCGTACTAAATTAGGAATCTGGCTTACTCAGTTACAACAGAAACGGATTGTTGAATGGTTAAATTTTAACGTACCGAAAAGATCTCTCTTATAGAGATAAAATTTAGGTAAGTAGATTGACCATGCGGCGTAATGGTTCCGAAGCTCCCCAATTTAGCTGATCTCCTACTGTAAAAGCGGACAAATATTTGGGTCCCATGGATAATTTACGCAACCTTCCTACAGGAGTGCTAAGAGTCCCAGTAACAGCGGTTGGGGTAAGCTCATACATTGTATGCTCACGAGTATTAGGTATAACCTGGACCCATTGATTGTGGGATGAGATCAGATGTTCAATATCTTTCATGGGTACGTCTTTTTTAAGTTTAATTATAAAGGATTGACTATGACAACGTAATGACCCTACCCGAACACAAATGCCATCTATTGGAATATCATTTTTAGTTTGCAATATTTTATTAGTTTCTGCTTGTACTTTCCATTCTTCGCGACTTTGCCCTTTTTGAATTTCTTTATCAATCCAAGGTATCAAACTACCTGCTAAAGGAACATCGAAATTTTGTACCGTCATATTAGTACTACGACTAATGGTAGTGACTTTTTGTTCCAGATCCAGAATAGAGACGGCGGGATTATCTAAATCTCCTCGTACACTTTGATACAAAATTCCCATCTGTTTTAATAATTCTCGCATATGTCGTGAACCGGCTCCTGACGCCGCTTGATAAGTTGAAACTGACACCCATTCAATCAACTCTTGATAATTAGAAAATAATCCTCCCAGCGACATGAGCATCAAACTAACCGTACAATTACCTGCTACAAACGTTTTGATGCCTTTATTGAGTGCTTCATCTATTACCAAACGATTGATGGGATCGAGAATGATAACTGCATCTTCTTGAAGACGTAAGTATGATGCCGCATCTATCCAATAGCCCTGCCATCCCATATTACGTAATTTGGGATAGATGTTAAGGGTATAACTGTCGCCTTGACAGCTCAGGATAATATCTATTTCCTTCAAAGTCTCTAGGTCATATGCATTATGTAATATTAAGGGGAATTTTTTGTTAAATAAGAATAATCTTTGACCCGCTTGGGAAGTAGAAAAAAATATAGGTGTTAGTTTATCAAAATCATTTTCTTCTCTCATCCGTTTGAGAAGTACTGAACCAACCATTCCACGCCATCCAATGAAACCTATAGTTTTCATAATATTGCCTCAAAACTTATTTCTCTTGCCATTTTTTGGATAATGATCGCAATTGCATACTTTATCTTGATGGAAAAAGGATCTCCGTGACAATTAACATCAATTATTGATTATATCTTTTACCATTTTTAAATATTACACTGAACTTACAAGTATCTTTTTTTTAAAATTAAAAAATATTATTATTTTCACTTGAACACCTTCAACCGTAAGGAGTATGTTTGTTATGAAAGAAATAGTTTCTGTTACCATGCTTTTATTTCTCGTCATGGATCCTCTGGGTAATTTACCTATTTTTATGTTGATCTTAAAACCTTTAGAAAATAAACGTCGGCATCTGATAATTATACGGGAAATGATTATTGCCTTGATAATCATGATCTTGTTTTTCTTGACAGGAGAAAAGATTCTTACCCTGTTAAATTTACGTACCGAGATAGTCTCTATTGCCGGAGGAATAGTACTTTTCTTGATTGCAATAAAAATGATTTTTCCTTCCGAACAATCTTCTGCTAACACTTATATAGCAGCTGGTGAAGAACCATTTATAGTACCTTTGGCTATGCCACTAGTAGCAGGTCCCACAGTATTAGCCACCCTAATATTATTATCACATAAATATCAACATAAAATTATATCTATGATGGCTGCTTTACTGGTAGCATGGTTAACTACCTTAGTCATTTTGATGTCATCTGGAATTTTTCTGCGAATTCTCGGAGAAAAAGGTCTGAATGCCCTCGAAAGATTAATGGGATTGATATTAATCATGTTAGGATCACAAATGATTTTAGATGGGCTGCGTGTTTATCTTAGTAGCTGATAAATAGGTTCCATAAACTAAACTCTTTATCTTAAAACTGGGTAATAGCTTCTGAAGTCAGCTAATCTTTGTTACTACCATCATGCTGACACCAGAACAAATTGAGCCTCATCTCAGAACCAGAACTAACTGGTAGAATACCAGTTAGTAGTAGGTGGGGAGTAATATAAGATAAATAGAAGAAGTACATCTTTTTCCTGTCTTGTCGTACATCCTTCGATTACTTCCTTCATCTCCTCACATGTGTTTATTATCTAGATAAATAAATATGTTCGTCTTTTTTTTTTAACATTCTGCTGATATGGTTATAGTAAACTTAATCTTTTTCTCATTTAAGTTCTACTTACGCTTTTATTATAATAAAATTAAAAATTTAAATATTCATTGAAACAGAGTGTTCCGATTAAACTAATTATTACAAGATATTATCTTCATTGAGTTAGGAGTTTTATTTGTGTACAGAATTAAAATAATACATATATTTGTAATATCTTTTTAAGATTACCACTTTTTGTTCCCAACAAGTGGTAATAATTCGGGTCTCCTCTTATCTTAAAAGAGATCGCCTAGGGAGAACATATTCGAGATGGAACAATCATTTAATATTTTACTTTTAAACGGTCCTAATTTAAATTATTTAGGAAGACGGGAGCCGACCAAATATGGATTCTTCACACTAAGTGAAATTGTAGAACAAATGATAGCACAGGCTAAATTTCTTAATATAAGACTATATCATTTTCAATCCAATGCCGAGCATAAACTAATTGAAATTATCTACGAATCTTTACATGAACATATTGATTATATTATTCTTAATCCTGCAGGCTATACTCATACTAGTATAGCATTACGCGATGCACTTCTAGCCGTTAATATTCCCTTTATTGAGGTGCATATCTCCAATATATATGCTCGTGAAAAATTTCGTAAACATTCCTATTTTTCTGATATTGCAGCTGGTTTTATCTGTGGATTAGGTCCGGAAGGTTACTTCTTGGCCTTAGATGCGGTAGTATATCGTCTGACAAAAAATAATTATTAGAAGATCCAGACAGATACCTGCTCTCACACGAGGAGAACCTCGTACTACCCTAGGTGCTACGGCATTTCACTACTGAGTTCGAGATGGAATCAGGTGGTTCTACCGCGCTTAACTGTCTGGACTAATAATCTTACTTTTAAAGAGAACATTTCTGGTGTTGTAAGGTTAAGCCTATCGGGTGATTAGTACTGGTTAGCTTAACGTATTACTACGCTTCCACACCCAGCCTATCTACGTTGTAATCTTCAACGACCCTTCAGAAAACCATTAAGGTTTTCAGGGAAGACTTATCTTGAGGTAGGCTTCGCGCTTAGATGCTCTCAGCACTTATCCCTTCCGCATTTAGCTACCGGGCAATGCCACTGGCGTGACAACCCGAACACCAGGGATGCGTCCACTCCGGTCCTCTCGTACTAGGAGCAGCTCCTCTCAATCTTCCAACGCCCACGGCAGATAGGGACCGAACTGTCTCACGACGTTCTAAACCCAGCTCGCGTACCACTTTAAATGGCGAACAGCCATACCCTTGGGACCTGCTACAGCCCCAGGATGTGATGAGCCGACATCGAGGTGCCAAACACCGCCGTCGATATGAACTCTTGGGCGGTATAAGCCTGTTATCCCCGGAGTACCTTTTATCCGTTGAGCGATGGCCCTTCCATACAGAACCACCGGATCACTAAGACCTGCTTTCGCACCTGCTCGCGCCGTCACGCTCGCAGTCAAGCCAGCTTATGCCTTTATACTAACCTCACGATATCCGACCGTGATTAGCTGACCTTTGTACTCCTCCGTTACTCTTTAGGAGGAGACCGCCCCAGTCAAACTGCCCACCAGACATGGTCCTGGTCCCGGATCACGGAACTCAGTTAGAACACTCAATGTTAAAGGGTGGTATCTCAACGACGACTCCATATAAACTGACGTCTACATATCATAGTCTCCCACCTATTCTGCACATTAAAACTAAGCATTCAATATCAGGCTACAGTAAAGGTTCACGGGGTCTTTCCGTCTTGCCGCAGGTACACTGCATCTTCACAGCGATTTCAATTTCACTGAGTCCCAGGTGGAGACAGTCTGGCCATCATTACGCCATTCGTGCAGGTCGGAACTTACCCGACAAGGAATTTCGCTACCTTAGGACCGTTATAGTTACGGCCGCCGTTTACCGGGGCTTCAATCGAGAGCTTTAGGTTGCCCTTAACTCCTTCATTTAACCTTCCGGCACCGGGCAGGCATCACACCGTATACATCCACTTACGTGTTAGCACAGTGCTGTGTTTTTATTAAACAGTTGCAGCCAGCTGTTATCTTAGACTGGTTTTAGCTTCATCCGTTCGGATTTCACCATATACCAGTGTGCCTTCTCCCAAAGTTACGGCACTATTTTGCCTAGTTCCTTCACCTGGGTTCTCTCAAACGCCTTAGTATTCTCTACCTAACTACCTGTGTCGGTTTAGGGTACGGTTACCTGTAACCTTTTGCTTAGAGGATTTTCCTGGAAGCTTGGTATCAATTACTTCATCACCATTGTGATTCGTTATAACGCCTTAGTGTTAATAGTAATCCGGATTTACCTAAACTACCCACCTACACGCTTAAACTGAGATTACCATCACTCAGATAATCTAACCTTCTTCGTTCCCCCATCGCAGTGACAAGTAGTACAGGAATATTAACCTGTTTCCCATCAGCTACGCTTCTCAGCCTCACCTTAGGGACCGACTAACCCTGCCCTGATTAACATTGGACAGGAAACCTTAGTTTTTCGGCGGGTAGGTTTTTCACCTACCTTATCGTTACTTATGTCAGCATTCGCACTTCTGATACCTCCAACATGTCTCTCAACATGTCTTCTCAGGCGTACAGAACGCTCCCCTACCCAGCACTATTAATGCTGCCGCAGCTTCGGTGCATAATTTAGCCCCGTTATATCTTCCGCGCAGGCCGACTCGACCAGTGAGCTATTACGCTTTCTTTAAATGATAGCTGCTTCTAAGCTAACATCCTGGCTGTCTAAGCCTTCCCACATCGTTTTCCACTTAACTATGACTTAGGGACCTTAGCTGGCGGTCTGGGTTGTTTCCCTTTCCACGACGAACCTTAGCACCCGCCGTGTGTCTCCCATGGTAACATTCAACGGTATTCGGAGTTTGCATCGGTTTAGTAACCCGGTAGGGTCCTTGACCGAAACAGTGCTCTACCCCCGTTGATGAATTCATGAGGCGCTACCTAAATAGCTTTCGGGGAGAACCAGCTATCTCCCGGTTTGATTGGCCTTTCACCCCTAGCCACAGGTCATCCGCTGATTTTTCAACATCAGTCGGTTCGGTCCTCCAGTTGACATTACTCAACCTTCAACCTGCCCATGACTAGATCACCGGGTTTCGGGTCTGTATCCTGCAACTCAATGCCCTTTTAAGACTCGGTTTCCCTACGGCTCCCCTATACGGTTAACCTTGCTACAGAATACAAGTCGCTGACCCATTATACAAAAGGTACGCAGTCATCCTTAATAGGACTCCTACTGCTTGTACGTACACGGTTTCAGGATCTATTTCACTCCCCTCACCGGGGTTCTTTTCACCTTTCCCTCACGGTACTTGTTCACTATCGGTCAGTCAGGAGTATTTAGCCTTAGAGGATGGTCCCCCTATCTTCAAACAGGATATCACGTGTCCCGTTTTACTTATTGAGCTAATAATTTCAATTTTTTTGTATACGGGACTATCACCCTGTTTCGTTGATCTTTCCAAATCATTCTACTAAAATTAAAAATTAATAATAGCTCTGGGCTGTTCCCTCTTCGCTCGCCACTACTAAGGGAATCTCATTTGATTTCTTTTCCTCGAGGTACTCAGATGTTTCATTTCCCTCGGTTTACTTTATCAAGCTATATATTCACTTGATAATGATACAATAAATTGTATCGGGTTTTCCCATTCGGAAATCACTGGTTTATACGCTTCTATCAGCTAACCAGTGCTTTTCGCAGATTAGCACGTCCTTCATCGCCTCTGACTGCCTAGGCATCCACCTTGTACGCTTAATTGCTTAACCTCACAACCCACAAATGTCCTGTATTTTACAAAAATTTTTCATTTTTTTAAAGAAC